>CAMMAZ010000064.1 GCA_946493765.1 uncultured Clostridia bacterium | reverse complement strand
GCCGCGACTCAGTGCGACGTCATCGTCATAAATATCCCGCCATTTTTGCATGGGAACATATGCCATTGCCAGCGGCATATCATCTAACGCATCTGCGCAATTGCCAACGGGTCTTAAAACAATTTTTTCTGACATGTTGATATAACTACTTCTCCTTTGGTAAATAATTTACGCTTCCATTTCATTATATGATTGTTTTTTCTGCATGTTCAGCCTGAAATTTACGCAAAGGCTAAAAACTATTAACGATATATTAATAAAGTCATTCTATAATAAAAATAATTATAGTATTTGAATTAAAGGAGATCATTGCATGTTCAGATACCGGCTTCAGCAACTTTTTTACGGCCGATACGGTTCAGATCAGCTCAATGTCGCGATCATTATTCTGGCGGTTTGTTTATCGATTATCAACCTGTTTTTCCATTCCGGTATTCTCTATCTTTTGTCTGTCGCTTTGCTTGTGGTTGCATTGCTCAGAACCTTTTCCCAAAATCTTTCCAAGCGACGCCGCGAAAACGAAAAATTCTTAAAAATCGCGCGCAAATTCGGTTACGGAAAGAAAAGCGGCTATTATCAAAATGAATATTATACTTCAGCCGACACGGTGCAGTATAAATACTTTAAATGTAAAAATTGCAAGGCGCAGCTGCGCGTTCCCAAAGGTAAGGGAAAAATCACAATTACCTGCCCAAAATGCCGGGCGTCGTTCAAAGGCAAATCATAAAAATGAAACAGGAGGGGATTTTTATGACTGCAACACAAATCCGAAACGAAAAATTGGGACCGCGTGTGGTCGATGCGCTGAAAAGCCGTCATTTTGAAGCTTTTTATGTGCAAACCAAAGCACAAGCATTGCAAAAAGCCTTGGAACTGATTCCAGCGGGCGACACCGTTTCCTGGGGCGGTTCTCTAACGCTGCAGGAAATCGGACTCATTGACGCGCTGAAAAAAGGAGATTATACCGTTTTGGATCGGGCGAACCCGAAACCGGGAGAAGATATCGCACGCATGGCGTTGACCTGTGATACCTATCTGATGAGTGCGAACGCGATCAGCGAAGATGGTCAGCTTGTGAATGTCGACGGAAATGGGAACCGATTGGCTGCTATGATTTTCGGACCCAAAAGCGTTGTTGTGATCGCAGGCGTGAACAAAATCGTGAAAACACAAAAAGACGCAGTCGTGCGCGCGCGCACGATCGCTGCGCCGATCAACTGTCAACGTTTTCCTGATAATCGGACACCCTGCAATCAAACAGGCGAATGCGCCGACTGCAAAAGTGTGGATTCCATTTGCGTGCAGATCGTTACCACGCGGTTGTGCCGGCCTGCCGGTCGGATCAAGGTCATTCTGGTCGGCGAATCATTGGGCTTTTAAAAATGTTAAACATAAAAAACCGATGCGAATAAAATCGCATCGGTTTTTTGTTTTAT
This sequence comes from uncultured Clostridia bacterium, assembly GCA_946493765.1. Lineage (GTDB taxonomy): Bacteria > Bacillota > Clostridia > Oscillospirales > Acutalibacteraceae > RUG11462. Next base: position 1,167 of record CAMMAZ010000064.1, on the reverse strand, counting down.
TCTCAATAGGATTACGCTTTTACCTTTCTGCGTTTGGAAACGAACAGTGCCACTGCTGCCAAAAGCGCAAGTGCAACCGTTCCATATACCGTGTCAGCGCCGGTCGACGGAGAAACAGAATAATCGGATTCGGTTTCAGCCTGTCCTGCAGCTGTTGTCGTTGTGGTTGTTACCACTTCCGGATGTGCCGCTTCATAGGCCGCAACATATGTGCTAACCTGCTCTTTCAACACGTCCAGTCCGCAGTAATCCACTAAATAGCTTTCCAATGCCGGAGAAAGCGTTTGCAGTGCTTCAGAAATAGAAAGCAAATCATTGTATTGCTGCGCGGTCATAGTTTCCGTGTCAAAAAGGCCTTGTATATCAAACACATCACTGTTAAGCGCCAGGGTATCGCTTGTGTATGTTCCGTCGGCATAAACATCCGAAAAGATTTCCGCTGTGTCTTCCTGATATTGCAGCAACAGTTCATAAACATCGGATACCGCTTTCCACTGCTCATTTAATGTTTCGCTGTTCTGAAGCAAGCCGCTTAAAGGTTCCACCATCGCCTGCATTTCCTCCAGCATTGACGCATATGTTCCCATTGTTTCCTTAAGAAGTTCCGCCATTTGTGCATCATCCTGTGCCAGCAAAGCATAGTCTTCGTCATCCAAAGCATCCACAGTATCGCAAATGGAAGCTAACGCTTCAACAAACGCATTCGCCATCTCACCTGTGAAATGGGTTTCATCCGCAAAGCTTGCAAACCCATCGGTTAACTCCGGCGCCGACATATACTGCGTGAAAACTTCAAAAAGATTGTCCACCGCGTCGGCATAAGCCAAAAGTTCCGGCGAGGCATCTTCCGGCAGCAGTTCGGTCACAGAACCAAAATCAAAGCCCTCATCCAGAATTCCGTCGATCATTTCATCAAAGTTTACATCCAGATCAGAAAAATCCGATGCGTTCTCCGCCGCGACAGAAAAAACAGCGGTGCTGCAAAGCAAACAAACTGCCACAAGAATCGAAATAATTTTTTTCATGTTAAAAAGTCCCCCTTTTTGATATAAAAATATTATACAATAAATTTCCAATAAAGTCAACGAGAATATCATTCACATGAAAATCAGGCTGTAGGTTTACAATAGATGTGTTACAAAAAGAATAAAAAAAGAAGTGACGAAT
>CAMMAZ010000063.1 GCA_946493765.1 uncultured Clostridia bacterium | reverse complement strand
CATTCGTCACTTCTTTTTTTATTCTTTTTGTAACACATCTATTGTAAACCTACAGAAATTTAAAAAACTTGAAAATTTTCTGTAGCGGGTGTAATATTATATAAAAGGAAATAATAAGGAGGTATTTTTGAAATGGAATCGATGAAAACGGAACAGCTGTTTGATTTAACGAAATCCATTGCGGGAGAGGCGTTGCGTGCGTTTCAATATCCGCATGAGGCTTTGCCCCATATTGGGGATATCCTTTTAGAACTGCAAAAAAAATTAGGAGAAGATTTTTGGTCGCCGGAAGAAGGCGTTTATATTCATAAAACGGCAAAAGTTGCACCGACAGCGTTTATCGGTACGCCTTGTATTATCGACGCGCAGGCAGAGATCCGGCATGGCGCATTTATTCGCGGCAATGCGATCGTGGGCAAAAATTGTGTTGTCGGTAATTCAACGGAACTGAAAAATGTGATTTTGTTCGACTGTGTGCAGGCGCCGCATTATAATTATGTCGGCGATTCGATTTTAGGCTATAAATCCCATATGGGCGCAGGTTCTATCACTTCTAATGTGAAAGCAGATAAAAGTCCTGTGGTGATTCGAAACGGCGAAAAGACATTGGACACGGGGCTTAAAAAAATGGGCGCGATGCTCGGAGATTATGCGGAAATTGGCTGCAATGCAGTTTTGAATCCCGGCACGGTGATCGGTCGGCGTTCCAATGTTTATCCGTTATCGATGGTTCGCGGTGTTGTCCCGCCGGACAGTATCTATAAGACCGGCGGTATTGTCGTGTCCAAAAGAGACCAATAGAATTCTTATTTCTATAAATAAAAGACGCAAACTGTTTTTCAGATTGCGTCTTTTGGTGTTTATATCCAAATTTTTTGATAAAAATGTATGTAAATAGCAGATTGAATAAGCAGCTAAAATATTATAACATAAAAATAGAGATCTGATAAAAATTGTTAGATTTCGGATTTTGAAAACAACTGAAATGGGGGAAGTAAAATGAAAAAAGCAATAATAATTTGCATGATCGGTCTGCTGATTGGGACCTTTTTGTGCTGCAACGTGTCCGGACAGGAGTTGCCGACTGTTGCAGAATTGGTCGAGCGCTGGGAAGAAAATGCATATCCGGAAGACGTTGCTTATGTTCGCATGGAAACGGTGAATCAAAAAGAAATTTATTTTATCGGCCTGATCGGCAGAAACGCCGGGCGGGAACAGGAATTGCAGAAAATGGTCAGCAATCCGGATTATTTTATTTTCGAATCGACAGATTATAAATATTCGTATAATGCGGTCAAAAGAGCAAGCGATGAACTGGAAAACCGCATGCGAGAAGAAATGGCGTCGGGAGATGGCGATATCTATCTGGTTGGCTGGCTGCCTGAAAACAGAGTGCTTGTCGAGGTGAAAGCGGGATCGTTGGAAAAATACCGGCAGGCATTCCAGGAAGAATACGGAGATCTTGTCATGGTGGAGGCGGGCGAGCCCGTTGTTACACTGCCCGTGAACAATATCGATTGGCTGTTTGTGGTCGGCATAATCGGCGATATTGCCGCGGTTATTTTAGCAAGCGGCATTATTGTCTATTTGCTTTATCGGCGGCGGGCAAAAAGAAAATCTGACTAGGACGGAAGACACTTATGGACAATTTTTAGAGCTGTTATTTACCTGTCTGCAAATAATGAATATAGGGTGCTTACAAAAAATTTGTGGGAATAGAATAAATATTTCAACGAAAATATAAATAAGATTTTAAATCCCGGCAATTTACGGATGCATAAGAATGTGATACAATATTCTCAGCATTAAAATCATTTTGTGAAACAGAGAGGATTACCAAATGATCAAAATTGTTGCCGTGGATTTGGATGGCACGCTGCTCGATTCCAAAAAGCAGATCACGACACCGACAAAGCAGGCGATCAACGCCTGCATCGAAAAAGGAATTCATTTTGCGTTTGCGACCGGCCGGATCGCAAATGAACTGGGAAATGTTCGGCAACAGCTGCCCGATGTGCGTTATGCTATTACCTGCAATGGCGCATTTGTAACGGATTTAAAAGAAAAAAAACTATTAAGTGAAAACACGCTTGGCATGGAAGATGTCCGCCGGATCTACCAGTTGTTTCAAGATGAGGATATGATGTTTGAACTTTTTGCGGACGGAAAGGTGCTGACCGATGCAGGTTGCATGCAGCATCCGCAGGATTATTGTTCCAAAAGCTTGTACCAACTTGTCTGCCAAACCCGGACAGGCATTGAAAACTTTTCGGATTATTTGAAGAAAAGGCAGCGACCGGTCGGCAAGGTCAATATCTTTTTCAGAAGCGCCAAGATAAGAGATGCGGCGTTTGAAAAAGTTAAAACACTGCCTTTTGCGGTCACTTTGCAGGAGGAGACCAATTTAGAGTTTAATAAACTTGGCGTGGACAAAGGCACAGGATTGCAGATGCTGGCAGATTATTTTGCCGTCGATATGCGGGAAGTCATGGCGATCGGCGACAACAACAACGATCTTGCTATGCTGCAAACCGCCGGTGTGTCCGTTGCTATGGAAAACGGTAGGGAAGCAGTTAAAAAAGCGGCGGATTTTATCACAAAATCCAACGATCAGGATGGCGTTGCATTTGCCCTTCTAAAATTTGTTTTTGAAAAATAAAACAACACAGGAGGTTGACCTCCTGTGTTGTTTTTTGCGTAAATCTGTTTTAGGATTTTAATGGTTTTTTCGTGCCGCATGTCTGACAAGCGTTTGATGAGTCGGGATTTTCGGCGCCGCAGATTTCACAATGCCAAACGGACAGGGAGCCAAGATCCGCAGAAGAGTCGACAGCGGCGTCGTCCGGCAGATTTTTAAGTGTACTCGCATTGGCAGTAAATATTTCTTCTCTTTTTCGGAAATAGAAAAGATTGGGTAAAAACCAGAGTAATGTTCCGCCAATCAAGCTGCCTAAAAATTGTGAGGATGAAAAAACCGCACCGGAAAAGAATATAGAGACAGTTTCAGCGACCAGCAAAACGATATTGGCAATATAACCTGCCGAAGAGAAACGACGCATTGTGATATAAGTGTAAACATAGAGCAATAATAAAAGAAAGGTTACAGCAGATGAAAAAATGAAAATATCTGATATGGCCTCTTTGCTATTGACGAACCGTAAAATATTACCGAGCAGTCCGACCGAGCCAAAAAGGAAGATTAGCGGCAAGCGCCAGAAAATATAAAACCGCAGCCATAACGTTCTTTGCCAGAATGCGCCCAAATACTGGTTAACATGATCAATCCGAGCATGTTTTTTCTGCGAAACAGCATAAAACGTGCAACAGGAAAGGGCTGCGCAGCCGGGAAGAAAATCAAAAAGAACAGACAAAACATCGGAAAAATCATAGTGCAGAACGGGATCAAAGAGATACAGGTTCATGAAAAGCAAAACAGCGTTAGCAGCCAGAGACAGTGAATAGACCGGGATAGTCAACTCACCTGTTTTTTCATTTTTGAGAATCCGTTTTAAAAGGTAGCAGTATAGACAGAGCGCTAAAAGTTGCATGCAAGTTCTTAAAATATGATAGACGATATAGGCTATCAGATGTTCGCTGATCCAATATGTTGAAACAGTATCGACCGGAAAGCGAAAAATTTGAACGAAAAAACAAACGGATGAAAGAATACCACCAATGGCGAATGGGATTCTTGAACGGTTTAAAATCACCCCTATGGCACATAACAACAGTGCGGCAGCAAACACATAGAATAAAATTCCATCGAAAGCCGTTTTATGTGCAAGACAAAAGTTGCCTTTCCATACAGTTCCCATAGTCACAGCAAATGTGCATAGAATTAAAAATGATTTCAAAGATTTCATTTTACATACCCCCTAAATTTCCAGATTATAATTTTATTTTAGAGGAAAATGTAACATATGTCAATGTGAATTCTGTTCACGAGACGAAAAAGTAGGGTTCAAATCCTAGCCTTGCCGAATAAAAAATGAGTGCATCACTTAGCCGCAC
>CAMMAZ010000062.1 GCA_946493765.1 uncultured Clostridia bacterium | reverse complement strand
ATAACCGTGGTTGTTTCGGATTTTGTAATTTTTGTTCCATTGCGCTGCACCAAGGACGGCGGGTAACGGTACGCAGCGAAGAATCTGTTTTGAAAGAAGCGCGGATGCTGACAAAGCTGCCGGACTTTAAAGGCCATATTCATGACGTCGGCGGACCGACCGCCAATTTTCGCGGTCCTTCCTGCGAGCAGCAGCTGACCAATGGGCTGTGCAAAGGGAAAAAATGCCTTGCCCCCTCCCCTTGCAAAAATCTGCAGGCAGATCACACCGAGTATCTGCATCTGCTGCAAAAAATGCGTAAAATCGATGGTATCAAAAAAATATTTATTCGTTCCGGGATCCGTTTTGATTATTTATTGCAGGATAAAAACGAAGCGTTTTTAAATGAACTGATCGAGCATCATGTCAGCGGACAGCTGAAAGTAGCGCCGGAACATTGTTCCGCCGCCGTTTTGGATAAAATGGGAAAACCGCATATTGAAGCCTATCTGGAATTTCAAAAACGATTTTATGCGATCACAAAACAAAAGGGCAAGGAACAATATCTGGTACCTTATCTGATGTCTTCACATCCCGGTTCCAAACTGTCCGATGCAGTCGAACTCGCTTTGTTTTTAAAGCGCAATAAAATTCATCCGGAACAGGTGCAGGACTTCTATCCGACGCCTGGCACTTTATCCACCTGTATGTTTTATACCTGTCTTGATCCTTATACCCTAAAACCCGTTTACGTTGCCAGAACACGTGAGGAAAAGGAAATGCAGCGCGTTTTGCTACAGTATTATAAGCCCGAAAACAAAAGGAAGATTATCGTCGCGCTTTGTAAAGCAGGCCGGCAAGATTTGATTGGTACCGGGAAGGACAAGCTGGTCTCTCCCGATGCAGAATATTTACGCAGTCAAAAAACAAAATTATCGAAACCGAAAAAGCAGAGATCCCATCGCAAAAAAAGGTTTTAAAGCGGTTGCTTTAAAACCTTTTTGCTTTAAAAAAGATACAAATTTCCATTTAACCACGCATTCATCTATTTTTTCTGTTGTTCTTTTGTAAAAAATATTATATAATATTTATAGTAATAAGAGGAGTAATAAGAGGTGGCATTTATGAAAATCAAACGGGCGGGTATTTTGCTGCTCGCATGCGTGTTGTTGGTTGGCAACACGCTGTTTTTCCCTGTCTATGCACAAACAGATGACGTGTCGGACGGCACCGTCTACTATGTCGATGCGCAAAATGGGAACGACGCAAATTCCGGAACCAGCACATCTTCTGCATGGCAAAGTTTAGATAAGGTTAATCATACTGTTTTCGAGCCCGGCGACTCTATTCTGCTCAAACGAGGCGGAAACTGGGTCGGCCAATCTCTGCAGATTAGCTGCTCCGGCACAAAAGAACGACCGATCACGTTCGGCTGCTATGGGGATGACGCCGCACCGCTGCCTTATATCGAATGCGCCTTCACCGAGGATATGGAAGACCTGCCGGCAGCCGACGCCGTCGTTTACTTGAAAAATGTCAGCTATGTGACGGTGGAAAATTTGGCTTTAAAAAATAACACGACAAATGCCGGTGAACAATATAATGTGAAAGTCGAAATCAGCGATAATTATACATCAGAAGGTATCTGTATCCGCGGTTGTACAATCGTTGGTTCCAATCCAGACAAATGGTCTTCCTGGACGCATGCACAACAAGATGGCATTGTCGTCAGTAGTTCTAAAACCAATGGACAGTTGGGCGGTATTGTCATTGAAGACAACCATATCTCTAACTGTAAAGGTGTTGGCATCATGGTCAACGGCGTTTATAGCGGCTGTGATGCGAATGGCGTCATCAATCAGAAATCCGGACGCAATGTGGAAATCCGGAATAATTACCTTTATAATATCGGACAAGACGGTATTATGGTCAACAACTGTGTGCGGCCGCTGGTAGAACACAATATTGTCAACAGGTCGCATAGTTATTCCACTTCAGCGCATGTGGCGATTTGGGCTTTTTCCTGTTATAATGCGGTTTTTCGCTATAACGAAGCGTTTAACACCCAAACGACCAGCGACGGACAGGGCTATGACTGCGATTATCAGTGCTATTACACCACCTTTGAATATAACTATTCGCACGATAACCAGGGCGGATTTATGCTCATCTGCACTGAACCAAAAAACTGGGACGGTAAAGAAGCTTTTAATGTCGGGAGTATCGTTCGTTATAACATTTCAGAAAACGATCGGAAAAATACTTTTTCTCTAACCGGCCATATCAAAGACACGAAAATTTACAATAATACCATCTACAGCGGTTGGGAAAACAGCTGCTCAAGCTTATTCTTTATTTATTCCAAAGACGGCAGATATGGAACCAATACTGCTATTATCAATAATATTTTTTACTGTGAACGCGGCGGCATCACACTCAAAAACTTAACCGGTACTACCTTCTCCAACAATTTGACCTACGGTACCGCCACGGGCGGCGCGCCTAAAAACGACGCGGAACAAACGGAAGACGACGGTATCACAGCATCCGGCAATATTCGTTCCAAGGATCCGATGTTTGTGGACCCAGGCAATGGCGGAACCGGTATTGAAAGCTGTGACGCTTATGCGCTGTTTGACAATTCCCCGGCGCTCAAAGCCGGTCAGATCATAGACGATGATCTGACAACAGACTTTTTCGGCAATCCTATTGATAAATCTACACCGCCGAATATCGGCGCATATAACGGGGACGGCGTTCCGTTTGTAGATGATACGCCTATTTATCTCGATCGCTTTAAAATGGCGACAGACTGGGAAAATGGCGAAGTTGGTCAGACCAATGAAAAAATCCCAAATGTTTTATGTGGTGATACAACCAAATGGCTTTCTACTGTCTATTGCCATGACGACGCTTCCAAACTGGCCTATGGCACCGGAAGCACCAAGGGTCTTAGAATCCATAATGATAAAACTGCAACCAGCAACACTGCTTTGCATGCCAATATCCCAGCGGAATATTTTCTGAATACGCACGGTATCCGCTTCTATGTGGATACCAACGGAAAAAATGTCTCCGGAACAGTGACCTTCAACGGCGCTAATATGCGGTATTCTATTCGCTATACACCGGATCAAAATTGGTACTATATCCATTGGGATGAAAACTTCTACGATACAAAGGAATATAAAACCATAAAAGGCAGCGACGAACGGCTGCAACAGACCTATAATCTGTTGTTCCATTTCAGTCTTCCCGCCGGGGCGGATTTGTATTTTGACGATATTCTGCTCGACTATTCCTTTGATCCCTTCACCGAACCGCCTAGAGAAGAGATCGATGTTCCCATCACTTCTTCTGCCCCCATCTCCCCCATCTTATTTGGTGATGCGAATGACGATCAAAAAGTCAACGGTAAAGATGTTTTGTTAATTCGCCAATATCTTGTCGGTATTGTACGAGCGGATCAATTCAATCTTTCAAATGCAGATGTCACAGGCGATCAGATGGTCAGCGGAAAAGATGTTTTATGTATCCGCCAGTATCTTGCGGGAATCATCACTACATTTCCAAATACAGATAGTTTGACGTAAAACAACAAAGAACCGTGTTTCGGTAGTTTTTTCGAAACACGGTTCTTTTCAGTTTTGATAATACTGTTCCCATTCCTTTTCCCGGAATCCAACAAGAATTTGTCCATCTTCCACCAAAATCGGACGTTTAACCAGCATACCGTCCGTTGCTAGCAGCCGCAGCTGTTCTTCCTGCGTCATCTGAGGCAGTTTTTCTTTTAACCCCATCTGTTTGTAAAGCATACCGCTGGTATTGAAAAAACGTTTCAGCGCAATACCGCTGTTTTGATACCATTGCAGCAACTCTTCATAAGTGGGATTGTCGATTTTGATGTCCCGCATTGTATAAGCTATTTTTCTCTCATCCAAATAAGCTTTCGCCTTTTGACAGGTCGTACATTTGGGATAACAAATAAATTGTGCAGCCATACCTTTCACTCCTTTTGTATATTGATTATACAATCAGGCGTCCGGTTTGTCAATTTCTAAAAATGAAACAGCATCCTCCACAATGTCATGTATGTGATAAAGTGAAGTTTTTCCACTTTTTATAGCAAAAATAATATCGTCGACAAATTGCATATTCGACGATATATCATCAATCCGGTAACATTCTGTTCCAACTTCATCATAAACGCGAAATCCATAGGTTTTAATCTGTTCGCCTTCTATTTCAATTTCTATTTCTTTCCGTTCAATCTGCATTTTTATTCTTTCTCTCTTTCTCAATCATTTTCATCCTTTTAAATTTTGATAAACTCACATTCTATATTGCATTTGAACACGCCGAAATCCCATTGCATTTTTGAAAATATTGCGCGTGTAATTTTCCGTTTCAGAGTCAAACACGATTTGAAACTGAAATGCAAAAAATAAAAACATTTTACCTCACCTCCCGCCAAAGGCTATCGGAAAAAGTATAACAAAAAATTTTTCTTGGCAAGAGGAATTGGAGTGAATTGTCGAAAATTGGGAGCGAACAGAATAAAATCTGCTATTTTTTAAGAAACCCTCGAAAAAGGGGTTGAAAAACGGGGAAAAGTTGATATAATTAACCATGGAAAA
>CAMMAZ010000061.1 GCA_946493765.1 uncultured Clostridia bacterium | reverse complement strand
GTCCGGCCCGGTCGCCGTTGTATTGTCCGGCCCGGTCGCCGTTGTATCGTCCGGCTCGGTTGCCGTTGTATCCTCTGTTGTGGATGCAGTTGTTACGGTCGGAATTTCATGTCCCTCGCCCGGAATCACATAAGGCGCGGACATATAGAATGTGCCGTTAACCGCGTTGCCGTTATAACCCAAAACCGAAATCCACACATTTTTTACATCCGCGGCAGTTGAACCGGCTGTGCCAATCCATTCTTCCGGGGTGTAGGTCAGTGTAACCACTTGATTGGGACGAATCACATAATCAAAATCGCCGTCCGCAACACCCTGCGCGCCATTGCCGACCAATTTTACATAGTTATCGCCATAAACATTATTTTGCGTGGTAAATATACCGAGCACATCGACTGCGATCGTACCCTCCGTTTCGATTACCTGATCATAAAGCTCCACGCCGCCGGAAAGGTCCGCATACCACTGCGCATTGGCAGTGAACCCGGATGAAGTATTGGTTTTGACCTCTAAGATTTTACCGCCGTTTGTATAAATCGGGTTGCTGACGCTGTCATTCGCGCCCCATCCGCCGGAAAGTCTTGCTGGCGTGTTCGGCACTTCCAGATGATCCACAGGGGCTGGCTGTGTCGTTGTGGTGGTTGTCGGTTCCGTAACGATTACGCCGGCGTCATATTCGCCATAAACCTCAAATTCAACTACACCGTATCCCCACTGGCTGGGTGTTTCATACATATGAATCCGCACATAACGGCAGGAAACCGCATCCAATGCCAGTTCATATTTTAACGGACGGCCTGTCATGGCAGGTTCTGTCTCTTCCTTTTGAACAGTCCAGTCTTCACCGTTCAGGGAAGTTTCAACTGCAAAATGGGAAGCCTCGGATTCCCAATAAAATACAACTTTGTCAACAGTCGCTTCCGCCCAAAGATCGACGGTAACCCACTGCTCGCCGGTCGGAATATCCTGCCGGTTGGTTACATCATTATTAACACCATCAGTAATTTTATCCAAATTCTCAGCAACGCGCCACTCGGATACCGATGCCGTTTTGCCCAATGCAATATTTTCACCGATTTGGGCTGCTTGTGTGGTAGTTTCTGTTGTAGACGACGTAGTCGCAGTCGGTTGATCTGTCGGCTGCGTAGAAGAAGTGGTGGACGAATCGCCGGAGGTAGAAACGGTCGTGGGGGCTTCACCATTATAGGTTCCATATACCTCGAATTCTACAATACCGTAGCCCCACTGACTGGGAAGCTCATACATATGGATCCGCACATAACGACAGGAAACTGCGGCAAATTCAGCTTCATACACTTTAGGATAACCGGTTGTTACAACCTCCGTGTCGTCCTTTTGCACATCCCATGTTTCATTATTCAAAGATGTTTCAATTGCCAAATGCGACGGTTCGGACTCCCAGTAAACCACGATCCGATCGACGGTCGCTTCGGCGCCGAGATCAACCGTGATCCACTGTTCGCCGGTCGGCAGATCCTGCCGGTCTTCCAGTTTGTTTTTGACACCGTCTGTAACGGTGATCAAATCATCTCCATTGCGAAGATTCGACGCAGTGACGGTTTTTCCAAGAGCAAGATTTGTATTCTCGTCTGCATTTGTTAAAATACCGGTTGCTACAATTGTGCTTAAAAACAAAGCCAAACAGACAACAAGGCTGATAATCTTTTTTGCTCGAACATTTTGAATCATAAAAATTCCCCTTCCCATTACAAGAATTCCCTCATGCCTCTATCATACTCTGTTTTTTAAAAATGTCAATATTTTTTAAATTTTAGGATTATTTTATCTAAATAAAACAAAAATCAGACAAAAAAACGGAACAACCGCCTAAAAAGAACGGTTGTTCCAATAAAATCACAATTTATTCGTCGGCGCCGCAGCATTTTTTATATTTTTTGCCGCTACCACATGGACAAAGATCATTTCTTCCCGGCTTTTTCGCTTTGCGGACCGGTTCTTTTTTGACCGAATCGTCGCCGCCGCTCTCGCCGGTGATTTTTGCGACCTGTTCGCGTTTGACGTCCTCCTGTCGTCTGATGCGGACGTTCAAAATACGTTTGGTGGTTTCTTCCCGGATGGACTCGGTCATCTGGGTGAACATATCATAGCCCTCGTTGCGGTATTCCACGACCGGGTCATGCTGTCCATAGGAACGCAAGCCAATACCGGCGCGCAGTTCGTCCATCGCGTCGATATGATCCATCCAGTGGGAATCCACGCTGCGCAGCAGCACCACGCGTTCGATCTCCCGCATCAGATCGGAACCGAACTCTGCTTCCTTTTGCGCATAGGCTTCCTTTGCAATGGCATAGATCTTTTCCGACACATCCGCCGGCTTTAAGCGATTGAGATCGTCTGTTGTAAATTCGAGCGCATCGCCGACCGGCAGCCAGGCGGAAAGGTTATCTTTGAGTCCCTGCAGATTCCAATCGTCGGCGCTCTCTCCCGTTAAATACTGTCCGCAGATATGGCCGATGGTTTCTTTCATCATACCCGCGATGGTTTCTTTCAGGTCGTCCCCGTCCAGCACACGGTTGCGCTGCTCATAAATAATGGTACGCTGCACGTTCATGACATCGTCAAAATCCAGAACGCTTTTCCGGGTTGCAAAATTGCGGTATTCGATTTTCTGCTGCGCGCTTTCGATGGATTTCGAAAGCATACCCATTTCCAGCGGGGTGTTTTCATCCACCTTTAACGTTTCCATCATACGATAGATCCGTTCGCCGCCAAACAGACGCATCAGATCGTCTTCCAGGGAAATAAAGAATTTGCTCGAACCCGGATCGCCCTGCCGGCCGGCACGGCCGCGCAGCTGGTTGTCGATCCGGCGGGATTCGTGCCGTTCGGTGCCGATGATGCAAAGGCCGCCGGCTTTCCGCACTTCTTCCGCTTCCGGTTCGATTTCCTGCTTATACTTGGCGTTCAGTTCGGTGAACACCTGTCTTGCGTTTAAAATTTCTTCGTTATCGGTTTCGGCAAAACCGGTCGCTTCGGCGATCAGCTCTTCGGGAAACTGCTGTTTGCGCATTTCGGCTTTGGCCATATATTCCGCGTTACCGCCGAGCATAATATCGGTACCGCGTCCGGCCATGTTGGTTGCGATCGTCACCGCACCGAGCTTGCCAGCCTGCGCAATGATTTCCGCTTCCTTTTCATGATTTTTCGCATTCAACACGTTGTGCTGGATGCCTTTGGCTTTCAAAAGCTTGGAAACGCGCTCGGACTTTTCAATGGAGATGGTACCGACCAGCACCGGCTGCCCTTTTTCGTGGCAATCGGCGATATAATCGATCACTGCATTGAATTTTCCCTTTTCGGTTTTATAAATCACATCCGGCTTATCGTCGCGGATCAGCGGCCGGTTGGTCGGGATCTCGACAACGTCCAGCTTATAAATCTCGGAAAATTCCTGTGATTCGGTCATCGCGGTACCGGTCATACCGGACAGCTTGTTATACAACCGGAAAAAGTTCTGGAACGTGATGGTCGCAAGCGTTTTAGACTCGTGCGCGACCTTGACGTTTTCCTTTGCTTCGATCGCCTGGTGCAGACCCTCGTTGTACCGGCGGCCGAACATCAAACGACCAGTGAATTCATCGACGATGATGACCTCGCCGTCTTTGACGACATAATCGATGTCGCGGTGCATGATCCCGTGCGCTTTGATCGCCTGGTTGACGTGATGCGCAATGGTGATGTTGTCGGGATCGTTGAAGTTTTCGATATTGAAAAACGCCTCCGCCTTTTTCACGCCGTTTGCGGTCAGTGTCGCGGTTTTGGCTTTTTCATCAATAATGTAATCCCCGTCTTCATACAATTCGTCCGCATCGACCTTGCTGTCGAGCTGACGGACCTTAACGGCTTTTAAGGTTCTGGCAAAAGAATCGGCCTGCTTATACAAATCGGTGGATTTATCCCCCTGGCCGGAAATAATCAGCGGTGTTCTCGCCTCATCGATTAAAATCGAGTCGACCTCGTCGACGATGGCAAAGCTGTGTCCGCGCTGGGTGCGCTGTTCCTTATAGGTTACCATGTTGTCGCGCAGGTAATCAAATCCCAGTTCGTTGTTGGTGCAATAGGTAATATCCGCGTTATAGGCGGCTTTGCGATCCTCCTGCGACAGGTCGTGGCAGATCAGCCCCACCGTGAGTCCCAGAAAACGATAGAGTTTCCCCATCCATTCCGAGTCGCGCTTTGCCAGATATTCGTTAACGGTGACGATATGCACGCCGTTGCCCGCCAGAGCATTCAAATAAGCCGGCATGGTGGCCACCAGCGTTTTTCCTTCACCGGTTTTCATTTCCGCAATACGGCCCTGATGGATCACGATGCCGCCGATGACCTGCACCGGATACGGCCGCATGCCAAGCACCCGGTCGGACGCTTCCCGGCAGACGGCGAATGCTTCCGGCAGAATATCGTCCAGCGTTTCGCTGGTTTGCAGACGCTCTTTAAAGGTATCGGTCATCTCCCGCAGCTGTTCATCGGAATAGGCTTTAAACTTTTCCTCCAAATTCAAAACCGCCTGTTTGATCGGTTCGATTTTTTTCAGCTGCCGCTTGCTGTAAGAGCCGAGCAGCATTTCTCTAAGCCCCATTATCTATACGCTCCTTTTCGGTTTTTGCTTTACAATTAAAATCATCATACCACATTTATTCTAAAAAGAAAAGTCTATTTTATGAATAATCGCAATTTGTTTTGTAGGATTACAATAGATGTGTTACAAAAAGAATAAAAAAAGAAGTGACGAATGGAGAAACC
>CAMMAZ010000060.1 GCA_946493765.1 uncultured Clostridia bacterium | reverse complement strand
CCCATAAAAAATATGCACCTCCAAAAGTGTCTAACTTTTGGGGTGCATATCAAATTGTCTTCCCGCCTGTTTTTCATTTATTTTAAATTCAATGTCTGAGGTTTATTTTAAGTTCTTCAGTTTTCATTTTTTCGTGTAAAACACATATTCATAAGGATTTTCATGTTTTTGCTTCTGCTTTTTCCGGAGAATCACAACTAAAATAATGGCAGCCGCCAAAAGCACGGTGCCGCCACCGACCGACAGCCAAAAAGCTGCTGTGAATGCAAAGGGAACGGAATAATGATACCCCATATCCTTTACAAACATATGTGCAATGGAATTGCGTTCAACATAAAACGTGCAGTCGGGGCTGCAGCCTTCAAACGCGTCGTCTGCAATCGTTTCGACACTTGCGGGAATCGTGACCGACGTCAGATTTTCACATTGATAAAATGCTTTGTCCCCGATTTCCACAACACCGGATGGAATTTCCACCGTCTCCAGATGAGACTGCCAGGCAAACGCTTCATCAGAAATACCGGTAATATAGCTTTGCAAAACAAGCGTTGTATCCGCTGGTATTTCACCCTTATATGTATAGGCATTGTTCCCGATATAAACCACGCCGGCCGCCTGTTTGTCCAACCACAGCGTATTTTCAAAAGCGGCGGCGCCAATGCGGACATCCGGATTCTCTATTTCCAGGAAGGAAAGGGACGTACAATTTCCGAACGCCCAATCCCCTATCTCCTCAATAGTTTGGGGAATCGTGACCATTCGGATCTTTTCATTTCCTAAAAAAGCAGCTGTCTCAATCCGGGATACCGTAATGTCGTTTAAACTTTCCGGAATCTCCACACTGGAGGAATCAATTTCTCCGCCCGTAACCGTATAGGTTTGATTTTCATTTAAATGGGCCTGAAACAGGTTTTCCTCCGCAAAAACGGATGTTCCTCCCAAAGAACAAACCAGCAAAACTGCAATGACAAAACATAGAAAATTTTTTCTCCTCATATATATCCCTCCTAAAAATGGAAAGCAGGCAGTGAGAACCGCCTGCTTTTAATGCGCTACAAGAATTTATGTAGCGCTTATTAATTTAATCCAAAACTGACCGATAATGCCCGGTTGATACCGTTCATGGTTGCATGGTTTAAGCTCCCCATTTTTTCTTTGAGCCTTTGCTTATCGATCGTTCTGACCTGTTCGAGCAAAACGATAGAGTCTTTCGCCAATCCGGATCCGTCGGCATTGATTTTAATGTGTGTCGGCAAATCATTTTTGGTTTGCTGGCTGGTGATTGCCGCGGCGATCACCGTCGGACTATATTTATTTCCGATATCGTTCTGCACAATTAAAACGGGTCGAAGACCGCCTTGTTCGGAGCCTAAAACAGGACTTAGATCTGCGTAGTAAATATCTCCTCTTTTGATGGTCATGCAAATTTCACACTCCGTAAATATATTTAAGGATCAATCCTTCAATCCTATTTTTACCCATTCTTTTCAAAATTAATCACATGGCAAAAATATTTTTAAAGTTTGTCCGTTACTATATTTTACGCAAATGAAAAAGAATTGACCATATTCAATTTTCAAAGTTCCAGTGCCGTGGACATTCGATCAATAAACAATTCCAGATAAAGGTGGATTTAAAGTCGTGAACAGGCTTTTCACCATTTTTGACAATTCTGTCAAAAGTCTCTTTTTTTGTATCGATCTTTTTTGACAGATCTTCTTTTGGTTCATCCTCTTCCTTTTCACGTTCCGCCTCTTCCAGCATTGCAATTTCACTGAACAACTTTGTTTCCGCTGCATTAAAATCCCCGCACATGCAGCAGCAATAATAATACGCTTCCAGGTATTCATCGCTGACCGAAAATGCCGAACGTTCAAACGCCAGCTTTGCCTTTTCATAAGCGCCGCATTGAAAATAGAGATAGCCTGCATCCGCATAATCTACATCGCGATCCAGGTTTCCAAGCTGCTTACACTGCATGATTTCATCGGCGATCTGCATTGCGTTTTGAACGTCTCCGACCGCACAACAAAGAGAAGCAAAAACAAATTTCACACATTCAGTTTGGCTGTTAAACGGCTGATTTTCACATAAAGACTGATAAATTTCATAAGCAGCCGGATAATCCTTGGTCATGGCAAGACACGCCGCATAATTGCAAATATTATTATATCCGTTTTGAACTTCTAACGCTGCCTGGGCAAAATCACAGGCTTTTTCATAGTCCTGTTTTTCAAAATAAACTTTCGACAGCATCGCGAAAGGCTGATCGAACCGGTCGGATAACCGGATAGCTTCCAGTAAATACGGCTCAGCTTCTTCATATCGGTCTTCCTGCGCAATATAAAAATAACCGATATTGGAATAGCACATAGCGAGAACATCCGGGTTCGCCTTTTCTTTACAGCGGTCCACAGCTTTTTTTAAAAACAAAATATAATCCTCGCAGGACAATTCCATCATCATGATGGCGATCTGATTATAAGCCCGCAAATGATACGGATGCTTTTGAATTTCCTCCAGCAAAAACCGCAGATAGGCTTCTGCATATGGCCGATCAAACTCAAAATTCTCGGTATAATGCCGGTTTAAGAGCCTGATATATTTTTTCATTTCAACTTCAAATGACATAGAAATAATTCCTCATGCAATCACAGTATATTGTTCATTGTTCGTATCCGTCAAACAAATATAGCTGTTGCCGGCATTAAGCGACAACGGATTACCGTCCGCATCCTGGAACCGCAGCGCAGCAGTGGAATTTCCCTTTTCCCACCGAATCTCACAACAGCTTCCATTGGTGAAATATAGGCCTTTGCCGCTATCCAGTACCGTTTTGACATGGTAGTTGTCCGACATGTAATACACCGGCGCATACAAAACCAAAACGTTTTTAAACTGTTCCTTTTCCCCGGTCATATAATCTTTTAAAACAGTCCCGTCATCTCCGCGGGTATATTTTTTTGTGTTGGCATCATATGTAAAGGAGGATTTATAATTCGAGGAAAAACGAACATTGACCTGCAAGGCCGGTTTTGTATATGTAACATCCTTTTTATTAAATGAATAGATGTCTTTTGCACGGTCTTTTATTTCGGTTTGCAACCCGTCATAGTATTGAAAGAGTGCTTCACCCGATGTATACAACGTATGTTCATATGCCAAGCCGTTATCCACACGTTCGCCTGCACTGCTGGCACTGCTGATCAGATCCAACCGATCCATGCCAAGTTCCTGCATCAGAGGTGTCGCATAAAGATTATCCGCACCGCAGTGCACATAAACCGCATCCAACCCACAGGCAAGCTGTGCATAGGAATAACGCGCGCTGCGCACCGTTCCGATCTGTCCGGCTTTTTCGATGTCAGAATAGACCGCCATTAAACGAGTAATGCCGCCCTCCGCCATCGTTTCAAAAACCATGTCTGCCTGATTAAGTCCAGTCTGTACTGTCTGTGCAGACTTAGCTCCAACGCTGCTGCGCAGATTGTTGATCATTACCGCGACAGGACGCTGGTCTTTCTTTTCCCGCGGCAGATCGTAAACACCGGTCAATGGATTCATCACATATGGGCTCACTGTTGTTTTAGCGGCAGTTTGTTCCGCCGTTGTTTTCACAGTGGAAACCGGTTGATCCTGTGCTGTGGTATTTTGGCATCCGCAAGCGCCCAAAAGCAAACCGAGTGCCAAAACACCACAAAGAATTCTTTTTTTCAATTGCCAATTCCCCTCTTTTACCATTACAAATACATCATAAAATAAATTATAATGTTCGAATATCTTCTCCGACAAATACAAACATTTTATAATTGCCGCTGATTCTGGATAAAACCCGATCGGAATATTTATCCTGAATCTCACTGATCTCCAGATTGGTGTTGATAATCGTCGGCTTTCCGTTTAAAATTCTCGAATTAATGATATCGTAAATCACAGATGCTGCAAATTGACCGGAAAATTCCGTCCCCAGATCATCGATAATCAGCAAATCACAGCCGATCACACTTTGCAGTGTCTGATTCTCATGATTTTCTTTTGAAAAATGTTCCGCTTCAATCTTGCCGATGATCCGGCTCAACGGCCCATAAATCACATTGTAGCCCTTTTGAATCGCAACATTCGCAATCGCCAGTGACAAATGTGTTTTACCGAGTCCTGTTTTGCCATAAAACAGCAGATTGGGAGAATCGGCCGAAAATTGCTGCGCATATTTCAGACAATATTGATAAATTTTCTGCATTGTTTCCCGCGCGTCGTCTGCCTCCGGGTATTTTGTCACATCAAACAATTCGAATGTCGAACGATCCAACGGCACATCCGCATTGATCTCGTCATAAATCAACTTGGCAGCCAGCTTTTTAACACAATCGCACATTTTCCCGTCCACATAGCCGGTATCTGAGCAGTTTGGACAGGCATAAGCCGGTTTTAAATCTTCCGGCGCCACGCCGACCGATTCCAAAAACTGTGCCCTCTGCTGCTGCAAGGCAAGGCTCTTTTTTGAAATACTGTCAAAATCGACGCGTGTGCCGTTGAGCATCTGTTTGGTCGCATTGGAAAACAGATTTTGAATTTCGCCGTCAATGTTTTTTAAAATGGGATATTTTTGATAAAGACGCTCCAGTCTTTCATTACAAAGAATTTCCTGTTTTTCCCGATTATCCTTAATCATGGAAAGCGCAGTGTTATAGTATCTCGCTGTCAATGCCATTACACCCTACCACCTAGTCATCAAAATTATTGAACTTTGCACGAATTTTGTTCATATCATAAGAGCTTTGCTTTTTTGCTTTTTTCTCTTGCTGCTTTTGTTCCGCCGCTTCAACGTCTTCCGGTTTTTGATAACCCGCTTTATGCCACTTCTCCAAAATTTTGTTGATATAGGCAAAACTGAGTTTGGAGGTTGCATCAATGCAAATGTTATAAGCTAAAATCAGCATATCTTTTTGAAAAGCATATTGATTGACCCAAGTATCCGCATATTTTTCCTCTCTGGCCGACGGCTTCCGATGCGGTATGCCAAACGCACTCTCAACGATTTTCCACGCTGTTTTAGATAAAAACAAAGCGTTGATCCGCTGCTCCGCCTTTTCCAGTGTGTTAATGTCGTTGTTTGCCCAGTCAATACAAGTCTTTTCAATATAAGAAAAACTGACTTTTTCCTGATTCATCGCATATTCAATGGACATCAAAATCACCGGAACCGGCAACCCCTGATGATCGTGAAGCCAAACCAATGTGGCCATTTCTGCTTGGGTAATCAGCCGACCGAGACGGTTCTGCACCTCACTGAACAAAAACTGCAGTTCCGTCGACTCACTCATGCGGCGAATCGCTTCTTCACGCGTTGGTTTTGCGGTCACTTCTATTTGTTTGACCGGCGCTTTTTCCGTTTGGATCGGTTGCGGCTGTTCATGTTCATTATCGATCAAAACATGACAACCTGCCCAATATTCTAATGCTTCCAACACTTCCGTCTCAGAAAGCCCCAACTTCTTCATGATAAGTTCAACCGCATCTTCCGATTGGCTGTTTCGCAAAAATGCCAGAATCACTTTCAGTTGCGTTCCCGACGCCAACTTCAAATGTTTATCAACAATTTCAGAGGGAATCGCAGTCATATCGCCGAAAAGTCCGGCATTCACGCTAAATCTCAACTTTAATAGCCTCCATATAAGGAATGGGCTGTCGGCTGACAGCCCAGATTCTTTTTAATCTTCCTGCAACGTTTTTAAATACTGGATGAGTTCTTTTTTTCTGTTTTCCTTGAGCAGCCGGTAATTACAAAGCAATTCCAGCTCATCCTGCTCCAACGTCAGTGTGTTGTTTCCTTGGCCATACGGTGCAATTCTGGGTTCTGCCAGCGTTCCCACATGATGGCGCTCCTCTTTTTTCCCGAGCACAATATAATCAATGGATGTATTATAAATTTTTGACAGCTTGACCAGCGTGTCGATCGGAGGATGTGATTTTCCAGTTTCATAACAAGTATATGAAGATCGGTCGATTTTTAACAAATCCGATACCTGTTTTTGTGTTAACGCATAACTTTTTCTCAAATCCTTTAAAGTTCTATGTATCATAAGTCTGTCCGCCCCACCCTTTTTAGACAAATAATTACATGTTTATTATATTACACAATATAGAAAATTGCAAGACATTTTCCCGTGCAATAAAATGTAAATCTAAAAAGAAATTTGTAGGTTTGTCAATGATGTGTTACAGAATTAGAAAACTTCACCGCAAGCAAGAA
>CAMMAZ010000059.1 GCA_946493765.1 uncultured Clostridia bacterium | reverse complement strand
ATTCGTCACTTCTTTTTTTATTCTTTTTGTAACACATCTATTGTAAACCTACACATTTAAATTTTTTATTAAAAATTTTTCGGCTTGATAAAATGCCGGCGGGGTGTTATAATAATTTATATTTATCTGGAATTCGACAGCGTCTTTTTTGTCCTTTTAGACTGCGTGGGCGCATATGCAAAAGTGAAAACAAATTGAAAAAGAGGTGTTTTGATTGAAGGTGCAGGAATCGGCGGAAAACTATCTGGAGGCGATCTTGATGATCGGCCAGCGCAAAGGGACGGTGCGGTCGATCGATATTGTCAACGAACTGTCCTTCTCAAAGCCGAGTGTGAGCGTTGCGATGAAAAACCTGCGGGAAAACGGATATATCCGCATGGACAACGACGGGCATATCACTTTGACCGACGCGGGGATGGAGATCGCCCAGAAAATTTATGAGCGTCACACGCTGCTGACCGATTGGCTGGTCGCCCTGGGGGTGGACGAACAGACCGCTGCGAAAGACGCATGCCGCATGGAGCATGTGATCAGCAGCCAGACCTTTGATAAAATCAAACAGCATGTGAGCAAAAACAAACCAAATTAAAATCCTGAAATCCAAAACGGATTTCAGGATTTTTTCATTTTAATGATAAGCCGACAGCCAATCGCCGTGCGCTTCGAGCAGCGCATCGACCAATTTTTTGGTGTCGTCGATGGACAGCTCGCTGCTGGTGTGCGGATCGGACATCGCCGCATAATAAATATATTCTTTTTTGCCGGTGACCGCCGCTTCGATGGTCAGCAGCTGCGGGGCGATGTTGCTCATGTTCAGCGCAGCCAGTTGCGTTGGCAGCCGCCCGACCTTGGTGCCGCAAATTCCCGACGCATCCACAAGGCAGGGCACCTCGACGCAAGCCTCATCCGGCAGATTTTCGATCAGCCCGTTGTTGATGATATTTCCGCCGATCTTATAAGGCTTGTTCAAACAGATCGACTCGATAATATAGGAACCGTATTCTTTGGAGCGTTCATGGGTGATGGTGGGATCCTTGGTCAGCTGATCCCGCATCTGCTTCCACTCGTTGATCTGGTTGACACAGCGGCGGGGATATTCGTCCAGCGGAATGTTGAATTGCTCGATCAGAGAAGGATATTTATCCTTGATAAAATAAGGGGTATATTCGCTGAAATGCTCGCTGGATTCGGTGACGTAATACCCGAAATTGTGCATGATGTAATGCCGGACGCGATCCCAGTCCGGCGCGCCGTTCTCTAGCGACCGCCGTTTGATTTCCGGATAGAGATCTTTTCCATCCTTTGTGATTTCCAACAGCCACGCCATGTGGTTGATGCCGGCGATCTTCCACTGCACCGATTCGTCATATTCCATGCCGACGCCGTCCATCAATGCTTTGGCGCACACCTGCACCGAATGGCAAAGGCCGACGGTTTTGATACCGGTGAAACGCAGCATGTAGCCGGTTAAAATCGCCATGGGATTCACATAATTCAAAAACCAGGCGTTCGGGCACACCGCCTGCATATCTTCCGCAAAATCCTTTAGCACCGGAATGGTGCGCAGCCCGCGCATGATACCGCCGATCCCCAAAGTGTCGGCAATCGTCTGGCGCAGCCCGAACTTTTTCGGGATCTCAAAATCCGTCACGGTGCAGGGCTCATAGCCGCCGACCTGAATGGCGTTGATGACAAAATCCGCCCCTTTCAGCGCGGCGCGGCGGTTCTCAATGCCCAAATACCCTTTGATCCGCGCTTTGCCGCCGTTGATGTTTTGATTGAGCGCCTGCAGCATGATCTCGCTGTCTTTAAGGCGTTCGCCGTCGATGTCGTAAAGCGCGATGTCGCAGTCTTTCCCAAGCTCGGTGAGCATGCAGTCGCCCAGCACGTTGCGCACAAACACCGTGCTGCCCGCGCCCATGAATGTGATTTTCATCAGTAATTCCCTCTTTTCTTTTTTCAAATTTTTTAAATGTTACCGCTGCCAGCGGTTTTAAAACCCTAAAAACAAAAATCGCCTCAAATCACAGCATTTTGATTTGAAGCATGGTGCAAAACACTTCCCTTTTTATCTTACGATCTGATTTTTTTCATCATACAATAATTTTTTCAAAAAAGCAATAAAAACCTTGCAGTTGAAAGTAAAATATTGTAGAATGAAAATCGAGAAGGGATAAAGGAGGAACCGGCTTGCATATCGTTGTTTTGGACGGTGGGACCACCAATCCCGGCGACCTGCCGTTCGACGCATT
The DNA here is from genome assembly GCA_946493765.1 of uncultured Clostridia bacterium. Classification (GTDB taxonomy): domain Bacteria; phylum Bacillota; class Clostridia; order Oscillospirales; family Acutalibacteraceae; genus RUG11462. The sequence goes on along the minus strand of CAMMAZ010000059.1, from coordinate 6,902 downwards.
CAAAGCGTTTGGCACGCTGACTTATTATGCGGACACAAAGGAAGACGAGGTCGTTTCCCGCGCAAAGGACGCGGATGTGATCATCGTCAACAAAACCCCGCTTTGCGCGCAAACCATCGACCGGCTGCCGAAATTGCGGTATATCGGGCTGATTTCCACCGGCTATGATCCCATCGACGTTGCGCATGCAGGAAAACGCGGTATCCCGGTGACCAATGTCCCGGCCTATAGTGCGCATGCCGTCGCACAAATGACGGTGGCGCACATTTTAAACCTGACCAATCATGTGGCGCAGCTGTCCGACCGCGTGAAAACCGACGGCTGGCTCGCTGTCAAACACGGGCATTTTTCCGATCTGCCGCTGGCAGAGCTGAAAGACAAAACGCTGGGGCTTTTCGGATTCGGCAACATTGCAAAACAGGTGGCAAAAACCGCTTTGTCTTTTGATATGCGGGTGTTCGCCTGCGCGCGGCACGCCTTTTCCTTTCCCGGTGTCACACAGGTGTCAAAAGACGAGCTTTTCAAAAGTGCCGACATTTTGTCGCTGCATGTGCCTTATACCAAACAGACCCATCAGATCATCAATGCGGATTCCATTGCGCAGATGAAGGACGGGGTGCTCATCATCAACACCGCGCGGGGGCGTTTGATCGACGAAGCGGCGCTGGGCGCTGCGCTGCGCACCGGAAAGGTCGGCGGATTTGGCACCGACGTTTTGTTCGACGAACCGCCGCAAAAGGACAACCCGCTGTTTGACATGCCGCATGTGTTTATCACCCCGCATGTCGCCTGGTCGGCTTATGAAACAAGAAAACGGCTGCTTTGCACCGCCGTTTCCAATTTGCAATCTTATTTAAACGGAACACCGGTGAATCTGGTGAACGAGGAGGGTCTTCAATGGAATATCAATTGACAAAAACCAAAGTCCCGGTCAGAGGACAATATGATGTGATCGTTGCGGGCGGCGGTCCGGCAGGCTGCGCGGCGGCGGCATCGGCTGCCAGAGAAGGCGCGAAAACGCTGCTGATCGAATCGTCCGGCATGCTCGGCGGCATGGCGACCAAAGGACTGGTCGAAGCGTGGACACCGTATACCGACGGAGAAAAAATCATCTACGGCGGCATTTCCAAACGTGTTTTTCTGGAAAACAAAAACGGCATGCCGCATATTGCCAAAGATCATTATGACTGGGTGCCGATCGATTTTGAGACCTTAAAAACCCAATATGACAATTTAATGAAAGAATATGGCGTTGAAATCCTGTTCCAGACGATGGTGTGTGCGGTCGAAATGAAGGACGACCGCAATGTCGACGCGCTGATCGTCGCCAACAAGGCGGGGCTTTCGGCATACCAGGCAAAGGTCTATATCGACTGCACGGGCGATGCGGATATCGCCGCATGGGCGGGCAACCCGTTTGCCTACGGCAGCGACGACAAGCACGATGTGCAGCCCTGCTCCCACTGCTTTGTCATCGCCAACGTCAACGAAGAGGAATACAACAAATATCCCAGTCTTTATGGCGGCAATGCCGACAGCATCATGAATCAGGTCATCCATGATCCGGAATTCGATATTCCCGACACCCACCTTTGCTGCGGCTTTATCGGACCCGGCGTGATGGCGTTTAATGCAGGCCATGTCTGGGACGTGGACTACACCGATCCCGAAAGCGTTTCCAAAGGCATTCTGCGCGGCAGGGAACTGGCGCGGCAGATGTATAAAGCGTTTATCAAATATGAACCCAAAGCGTTCGCGAATTCTTATCTGGTGGAAACCGCGCCGATCCTCGGCGCCCGCGAATCGCGGCGCATTATCGGCGACTATATCTTTACCCTTGAAGATTTCATGAACCGGCAGTCTTTCCCGGACGAAATCGGCCGCAACTGCTATTATATCGATATTCACAAATCGCCGGAAGAAAACAAAACGATGAAAGAGCATTCCGATTTCCGGTATGAACGGTATAAGGCCGGGGAATCCCACGGCGTGCCGTATCGCGTGCTTTGTCCGCGTGATCTGGATAACGTGCTGGTGGCGGGCAGAACCGTTTCCACCGACCGTATCACACAAGGCAGCCTGCGGGTCATGCCCTGCTGTCTGGTGGAGGGCGAAGCGGCCGGTATGGCGGCGAAATTCGCCTGTGAAATGGACATGGTGAATATCCACAAGGTGGACACCCAGCGGCTGCGCCGCCGGTTGATCGAGGAGGGCGGCTATCTGCCCAAACTCCCCACCGATACTTTTTAATGTTTGGAGGCAATCCATTGGCAAAAACAATTGCCGCCTTTGCGACCAACGTCAAAGGCGGCGCATTGGGGATCATTCGCATATCCGGAGAAAACGCTGTCGCTGTCGGCGACAGTGTTTTTCGCTGTGCAGCGGCCGGCAAATGTTTGGCGAATATGAAAGGCTACACCGCGGCTTACGGGCATGTGTTCGATAAAAGCGGCGATATCGACGACGGCGTTGCGACCGTTTTTCGCGCGCCGCATTCCTACACCGGGGAGGACGCAGTGGAATTTTCACTGCATGGCGGCGAACAGGTCATGCGGCAGACGCTGCGCGCGATCTTTGCAGCGGGTGCGGTGCAGGCGCAGCCCGGCGAATTCACAAAACGTGCGTTTTTAAACGGGAAAATGTCGCTGATGCAGGCGGAAGCGGTGATGGACGTCATCGGCGCGTCGTCATCGGCGGCGCTCAAAGCCGCCAACGCCGTCAAAGAGGGCGCGGCGTTCCAGAAAATCCAGGATATGAAAGAAACGCTGACCTACTGCGCCGCACAGGCGGCGGCTTATGTGGATTTTCCCGAAGAGGGACTCCAGGAGATGGACGAAACCGGATTTTTAAATAAATTGAATGCGGTCAAAACGCAGCTTGCGGCGCTGATCGCCGGTTACGATAACGGCGCGGTGATCAAAAGCGGCATCGAATGCGTGATCGTCGGCAAACCAAACGTCGGCAAATCGACGTTGATGAACCTGTTAGCGGGAAAAGAACGTTCCATTGTCACCAACATCGCGGGCACCACCCGCGACATCGTGGAAGAAACGGTCGAGGTCGGCGGTATTTTGCTGCGGCTGTCCGACACCGCCGGACTCCGGGAGGGCGGCGATCTGGTCGAATCGATCGGTATGGAACGGGCAAAGGAAAAAATGAAAAACGCACAGCTGATTTTAGCGGTTTTCGACGCCGGTGAACAGCCGGACGATGCGGACATTTCCCTTTTGGATACCGTGCCGGACACACCGAAAATCATCATTTTAAACAAAACGGATCTCGGCTGCAAGGTGGACGCATCCCCCTTTGAAAAATATGGGACGGTGATCAAAATGTCCGCCGCAACCGGCGAGGGCGCTGCGGACTTGCAGCAGGCGATTTCCAAAACAGCGGGACTTTGGAAGCTGGACCCGGACGCGGTCGGCATTGCCAACGAACGGCAGCTTGTCGCTGCAAAGGCGGCGCTTTGCGCGCTGGAAGATGCAATCGACGCCTACACTGCGGGGCAGATGCTCGACGCAGTCGGCATTTTATTGGATGAATCGATCGCATCGCTTTTGGAACTGACCGGCGAACGGGTCAGCGATGCGGTGGTCGATCAGGTGTTTGCGAATTTCTGCGTCGGCAAATAAGCCGGCGGCAAACCTTGCGCGTGTCAAAACAAAAACATATTTTGTGTGCGGCGCGTTTTCGCGCATATACTAAAGACAAAGCACGATTTTAAAAAAGAAAGGCAGGGAACAGATCATGAAAGATGCTCTGCTCATGGCGGCGGGCGGAACCGGTATCACGTTTTTAATGACGGCGATCGGCGCCGCGCTGGTTTTCTTTGTAGCTAAAAAAGTGAACGTGATCGCAAACCGGATTTTTCTCGGTTTTGCGGCAGGCGTCATGATCGCAGCGTCGGTCTGGAGCCTTCTGATCCCCGCCATGGAAGAGGAACAGCAGCGCGGCGGCATCGGCTGGATCCCGGCGGCTGGCGGACTGGTGCTCGGCGTTTTGTTTTTAATGGCGCTGGATTCGATCATTCCCCATTTGCATCCCGATTCCAGCCAACCGGAAGGAGTGCACACCTCCATGAAACGCGCCACGCTTTTGATGTCGGCAATGACGCTGCATAATATCCCCGAAGGCATGGCGGTGGGACTGTCCTTTGCACTTGCGGCGGAAAACGGGATGGATTTCACGTCGGCGATGGTGCTGGCGATCGGTATCGGCATTCAAAACCTGCCGGAAGGGGCGGCGGTCTCGCTGTCGATGCGAAAGGAAGGACTTTCTGCTTCCAAAGCGTTTTTGCGGGGCAGCTTGTCCGGCCTTGTCGAACCGGTGTTCGGGATTTTAGTGGTGCTGGCGGCAAGCGCGATCCAGCCGTTCATGCCGTGGCTCTTAAGCTTTGCGGCGGGCGCGATGCTGTATGTCGTGGTGGAGGAACTGATCCCGGAAGCGCATTTGGGCGAACACTCCAATGTCGGCACGCTCGGCGTGATCGGCGGATTTTTAATCATGATGATTTTAGACGTCGCATTGGGTTAAACAAAGGATGTTAAAACAAATTAATGGGGGATAGATAGGACATGAAGCGTATGATTCGAATTATTTTGGCAATTCTCTGCCTTTTGCTGGCAGTTTGGTACCTCACCCCTATATTTCGCGGGGTTTTACATATCGGTATGCTGTATCCCTCGGCGATTCTTTTGCTGCTTAGTTTCTGCCTGTTTTATCCCGCGCCGTTTTTGGCGTTGTGGCATTCCAAATGGAAAGCGCTCGCGGTGATTTTGTGCGTCGGCGTCGGCCTTGCAAGTGTCGGGACGATCGCGGTAAACGCAGTTATGTTTTGTTATAACCGCTTTTCCAGCCTGCCGCAAAACGGGACGGTGATCCTGCTTGGCTGCCAGGTGAAAGGTGAAACGCCGAGTCTGATGCTGCAAAAAAGAATGGACAAAGCGATCGAATATTTAAAGGAAAACCCAGCCGCCAACTGTGTTTTATCCGGCGGGCAGGGACCGGGCGAACGCATCAGCGAAGCGCAGGCGATGTTCAACTACATGACGAAAAAAGGGATCGAAAGCGACCGGCTGTTTTTGGAGGATCAATCGAAAAACACCGATGAAAACATCCGGTTTTCAATGGAATTGATGCAAAAACAGCAGCTGCCGGACGATCAGATCGTGATCGCGACCGACGGGTTCCACGAACTGCGCGCCGGTCTGATCGCCAAAAAACAGGGGGTCGACACATCTCCTTACGGCTGCCAGACGCCGCTGTGGCTGGCGCCCGGCTATTGGGCAAGAGAGGTTCCGGCGCTCGCGCGTTTTTTGATACTGGGTTATTGATTGATGTTAAACAAAAGGAGAAAACAGAAAATGGATGTCAAACAACTGGCTTTGGAAAAGCATTATGAATGGGGCGGCAAAATCGAGGTGATCTCCCGCACGCCGGTGCAAAACAGCGAACAGCTGTCTTTGGCTTACACGCCGGGCGTCGCAGAGCCCTGCCTTGCCATCAAAGAAGACAAAAGCCGTTCTTTTTTACTCACCCGCCGCCACAACATGGTCGCGGTCATCACCGACGGCAGCGCCGTTTTGGGACTGGGCGACATCGGGCCGGAAGCGGGCATGCCGGTCATGGAGGGCAAATGCTGCCTGTTCAAAGAATTCGCCGATGTGGACGCTTTCCCGATCTGTGTCAAAACCAAAGACGTGGACGAACTGGTCCAAACCATCTATAACATTTCCGGTTCGTTCGGCGGCATCAATCTGGAAGATATCGCGGCGCCCCGCTGTTTTGAGGTGGAACGCCGGTTAAAGGAAATCTGCGACATTCCCGTTTTCCACGACGACCAGCACGGCACCGCCATCGTCGTTGCCGCCGCGCTGCTCAATGCACTGAAAGTGGTGAACAAACAAATCGAGAATATCCGCGTTGTCATCAACGGCGCGGGTTCTGCCGGCACCGCGATCGGACAGCATTTAATGCGGCTTGGCGTTCGGGACCTTGTGATGGTCGACAAAGCCGGCATTCTCTGTGACGGGGCGGACGGCTTGTCCGACGCGCACAAAGCGCTTGCCAAAATCACCAATCCGCAGAAACTGACCGGTTCGCTGGCCGACGCCATGCGCGGCGCGGATGTGTTTATCGGCGTGTCGGCGCCGGGAATCGTGTCGGAGGAAATGGTCGGCAGCATGGCAGATGGGGCGATCGTGTTCCCGATGGCCAATCCCGTTCCGGAAATCATGCCGGACAAAGCCAAAGCCGCCGGCGCGGCGGTGGTCGGCACCGGTCGGTCGGATTTTGAAAACCAGATCAACAACGTGCTGGCGTTTCCCGGCATTTTCCGCGGTGCGCTGGACGTGCGCGCGTCGGATATCAACGAAGAAATGAAAACGGCAGCGTCGCTTGCGATCGCGTCGCTGGTCGGTGAAGATGAATTGCGTCCCGATTATATTCTGCCAAAAGCGTTTGACAAACGGGTCGGAAAAGCGGTCGCCGCCGCGGTCGCGAAAGCGGCGAAAGACTCCGGCGTTGCCCGCGTTGAATAAGTTTTTTGCGCAGCAGACCGCATATTGCTCCGTGGTTTGATTTGGCATGTCAATGTCTTGCACACCGGCGGTGCATATGCGGTCTTTTTTTGGTTTCCTTTTTCCATTTTGCATATTGAACCCCCTATTATGAACTGTATTTATCAAAAACACAAATGGATAAAACGAATAGAGCATCTATTCGTTTTATTTTTTTATCTGAAATATAAAATAAAAAAAGCTTTCATTTTAAAAAATTTTTTCTTTCCGCTGTGGCTTCTTCCCTTTTGCCCGCAATCCTACAATTGTTTTATCACAAATCTGCAAACAATGTAGGTTTGTCAATGATGTGTTACAGAATTAGAAAACTTCACCGCAAGCAAG
>CAMMAZ010000058.1 GCA_946493765.1 uncultured Clostridia bacterium | reverse complement strand
GCTTGCGGTGAAGTTTTCTAATTCTGTAACACATCATTGACAAACCTACATTTTTCTGCATTTTCGCAGATTTTGGATGGTTCCGGTTCTATTTTTACCCGTAGGATGCGGGTTACCCAAAAATTTTGCGAAAAATCCGACTGTTTCCGGGATTAAACCGGTATTTTTTCAAACAATCGCGGGATCACCCGGTTTTCACAGGCAAACAGCCGCGGATCGATGGAATCAAACATGCCGAAATGCAAAGGCACCGCTTTTTTCGCGCCGGTTCTTTTGGCAAAAGCGATCGCGTCGGTCATGTTCATGTTGTTGCCCACTCCGTTGACCGGTAAAAACACCGCGTCGATGTTTTCCGGCAGCTGTGTGAAAATTTCGCTATTATATAACGTGTCTCCTGTGATATAATAGACTTTTCCGTCCGGCGTGCCGGTCTCTTCGATAATCACGCCGATCGCCGTCGGTTCGGAATGCACCGCTTTGACCGCCGTGATGCGAATACCATTCTGCGACCAGACGGTATGCGGGGTAAAACAGACGTAGTTGTGCCCGTTCTTATTGGGGAGCAGCGCCTTGTAAGCCGCGGCGGAGGCCAGCACCGTGATGGATTTTTCGGTTTGGGATAAAAACCGCCCCATCGTTTCCGGGTCGTTGTGATCCATGTGATCATGGGTGCAGATGATGATGTCCGGTCGCTTGTCAAAAAAACGTTCGTCGACCGGAACGCGCCGGTAGTTGTTCGGATTTACTTTTTTCACGCTGTCGGATAAATAAGGATCAACCAGGATCGTCAGATCCTCTTTTTCAAATAACAGTCCCGCTTGACCAAGCCATGTGATTTGCATATTCGCCCTCCTGTTCACTTGATTGCATTTTTCACCGCGCCGACCCACCGCAGCACATGCTTTGCATCTTTATGCTGCGGTAGCCCGCTCGGTTTGCGTCCTATCCAAAGCGCCGCAAACGGCAAAGAGCATGCGGTATGTTGCTTCCCCGCATGCTCTTTTACCAGATTTTTAAGCTATGTAACTTAAAATTTCTTGATATCCTCGATGCACTTTTTACAAATACTCTTGCCGTTTACCGACTGAATATCCGTTGTGCTGCCGCAGACCGCGCAGGCGCCGGAACTTTTCTCCAGGATGATTTTGTTGCCTTCCACATAGATCAACAATGGTGACCCCGTCGGGATGGTCAGGTTTCTTCTGATTTCTTTCGGAATAACGACACGACCGAGTTCGTCGAGCTTCCGTTCAACACCAGTCGACAACATCGCACTCACTCCTTCCTTTCTATCTTTGTTTTCATGTTATTACAAAATCTCCGAAAAGTAAAGCAAATTTTTTCTAATTTTATGAAAATTCTTAGATTATTAACAATTTATTAAAAAATATTTTCTATTTCGACATATATTTATTGTTTGTCACAAAATTTCTTGTTTTTGTTTCACGTGAAACATTTTGTTTTATATATTTTTGCCCTTTTCAAAAAAGATTCAATTTTGGATTTTGCTCTTTTCATCCCCGGCGAAATATGATATAATGAAAAAAACAATTTGCTTTTCGGTAAAATGGAAATGCAGGAAAAATAAAGGAGGGAATCGGTTGGGAAAAATTATTGCGGTTGTCAATCAAAAGGGAGGCGTTGGCAAAACCACCACGGCGGTGAATCTGTCCGCAGCGTTGGGTGTGCTCGGTAAAAAATGCCTGCTTGTGGATATCGACCCGCAGGGAAACTCCACCAGCGGCTATGGGATCAGCAAACGGGATATTCTGCATTCCGCTTATGATCTTTTCACCGGCAATGCCGATTGTAACGCCACGATTTTACATACCAAATTTAAAAATGTCGATATCATTCCGGCCAACATGGATCTGTCCGGCGCGGAGGTGGAGCTGGTCGGGCTTAAAGAGCGCGAATTTTTCTTAAAAAAGGCGCTCGCCCCCCAACGGGAAAATTATGATTATATTTTTCTGGACTGCCCGCCCTCGCTGGGGCTGATCACCATCAACGGCTTTTGCGCAGCAGATACCGTTTTGGTGCCCATCCAATGCGAATTTTACGCACTGGAGGGGCTGTCGCAATTGATGACCACCATTCGGGAGATCAAACGGCTGCACAACCCGCAGATCGAGATCGAAGGCATTTTGCTGACGATGTACGACGGCCGGCTGAATCTGACCCAGCAGGTGGTGGCGGAAATCAAGCGGTTTTTCCCGAAAAAGGTGTTTGCCGCTGTGATCCCGCGTTCGGTGCGGTTATCGGAAGCGCCGAGCTTCGGTGAACCGATTTATTATTATGACAGAAAGTCCAAAGGGTCGGACGCCTATCTTGCGCTGGCAAAGGAACTCATCAAATTGAATAAAAAAATGGGAAAAAGCTGATGCTGCCCATCAAACAGAAAGGAATGGAAACATGCCCCGAAAATCAGGATTGGGAAGCGGGCTGACCTCGCTTTTACATGATAATTCAGCCACCGCGCCGGATGCGGTGGAGGTGCGGTTAAGCGACATTGAGCCGAATCCGGAGCAGCCGCGCAAGGCGTTTGATCCGCAGGCGCTGGAGGAGCTCGCTGAAAACATCCGGCAATACGGGCTTTTGCAGCCGCTGATCGTCCGGCCGGTGCTTTCCGGCGGTTATCAGATCGTTGCCGGTGAACGCCGCTGGCGCGCCTGCCGGCAGGCGGGACTCAAAACGGTGCCGGTGATCATCAAGGATCTGTCCGACGCGCAGACAATGGAAATCGCGCTGATCGAAAATCTGCAACGGGAAGACTTAAACGGCATGGAGGAAGCCAAAGGCTATAAACAGCTGATGGACACCTTTGGTCTGACCCAGGAGCAGGTGGCGCAGAAAATCGGTAAATCACGTTCCGCCGTCGCCAACACGCTGCGGCTTTTGGAGCTTGGAAAATATACCGAGCTGATCGAAAACGGCGTGATCACCGCAGGACATGGGCGCGCGCTGCTGGCGCTGCCGAAGGAGATGCGGGACACTGCGGTTCAAATGATTCAAAACGGCGCCACGGTGCGGCAGATCGAACAGCTTGCCAAAACCGCAAAGCAGACCGCGAAAAAACAGACAACGGATTCGACCGCACCGGTAAAGGCGCGCAAGCCGGTTTATTTTAGCGAAGCGGAGCTGGCGCTGAAAGAATCGCTCGGCCGCAAGGTGCAGATCGATTTTCAAAAGAACAAAGGGACATTGCAGATCGAATTTTACAGTGAAGCGGACCTGCGGGACCTGCTGCAAACCTATTTTTCAAAATAAAGATAAAAAGGACGGGAAATCAAATGCTGGATATTAAATTTGTGCGGGAAAATCCCGACATCGTCAAACAAAACATTAAAAACAAATTTCAGGATGAAAAGCTGCCGCTGGTCGATGAAGTGATCGCACTGGATCAGCAAAAACGTGATATCCAAGCGCAGGCCGACGCGCTGCGCGCCACCCGGAACAAGGTTTCCAAGGAAATCGGCATGTTCATGGCAAAAGGGGAGAAGGACAAAGCGGAAGAAGCCAAACAGATCGTCGCCAACGGCGCGCAACAGCTGGCGCAATTTGAAGCCGAACAAAAAGAGCTGGAAGAAAAGATCACAAAAATCATGATGACCATTCCGAACATCATCGACCCGTCGGTGCCGATCGGTAAGGACGATTCCGAAAACGTCGAAATCAAACGTTATGGCGAGCCGGTCGTTCCGGATTTTGAGATTCCGTATCATACCGACATCATGGAACGGTTCAACGGCATTGATCTGGACAGCGCGAGAAAGGTCGCCGGCAACGGGTTTTATTATCTGATGGGCGATATTGCGCGGCTGCATTCGGCGGTGATCGCCTATGCGCGGGATTTCATGATCGACCGCGGGTTTACCTACTGCGTCCCGCCGTTTATGATCCGTTCCAACGTCGTCACCGGGGTAATGAGCTTTGCCGAAATGGACGCGATGATGTATAAAATTGAGGGCGAGGACCTATACTTAATTGGGACGAGCGAACATTCGATGATCGGTAAATTCATCGATACCATTCTCCCCAAAACCAGTCTGCCGCAGACACTGACCAGCTATTCGCCCTGTTTCCGCAAGGAAAAAGGCGCGCACGGGCTGGAAGAACGCGGCGTTTACCGCATTCATCAGTTTGAAAAACAGGAAATGATCGTCGTGTGCGAACCGGAAGACTCTAAAATGTGGTTCGACAAGCTCTGGCAGAACACCGTCGACCTGTTCCGTTCGATGGATATTCCGGTGCGTACCCTTGAATGCTGTTCCGGCGATCTTGCGGATTTAAAAGTCAAATCTATCGACGTGGAAGCCTGGTCGCCGCGCCAGAAAAAATATTTTGAGGTCGGCAGCTGCTCCAACTTGGGCGACGCGCAGGCAAGACGCTTGAAAATCCGCATCAAAGGGGAGAACGGCAACTATTTTGCACACACGCTGAACAACACCGTCGTCGCGCCGCCGCGTATGCTGATCGCATTTTTGGAAAACAACCTGCAGGCGGACGGCACCGTTGCAATCCCGAAAGCTTTGCAGCCGTATATGGGCGGCATGACGAAAATCGGATAAGGCAGAGCCTTAAAAATTACATAAAAGGCGGGGTAGAGATGGTCCGTGTTTATGACATTTCCAAAGAATTGTTTGCATCTCCCGTTTATCCGGGAGATACCGCACCGCGCCTGACTGTTGTTTCCAGCATGGAAGACGGCGACCCTTATCATCTCAGCGACCTTTCCATGTGCCTGCACAACGGCACTCACATCGATGCGCCGCGGCATTTTGTGCAGGATGGGAAAACCGTCGATCAAATTCCCATCAACGTTTTCTGTGGGATCTGTGAGGTGCTCGCGTTTGAAACCCCCTATATCACAGGGGAAGCCATCGATTGGTATTTAAAGCCCGGCACCAAACGTCTTTTAATTAAGGGCGGGGGAAAATGCCGGTTATCGCCCTCTGCCGCCGGTGAAATCGCAGCTGCCGGTGTGGAGCTTGTCGGGATCGATCACAACGAGATCGGGGTGGACGATTTTGAACAGCAGGTGCATTTCACCCTGCTTTCCGCCGGCGTTGTGATTTTGGAAAATCTCGATCTGTCCGCCGTTGTCCCCGGCACCTACTACCTTTGCGCCGCACCGCTGCAAATCAAAGGCGCGGAGGGTGCGCCCTGCCGCGCGGTGCTGCTGCGGTAAGCTTTTGTCTTTTGTGGGAGGTCTTTGCAAAATGAAACTGAAAAACACGCTGCTTTGTGTGCATGACATGGAAAAATCCAAAGCCTTTTATAAACAGGTGCTCGGCCTTCATGTCACCGCGGATTTTGGGGCAAATGTCACCTTGACCGGCGGGCTTTGCCTGCAAACACTGGACAGCTGGAAAGGTTTTATTGAGAAAAAAGACAAGGATATTCATTTTGCACACAACACCGGTGAAATTTATTTTGAAGTGAAAGATCTCGATCATTTCATGGAAAAGCTAGACGCTTTTGACGATATTGAGCTTGTGCATCCGGTCAAAGTGCACGATTGGGGCCAGCGGGTCGTTCGGTTCTATGATCCGGACGGGCACATCATCGAAGTCGGGGAGGATCTGCGGTGTGTGATGAAACGGTTTTTAAAAAACGGCATGAGCGTGGAAAAAACCGCAAAACGCATGGGCCTGCCGGTCGCGCTGGTCAAACGCATGGCAAAATAAAAAATTTCAAAAAAAACAAAACCGCCGTCTAAAAGATGGCGGTTTTCCATTGCAAAAAATAATGCAGGGACAAAGCGGCGCATCCTTGTCGAGCTTTTGTCGCGGCGACTGCTGGTGCTTTCAGGAATACTTTGCAAACGTGCAGCATGCGCAGAGAATCGTCGAAACCCATCTTTACAGGCAGGGTGTGAAAGACTGCGTGCGCCTTTTTAAAGATTTGGGCGTCATCTAGGCGGTTTGATTTAAAAACAGCTCCCGCAAGCTAAAGCCTTCCCCTTCAAGGAGAAAAGGGCACGCTTTACTTTTGTGCTCTCACAGCTCAATCCCACGTGCCCTCTCAAGTTTTGGAACTGTGTTCCAAAACTTCCAACTACCTTGTTTCCACAGCTAGCGGTGGATGAGGTGAAACGGAACACAGCAAACCTGCGGAAAGCCGGAATTTTTTCGCATTGCCACCTCATCAGCCGGTCACCCCAATAAAACAGAATAATACTAGCAAACGCAACAAAACAACAGCCGAATGTTTCACGTGAAACATTCGGCTTCCCTCTTATCTTTCTCCCATATCTAAGCGTTTTTCCATTCTCACATGCGGGATGCCCGCTTCCAAAAACGGATCGGAAATCTTTTGATAACCGCATTTTTCATAAAAAGGATAAACATCCTGCTTGGCATCGATCTCGATCCGATTTTTATTTTGCTGCCTGCTCCAGGCTTCAAGAAACACAAGCGCCTGCCTTCCAAAGCCTTTTCCCCGGCTCTCCTTTAAAAAACAAAGCCGCTGCACCTTAATGGTATTTTTATCCATGTTCGCACATCGAAAAGTTCCGATTGGGTTTTTCCCATCGCAGACCAAAAAGTGCGTGCAGCTGCTTTGCAGATCATCCATTGCATCGATTTCGATTTCTTTTGGCACGCCCTTTTCTTTGATAAACACCGTTTGACGGATTTGCAGGCATTCTTGCAGCTGCGCTGCCGTTTGCACAAGCTCGATCTTCATTTGATTTTTTCCTTTCCGGAAAAGCCGGCCATCCAATTTGATTTGGATGGCCGGCTCTTTACTTTGTTATTTAATTTTACCATACATCGGCAGATCAGCGCTGTCTTTTAAAGGCTCTCTTTGCACTTTGGATTCCACCGTTTGGCTCGGACGGCGAGCAGGTCTTCTGCCGCGCCGGTCGCTGCGGCGCCGGTCATAGCTCTGTTTATAAGGCTTATTGTCCTTGCTGGTACCGATGCAGACACGCCGGTGTTCATTTTCACCGATCGACCAGCTCATCAGTTCGCCGCCGATTTCCTGAATACAGTTGTGAATAATGCGGCGTTCATAGGAATTCATCGGTTCCAAAATCACGTTTCTGCCAGATTTAAGCGCCTTGTCCGCAGATTTTTTTGCAACTGCGACCAGCGTTTCTTCCCGTTTTTGGCGATAGCCGCCCGGATTCAAGGTCACGCGGATATAATTTTCTTTTGCTTTATTGGCAACAAGTGAGGTCAAATGCTGCAGCGCATCCAGCGTGTCGCCCTTGCGGCCGATCGCAACGCCGAGTTTGTTGCCGTTGAAATTGATTTTAACGCCGTCGTCCACAACTTCGATTTCCGTTTGAATATCGGTCACGCCCATGTTGGTCAGCACGTTGACCAGATAGGTTTCTGCTTCCTTGACCTGCGGGTTATCCGCCGTTAAATTTTCAACGCCGGGCCGTTTTGCCTTTTCCACGACAACCTGTTGTTCTTTTTTCTCTTTCTCCACCTTTTTTTCAGCTGCCGGCTTCTCCGCTACTGGTTTTTCCGGTTTCTTTTTGGGCGCACTCTTTCTGCGCGGTTTTTCGTCTTCAATTTCCACAAACGCACGCACTTTTGCGGGATTGCCGCCGAATAAACCGAATTTTTTCTTTTGTGCGAGTTCCACCACTTCAAATTGAACGTCGGCATCCGGTCCGACGGGTAATTCTTTTAATGCAGCTTCTTTTGCTTCGTCAACCGTTTTGCCGGTTGCAACAGCTTCGATGATCATTTTTTCTTCTATCCTTTCGAGAACGGGCCCTTCTTATTCGCCCTGTTTCATTTTTTCACGTTCATATTTTCTTCTTTTGATTCCGCTTTCTGCCGTTTCTTTGGCAATGATCTTATCCGCGGAATAAATGTTGCTGACAACCAACTGAATCGCCGTGTTGACGATGTTGGAACAAATCCAGTAAAAACCGACGGCGCCGGGCACACCGAATGCGATGATAAGGGAAAACACCGGCATGATAAACAGCATCAGCTTCATCGATCCACCCTGGTTTGCCATGTCGGGATTGATGTGCTTTTGATTGATGTTTGAAATAATTGTTGAACCGAAAGACGCCAAAAAGCAAAGGATCGGAATGATCCAGATCGGCTGCCAGTGGTTGATAATATCAATGTTAAATTTTGGTGTTTCCAGCAGATCCAGACCGAACAACGAAAAACCGCTGCCTTTCTCACCGGAATTGACAATCTGCAACACACCGTTATAAACGAAAATCAAAACGATCATTTTCAGCAGCATCGGCAGGCATCCACCCATGGGATTGACGCCTTCCTGCTGATTGAGTTCATTGACGGCGGTGGAATATTTCATTCGATCATCGCCGTATTTTTCTTTGAGCTCTTCCATTTTCGGACGCAGACGCGCCTGTTTTGCCATTGATTTCTGTTGTTTAATATTTGTCGGGCTGAGAATAACATTAATCACAACCGTGAAAAGAAAGATTCCCAGCGCAAAATTTCCAAAGCAAAGCGTTTGGAAAAATTCTAAAACATAATTCATAACAGATTCCTTTTATTTTCAATTTTTTTTAAGGCGCCTTTTTTGGGCGGAACAGGATCATATCCGCCCTTGCAATAAGGATTGCAACGACAGATCCGCCGCACCGCAAGCCCGGTTCCTTTGATCGCCCCGTGCACCTGCAGCGCCTCATAGGCATATTGCGAACAGGTTGGTGTGAACCGGCAGCAGGATGGTTTTAACGGCGATATGCATTTCCGGTAGATCCGGATGAAAAACATGAGTATCCATTTCATTGCTTTATTGCTCTACTTTTAAAAGGCCCGCTTTTTTAAGAATACCGGCGAGCATTTTCGCCGCTTCCTGGCTTTTGATTTTGGTACATTGATGGCGGGCGACAATCACAAAATCATAATGCCCATCAATTTGCGGCAGGCAGGCGCGATAGGCCTCGCGAATAACACGTTTGGCGCGGTTGCGCTTGACCGCACTGCCAATCTTTTTACTTGCTGTGATCCCTAAGCGGCAAAATCCCGCGCGATTTTTGGTAAAGTAAACCACCAGCGCAGGACTAACATACGATTTAGAACGATAATAAATTCGTTTAAATTCCTTATTCAAATGAATCGAAATGATTTCTGCCACTTGCGGGTACCTTCTCCATTAATAGGAAAGTCTTTTTCTTCCCTTTGCTCTGCGGCTTGCCAACACTTTACGCCCGTTTCTGTCGGACATTCTTTTTCTAAAGCCGTGCACCTTTTTTCTGTGCAGCTTCTTGGGCTGATAGGTTCTGAACATTCAAAATCACCTTTCTTTTTTATTTTTATCAAGGAAATCAAAAAGGGATACAGCGCTCATCCTGCGCTTTCTCTTCATCTAAAACCCTGTTTTGATTTCTTTTTTTGCGTAACTATTTTTGAATTATAAACCATAACACGCCTTTCTGTCAACAAAAATTTATAACTTTTTGTGATAAAAACGCAACTTTACCGCATATAGTGTAGGTTTCTCCTTTTACCCACAAAATATATTTTTTGTATTTTTAAAGGTAATTATATA
>CAMMAZ010000057.1 GCA_946493765.1 uncultured Clostridia bacterium | reverse complement strand
TGGCGTCCTTGCCCGGATTCGAACCGGGGGCGTTTCGCTTAGGAGGCGAACCCTCTATCCAGCTGAGGTACAAGGACTTATATTAAATTTGGGAGCTGGTTTACAGTGTAACAATCACTTTTGCCCCAAAAGTGGATGTTGTAACAATTTCTTAGGAGGCGAATGCTCTATCCAGCTGAGCTACAGGCGCAGATCTTTTACTTAGAAAGTATAATATGAATCAGCATTTTTGTCAAGGTCATCCATCACTTTAAAACAAAATATCCGCTTCCCCTTATATTTTCACATATCTACAAGATATTGTATAAAAAGATCATAAAATGTGAACATTTTGTGAAAAAATGCTTGACATTTGTCATTTTTTTTGTTATATTATAAAAAACTCAAAGGAGAAAGAAAATGAACGATTTATTCACTGATCGAAAAACTGTTTTCTTTTTCCATTTCTTTTATGATTCTGGAAAATAACTGGCATGTGTTTTAACAATGTCAGTTTTTTTATGGGATATGCGGCAATGCTGTTTATCACAAAACCGATTGAAAAGGAGAAATATGAAAGCCATGGAATCGAAAAAAAAATCCGATCTGCGCGAAGGCATTTATGACGCTTCCGTGCTCGGCAAACCCAAAATGCTGGTGCTTGGTATTCAGCATATGTTCGCAATGTTCGGCGCAACGGTGCTTGTGCCGATCATCACCGGTCTGGACATCGCCACAACGCTGTTGATGGCAGGTCTTGGCACATTGTTTTTTCATCTTGTAACCGGTGGAAAGGTGCCGGCGTTTTTAGGCTCTTCCTTTGCTTTTATCGGCGGATACGCCGCCGTTGCAGGTGCTGCGGACAGCCCCGACAATCAAAAATTGCTGCCTTATGCATGTCTTGGCGTTGCCTGCGCAGGACTTGTTTATCTGGTGCTGGCTTTGCTCATCAAATGCGTTGGTGTGACAAGAGTGATGAAATTCTTTCCCCCTGTCGTTACCGGACCGATCATTATTGCAATCGGCCTTAGTCTTGCACCGACGGCGCTTGATAATTGTGAAACTTCCTGGCCGCTGGCGCTGATTGCGCTTGCTGTCATCATTGTTTTCAACATCTGGGGCAAAGGCATGGCAAAAATCATTCCGATTCTGCTGGGTGTTCTGATTTCCTATGCGGTAGCGGTTATCGTCGGAAACGGATTTGGCGTTTCCTCCATGGCCGTCGATTTTTCCGGTGTGAAAGAGATCTTAAATAATATCGCCAACGGACAGATTTATGGTGAAAAAGCTTTGATCTGTCTGCCGATTTTCAGTGAAAAAACAGTGTTCGGGGGAATCGATTGGTCCAACACTTCTCTGATTCTCAGCTCCATTATCGCCATCGTTCCGATTTCATTGGCGACGATGATGGAACATATCGGCGACATTTGCGCGATCGGTTCCACCTGCAACCGCAACTATATCAAGGATCCCGGTCTGCACAGAACGCTGGTCGGCGACGGTATCGCCACTTCACTTGCCGCACTGTTTGGCGGTCCCGCCAACACCACCTACGGTGAAAACACCGGCGTGCTGGCGCTTTCCAAAGTCTATGACCCAAAAGTGATCCGCATTGCCGCTTATTTTGCGGTCGCCATTTCTTTCTTCCCGATCGTCTCAACGCTGATCTCTACGATTCCCGCAGGTATTATCGGCGGTATTTCCTTTATTCTATATGGCATGATCTCCGCCATCGGCGTCAGAAATGTTGTGGAATCCAAAGTGGACTTTACCAAAAGCCGCAATCTGATCATCGCCGCCGTTATTTTGGTCTGCGCGCTGGGCATTAAATACAGTGCGGCAGGTTCGATCGCATTTTCCCTCTTTGGTCTGCACATCGACTTTTCAGCCCTTGCTGTCGCTTCTTTGGTCGGTATAATTTTAAATGCGATTTTACCCGGAAAAGACTATGTTTTCGATGAAAATGAACCGCCAAAAGAAACCGGTGCAGATTTAAAAGTTTAACACAGGAGGTAATCGTCATGAAAAATGTCACCATTCTCGATCATCCGTTAATCCAGCATAAAACATCTATTCTCCGCATGACTTCGACCGGAAACAAAGAATTTCGTGAACTGGTTGAAGAGATCACGATGCTGATGTGTTATGAAGCTTTTCGGGATTTGCCTTTAAAAGATGTTGAGATCGAAACCCCGATCACCAAAACAACCGTTAAAATGCTATCTGGCAGAAAACTGGCCGTTGTTCCAATTCTCCGTGCGGGGCTTGGCATGGTCAACGGCGTCTTGAATCTGGTTCCCTCGGCGCCGGTTGGACATATTGGCATGTACCGGGACGAAGAAACATTGCAGCCCCATGAATATTATTGCAAACTGCCCAAGGATATCGGCGAACGGCTGATCGTTGTGGTTGATCCGATGCTGGCAACCGGCGGTTCTGCTGTCGATGCGATCCGCCAAATCAAAAGCTACGGCGGAAAAAAAATAAAATTCATGTGTCTGATTGCAGCCCCAGAAGGTATTCGAGCATTGTCGCAGGCACACCCGGATGTTGAGATCTATTGTGCCAATGTAGACGAAAAATTAAATGAAGTCGGTTATATCGTTCCGGGATTGGGTGATGCCGGCGACCGCATTTTCGGCACAAAATAATAATATTTTTTGAAACAGACAATAAAAGGCGAACGAATTTGTTCGCCTTTTATCTTTGCAGATTTCTTCTAACAATCCATTCGGTGGAAACATCCATTGCCGCACGGCAGGCTTTTGTCTGATCCAGCGCGTTGAGCATAACAAAATCATGGATGATTGCCTGAAATCGCATGGCTGTGACCGGTACACCGGCCGACCGCAGCTTTCGGGCAAACTGCTCTCCCTCATCACGCAAAACATCCGCTTCCCCGTTTAGCAGCATAGTTTCCGGCAATCCCTTCAACTGTTCAAGGTTCGCCCGAAGCGGCGATGCAGTGATCGCATTCCTGTCCTTTTGTGAACAGGTATACTGATCCCAGAACCACTGCATACCAGCGCGATATAAATAGTAACCGCGCGCAAATTCAATGTAAGAGCTAGTCGAAAAACAGGCGTTGGTCACCGGATAATACAGCAGCTGTTTTTGAATAAACGGTCCGTGGTTTTCTTTGGATAAAACCGACATGGCGATCGCCATGTTTCCCCCGACACTGTCTCCGGCGACCGTCAGCGTATCCGCCCGCATTTGATAGCCTGCCGCTTCCACAAATTCCGGCAGCCTGCACAAAATCTGATAGCACTGCCGGATCGCCGTCGGATACCGCGCTTCCGGCGATCGGGAATATTCGGGAAATACAAGCAAACAGCCGGTCCTTGCCGCCAGTTCCCGCACCAGCTTTTCATGCGTATGAAAACTGCCGAACACCCAGCCTGCGCCATGTATATAAAAAATCACGTCCGCGGGATTACGCAAATTTGCCGGCTTGACAACAAACACTTTGATTATTCCCTCATTCGTATTTGTTTCACAAACAAACACCTGCGCAGGATATAAAAGCGCAGGCGTGTCCTGCACCTTTTCCAGCGCCTGTCTGCCTTTTTCCGGAGGCAGCTGAAAAATCAACGGCGTTTTTGCGTTCTGTACACAGACTTCCAGCGCCGCCTTTTCCAATGAAATCCGTTCCACCTGACATCGACTCCCGATTTTTGATTTATTACTATTTTATTCAGAAAAGCCGTTCCGTGTTTAAAAAAGATTATTAACAAAGTTCATTGATTTTAATAACTGGGAATTTTATCTCTGATAAAACAAAAATTTGGCCGCGCGGTATTGCATTCCGCGCGGCCGTTCCGAAATAAAAAGTAGAGGAAACAGCGTGTTTTTACCTTAAAATATATCGTCTTTGCCCCAATCGCCGTCTGTGAATCCGCTGGTGGAAACAATATCTTCCGCATTGAAATACACAATCTCAATTTTTGGAGATAAATAATCCTGCTTCATTCTTCGTCACCTCTGTGTAGAATATATCCTTGCAAAATCTCTTTTTGCGCATCGGTATAGCCTGCCTGCGTATCTGCTAACGCCGCCGCCGCAACCGCCGCAACTGTCCGAATCGTATTGGTTCCGTCTGTGCAGTAAAAATATTCTGTATCGCCGTTTTGATAAGTGATCCGCAGATATCCAGCGCTCGTAAATTCCCGTTCATAGTTTGTTAATTTGATATTTGCGATCGTTCCGAAATACTGATAATATCCGTCTGTTTGTGCTGTCGCCGCGTTATACCAGCCGCTGTTTTCAATATCCAGATACAGTTTCCCGCTTTTTTGCAGCGATGCAAGCGTTAAAGTTGTTCCATCTTCCAGATAATCCTGCGGCACGATAAGCGTGCCGGTCTGCACATCAACGCCAAGCTGGGTCAATGCATCATAATCCGCTTTGTCGACACGTGTTTCAAAGCGAAGTCCCGTCGGCGTTTGCAAACGGACCACCGCGCCGTCCATGGTGGATGCGCCTATTCCAACTGCCGTAAACACCGTATTTTCGTGAATCTGCACTTCCGATCCTGCCGGATAAACCGTTTTTCCATCCGACCAGCCTATAAACCGTTTGCCGGTTATTTCAGCTTCCGGTAAAAGAATATTCCCGCTTTCATCCGCCGTAATATCCGAAACCGTCCCGTCACATCCTGTGAAACTAGCCGTCGGGGCATCTTTTGACTCCGGCGGATAGATAATCTGCAAATCATCGATGTAATAAGGCAGTTTACCTTGGTCGGAAGAATTCCCGTCTTTTTGTAAACTCAAGTGAATACTCGTTACTTGACTAAGTATTTCTGAGGTAATCTCCGGGGCTTTTGTTGTGCCACTAAAAGCAACCCTGTTATTCGCAGCATACCAGTTCGCCCGATACAGCTGTGTTGTCCAATATAGCTCATACCACGCGCCTGCCGGTGTTATGCTTCTCCGGAATGTCCCCCAGCCGCCGACGTCTCCGTAAAGAACTTCATATTCATTGAGCGAGATTGATAACGCCATCGCGTTTTCCAAAACAGCGCTTTGGTCTGCAGCAACCCAGATGCGGATGCCAAGACTGTCCTGTAAAAGAGAGCCCAGATTTTCAATCGATGTGAAATTCAGCGTCATACCGTCATAAACGCCGCCGCGCTGCACCTGCAAGACCTTTTCATGCCCCTGGGATGGATTCGGATTGTCAACGATCACAGGTGTTTTCATCTGATAGCTTTTTCCCGGTACTGTTAAAGCCGTCGATGCATCAAAAAGAGACAAATAATCATATTCTCCTTCTCCCGGCACATAGGAAGTAACAGGAGGCGGTGCAGTTGTTGTCGTTGTTGTGGTCGCTGTCGTTGCTGTGGTTGTGGTTGTTTCAGCCGGGTAATTGTTGCTGTCATCGATCACGACATCCGGCTGGCTGGTCGAATCATACAGAATGATTTTATCCACGCTCGCCTTTGCCGTTTCCGTCTGCGGGATCCATTTTAGATTCAGATTTCGGGTTCCGTCCAGCTGTACCGTCCCGAAATAGCCCTGTTTGACACGGGAAAGCGGGTTGAGCATATTCATGTCCGTGACCGCCTGCACATCGTTGAGCAGCAGCCGGCAATTTCCGTTTTTCTCCCCTGCCGATTGTATACCGAGCATATAAACGTCATAATTTCCTTCCGGTATATTCGGAATCGTCAGTTCTGTTACCTGATTTTTCTTACCAAGTAAAACAGTGGGCATCGACATGCTCCAGACTTTATAAACTTCATTTGCCGAAACGCAATCTTCCGCCTCATAAATATGTATTTTATCATATGCGGCCGGATCTGACGGCTGATAGACCCGCACATAATCGATATACATGTGCCAATCGTCCGTTTCCGCGATTTCGATCGTTCCGCCCGCGGCGCCGCCCATCGCAATGTTTAAGATCAGGAAAAATTCATAATCACGGAAAGCCGCCATTTCTGCAGACGTAATATCAATAATTTTTAAAATAGCATCATCCACCGTCATGCAGATAAATTGATCCGTCCACAGCATACCGAAGGTATGATAGTTTTCATAATTGGGATCCCAGTCTGCGGTCCCCTCATTCTTTCGGTTTTCAAAGGTCCCTGCACCGGTTGCCTTATGCGCACCTGTTAGATCCTCGTAATGCAACGTCGACCACGTACTCAACCCATCTCTGTTGGTCGCTTCCATAATATCGATCTCTCCGGACGTCGGCCAATTAACGGTTCCGCCGGTCGAATCATCATATCCCATCATCCAGATAGCCGGCCAGGTTCCTTTCCCTCGCGGGAGCTTCGCACGAATCTCATAGTAGCCGTATTTAAAATGCTTGATTGTAGATGTTTCAATGGAGCCGCTTGTGTATTCAAATACCTTGCCGTCGCTCGGGGCGATCCGCTGTTCCTTTCTCGCTTCGATCACGCAGTTTCCATCCTGCAGATAAACGTTATTCTCCTCGTCAGTGTCGCAGTAAACCTGTGCTTCACCGTTTCGGCGGGTGTCGCTGCCGGAATATCTCCATTTGGTCTTATCCAGGGTATCCCCGTCGAATTCATCCGACCATACCAGATCATATTCCGCTTTTAAAGCATCAAAAAATGTTTGCTGCGAATCCTTGTACTGCGTGGTGTCCTGTGCCGCGACAGGCATCACACAGGAAAAAACGACTGCCAGACATAAAAATCCGGTCAAAACCGCATAAACCCTTCTCTTCATCAGATATGCTCCTTTCTTTATTGGGTCCGTCAAGGACCTCTTTGCGTTTATTTTACACAGCATAGGCAATAAACACAATAGAAAAAAGAAAATATATCTATTGAATTTTTAAAACTTTTATTATATAATTTTAATAGTTTTTATGATTTTAGGGAGTTTTTTATATGATTTGTGACACGGGATTTTGGCAGGACGACCTGAATATCCATCTGTACGCACAACATTTTCCACTCAAGCACGACTATAATCCGATACACCAAAATAATTATCGTTTGATTTGGATCATCGAGGGCAGGATGCAGTTTCGTCACTGCAAGCAAACGCTTGGTCCCAATAACTTGATTTTGTTCAAACCAAACTGCAATGCCGTTTTCCGCCAAAGCGGTGGTGAACAATTTGCACTGATGTTTATCGATTTTCATCCCTCGCTTTACCAAAACGCTCCCGGCGATGAAAATTTTTTGCGGGCATTCGGCAGCAATGACGAAAATGAATGTATTTATAATATCGAAAAATGCAAGAACAGCTATTTTTTGTATTTTTTAGAATCCTTGAAAAACTGCATTTTCAATCATTCCGGGCGCATCCATATTTTATCCAGGTTGACGGCGCTGTTATCCGAACTCGATTTTATCTATGACCAAATGCATCCGCCTGTAGAAAGCCTGGTCAACACCACAAATCTCAGCGTTAAAATGATGCACTACATTGACACGCATTATACCGGAAAACTATCGTTGGAAACGGTCAAAGCTAAATTTTTTGTTTCTTTCACCACCATCAATATCCTGGTGCGAAAATATACCGGCATGTCTTT
Organism: uncultured Clostridia bacterium; assembly: GCA_946493765.1. Classification (GTDB taxonomy): domain Bacteria; phylum Bacillota; class Clostridia; order Oscillospirales; family Acutalibacteraceae; genus RUG11462. The sequence goes on along the minus strand of CAMMAZ010000057.1, from coordinate 2,064 downwards.
CAAGCAATATGTTTCTTTCCTGCGGCTGGAAGAAGCAAAACGATTGATTAAAGCAACGGATTATTCCTGCAAAAGGATCGCAGAGCTCTGCGGTTTTTCTGATTATTCCTCTTTTTTCTGTGCCTATAAAAAGAAGTTCGGACATCCACCCAAAATGGACAGAAATCAAAATAATAAGCGGCCGAATTGGCCGCTATATAAAGATTTTTAAAAATATCCTTTTATTTGTTATTTGCGCAACTTTGAAAGGGTTTCTTTGACCAAATCGTCTATCTTTACTTTTCCGATGCCAAAAATCGATGTGTCGAGCATGCCGTGGACCGGCGCGTACCATTCCGGTCCGATCGCCGCCTTGCCTTTGAGCATGCCGATAATCGAACCCACCGTCGCGCCGTTGCAGTCGGTATCAAATGCCGCTTGCACCGCAAGGCAGATCGACTGTCCAAAGTTTGCGTTTCCATATAGTAAAGCCGTTGTAACGATCATGGCATTGGAAATGACATGGCACCAATGATGCCCTTCATGATCGTCGTATTGCTCGTTGATAAAAGCAATACAATCCGCATAGCTTTTTCCGTTTCGGTGCATGGATAGAATGGCTGCGACACTTTCATGCAGTCTGGAGGTCGTTGGGATTTGTCCCAGCCCGATTTGAATAATTTCTTCTATATCGCTGCATACTGCGGCGCCCGCCAGCATGGCGGCAACGAACATCGCGCCGTAGATCCCGTTTTTGACATGGGACACACAAGCGTCCCGCCAGGCCATTTCCGCAGCTTTTACCGGATTGCCCGGATTGATATAACCATAATAATCCGCGCGGATCTGTGCGCCGATCCATTCGCGATAGGGATTTTTATAAATTGCCGAGTCCGGCGGCAGAAAGCCATTGATCAGATTTTTAAAAGCAACACGTTCCGCCGTGCAGTAAGCATAAACAGACTGAGAGCTTTTCCACGCTTCCCCCACCTGTTCGGGGGTGAAATCGCGTCCGTGGTCTTTCACGATTTTCATCGCCAAAACAGTGTAATTGGTATCGTCGTCAACCGGCGCACAGGAAACGGTATCTGCATAGCAGCGATTTTTCAACGGATATGTATAATGTTTCATGATTTCATCCGAAAGATCAGAAGCGTTGATATAACGCTGCATCGGATAATTGCCGGTTTCTTGCAGCAGTTTTGTCAATTCTTCTTTTTTGATGCCTTCGATCGGTTTTCCGAGCAGACACCCGCAAATGCGGCCGAGCCACGCGCCATAAATTTTGTCTTCCATTTGTTTTCCAGTTAATTTCTTATTTTTGGCGGGCATATAGCCGGAACAGAATTTATTGATTTCTTCCAAAGAAGACGGTTCGATATATGGATATTGATCCGCCTTTTGCGCACGATTCACAATTGTAAAAATTGTTTCAGCTGCTGTCTCTTTGTCTACGCTGTCCGGCATCATCTGAACAGCATGAAAAAGCTCCTGATATTTTGAGATATCCTTGCCTTCATCCACACATTGCTGATATTCTACATCCAGCTGTTTCATATAAGATTCCCAGCTGTGCAGCTTTTGATATTGTGGGGTGATTGCGCCTGAAAAGGTGATTTCTTCATAATCTCTTTTGCTGCGTTCAAAAACCAACGCATCCAGCGGCACATGAAAAAAATCCGCCATCGTAATCAGATGTTTGGTTTCCGGCGTTGCAGTGTTTGTTTCCCACTTTTGAACCGCCTGTTTTGAAACACCAATTGCGGTCGCAAGTTTTTCCTGGGAAATGTTCAAATTTGTACGCATTTTTCGGATCGATGCACCAATATTCATAGCTGTCTCCTCCTTTACCATCATTATATCTTATTTTTACAATATATCAAGCAACCTGTGACTGACTTTTATGGCAATTTTAAGTTGTCTTTTTTAGAATGTCCATCCCTCCACGCTGGTCCGCTGTGTTCTCAGCTCCACCCAGATGTTGAACAAGTTCAAATCTCTTTGCTTCGCAAAGCCATAAACAAAGCCCTCATCCCTCCACGCTGGTCCGCTGTGTTCTCAGCTCCACCCAGATGTTGAACAAGT
>CAMMAZ010000056.1 GCA_946493765.1 uncultured Clostridia bacterium | reverse complement strand
GCCTGCAACCAGCGCAACCGACAAAAGCAGCGTCAGGCTCAGCACCAGACCGAGCGCGCGTTTCATCCATTTGCTCATAATTTTTATCTCCCTTTCTTCTTTTTAATTTTTTCATTTTTTAAATTTAAAGGCTTGTTAAACGCCTTAAATTCTCTTTGCAATTCAGGATTGCGGACCGAGCGTTACATTATATTGTGCGATATACTGCCGCAGCAGCAGTGAATCCTTGGAATTGATTTTGCCGTCGGCATTCACATCGGCTGCCGCTTCATCGATTTGCACATCGAATCTTGCGATATACTGCCGCAACAGCAGTGAATCTTTGGCATCAATGCCTGTATCCCCGTTGACGTTGCCATATTCAATTTCCGGAACAACCACATACTTGTTAGCTTCTTCGATCATCGCATCGGCGATTTCGCCATAATCCCATTCCATTGTGTTCCGATTGAGCAACATAAAATCGCCGCCGTCGTCCCACCAGAAACATTTGATTCCATATTGCGCCGCCATCCGGACATAGGCAACAGCATGCTCTGCGCGATCGGCAGTGTTGTCTTTATTCACGCTGCCCATTTCGCCGATAATCACCGGCACGCCTTTATCGATAAAGCATTCCTTTAAATACTCCAGCGGCTGGTGCAGGCTGTTATATAAGCTGTCGTAGTTAAATTCCACTTCGTTGATGCTTTCTTCACTGGGCTTGCTACAGAACCCGTAAGGATTATACAAATGCACGTCCACAATCAGGTGATTGGCCGGATCATCCGGTAAAACGAAATCATGAACTGAACCATAGCTTGCGGTGGCACCATAGGTATCGAGCACCAGATAGCGTTTGGCATTGTTTCCGCCGGTCGCGCGCACCGTTTCCACAAAGGTTGCGTTGATTCGATTGATGATATCATAATATTCGTCATAGCCGGACCAATCTTCTTCATAACGCACTTCATTGTGGCTTTCAAAAATCAGTTTTTCATTATAATCCTTAAATTCTGTGGCAACCTGCTCCCATAAATAAGCATAGTTATCGAACATCGCTTCCATTTCCGTCTGCGACATGTCCGGATCCGTTTTCAGCCATGCGCCCTCATGATGGGCGTTGATGATAACGAATACGTCGTTATCCATTGCCCAGTCCACGACTTTCTTTGCCTTGGCCATACGTGTTTTGGTGATTTTTCCCACTTTAGATGCCTCGCCAAACCAGGTGATCGGGATCCGGATCGTATTAAACCCTTTTTCCACTGCTGCATCAAGTACCTCTTCAGTGACAATGGGGTTCCCCCAACCGGTCTCGCCGCCCCAGGCCTCCGCAACGTCTAAGGAATTACCCAAATTCCAGCCACAGTTGATCTGTGCGACAAAATCCTTTGCCGACAACTGAAATTCGGTTTGCGCGGTGGACGGCAACGCTAACATTGTCGCGGCTGTTGCGACACCAAGCATGCAACAAACCGTTTTTTGCAACCATTTTCTTTTCATAAAGTCCTCTTTCTTTGCAAACGGCAGAATTCGATTTGAACGCCATATATCCGCTTTTATAAAACACACAGCCGGAAAAGCAACATTTCCGGCTGTTCCGTCTGTTTTCATATGGTCAATTCTGTATTTATTATACTAAAACTTTAAATTTTTGTATATCGGTCGATTCCATAAAAATTAATTATTTTTTTGTGTAATTTCAATAATATTCAATTTTTAGTTGAATCATTTCTTTCTGTTCTTTCCATTTTTTCTACCAGCGGTTAGCAATAGCGATTCGCCTGCTCCACCATCGCATCGGCGACTTCGCCAAATGTCCATTCCAGCGTCTCACGATTCAGCAATCCAAACGCTTCTCCCTCGCCGCCAAAGACATTGTTGTCCCACCAGATGCATTTGATGCCGCGCATACCTGTCATGCGGATATAATCCTGCACATGCCGGACACGGTCGGCGGTATTGTTTTTATTCACGCTGCCCATCTCGCCGATAATCACCGGCACATTCTTTTGCACAAACAGTGTTTGCAGCATGTCAAACGCTTCGGTTGCCGTTTCTTCCAGATCCGCTGTTTGATAAACCGTTTCATCCTTTCCATGGCTGACAAAAGGCGGGAAGGAAAAATCCGCCGGTTTATACAGATGCGCCGAAACCATCAGGTGTTTTTCGGGATCGTCCGGCAGCCGGATCGCGTTGAGCACATCGTTGGTTCCGATCGCGGCATAGCCGTTGAGCAGCAGATAGCGTTTTGCATTGTTGCCGCCGGCAGCGCGCACCGCTTTGACAAACGTTTCATTGATCCGGTTGATGACCTCGAATGCCGCCGGATACCCCGACCAGTCGTCGCCGTCGCGCACTTCGTTGCAGCCTTCTAAAATCAGCTGTTCCGGATAGGATGCAAACGCCTTCGCGATCTGTGTCCAAACCGCATGCAGCGTGTCCAGCATTTCCCGGATCTGCTGCTCGGTTAATTTGCCGGACGCTTTCAGCCACCTGCCTTCATGATGGGTGTTGACAATCACAAAAAGGCCGCAGTCGATCGCCCAATCCACCACCTCGCGCACGCGGGAAAGCCAGTCTTGATCCAATTGATAATCCGGTGCGGGTCCAAACGCCGTGTCCCAGGTGACCGGAATGCGGATGGTGTTGAATCCCTTGTCCGCCACCGTTTGAATCAGTTCTTTTGCAATCACCGGATTGCCCCAGCCGGTCTCGCCGCCCCAGCCTTTTGCAACGTCCAATGAATTGCCCAAATTCCAACCGCAGTTGATCTGGGCGGCAAATTCCATCGCGGATTTTGAAAATGCGTTTGTCTGCATGTAAAAACACTCCTTTTTGCCGGTTTTCCGGCAGTTTTTAAACAAAAACTTCCGCGGTTCATTATACCGCAGAAGTTTTGTTTTGTATATGTACCAAACAGATAAATTTTCAAATGTTTTTTTGGTGAAAACGATCATGCATCTTTTGTCAGCGCGTCGATCAGCGGCCAAATTTTGTCGCCGTTTGCCGTGCAGATGCCAAACCCGCGGTTGAATTCCCAATAGGACCAGGAAATGCCGAGGCTTTCACAGGTTTCGCGCACACACCGGGTCCATCTGGCTCTGGATTCCATGTCGGCAAATTTGCCGTAGACCCCAAATTCACCCAGGTTTACCGGCATATGATATTTTTGACCGAACGCCGCGGCGTGTTCTTTGATCCCCCGATACACATCTTCCCGTTCTTTTTGTGTTCCCATCCATTTCACGCCTTTCATATCGGCATAGCTCGGCGACCAGGCTGCGCCCTGATGGGTAAATTCCAGCGGGAAATAATAATGAAAGGTCGCAATCAAATTTGGGTCGTCGGGCGGGATAAGGTCATCCAACGCAAACAGTCCGGAATAATCAACGCCGCAGGTCATCACCCGCCGTGTTGGATTGGTTTTGCGGATCACCTGCACCGCAGCCTGCTGCACCGCGTTCCAGTCGTTTGCCGGCGCACGCCAGGTGGGTTCGTTCATCACTTCAAAAATCAGCGCATCGGGATAGCTGCAAAACCGTTTTGCGACCTGTTCCCAGATGGCATAAAGCTTTGGGGCATTCCCTTTCGGATCATCCATCGCTTCTCTGAAATGATGAACATTCAAAACGACTTCCAAACCCAGTTTTAAAAACCGGTCGACCGTTTTCTCCACTTCGTTGATAAATGTTTCGTTGATCGCATAACCGTTTTGATCGTCTGTCCACAGTGACCATTTCACCGGCAGACGGACATGATCAAAGCCCAAAGCTTTAATGGTGTCGTAATACCAGTCCTGCACCGGATTTGCAAACGGCTTTGCGGTATCATAGACATTTTCAAAATGATCCCCGATGTTGATCCCTCTTTTCATATTGCCTTCTCCTCTCTTTTTCCTTTTAAAACTTCACATGTTTTTCAGCTTTACCGGCGCTTTTATTATACGTGTGCCCTATGCTAAAGTCAATGCTGCACAGCAAAAAACAAAAAGTACATTGCAAATTCAAAAGAATATGATATATTATATATGAAAAGGCATAGATACACAGACATTTGGTTGCAGTTGTCCGCACCACAGTCCCGGTCAGTCAACAGAAGCAAGGCAGCTGCATCGAATGGATCGAAAACAAAAGACAGAAAGGAAGCTTGCGAATGAAAAAATGGATTTGTGCGTTACTCTGCGCGGTGCTGGCGTTTAGCCTTGTTTCCTGCGCGAATGACACGGCAGAAACCCAAACCGACGGGGGAAACGTTTCTGCGGACGCGGATTTTTCCCTTTCCGCCATGGATTTTGTTAAAAACATCACCGCCGGCTGGAATCTCGGCAATACCTTTGAGGCAACGCCGGAGGTTTGGGGCTCCTTCCCGGAAAATTATACAATTGAAGATGTGGAAACCGCTTGGAACAATCCGAAAACGACCGAAACCATGATTGCGGAAGTAGCGGAAAAAGGATTCAATGCGGTGCGCATTCCGGTAACCTGGTCGAATTTTATGACAGTGGAAAACGGTGTCGTTTCCATCGACGACCAGCTGATCAACCGCATTAAAGAGGTCGTTTCCTATTGCTATCAACATGATATGTATGTCATTGTCAACATGCACCACGACGATAAGATCTGGCTTTCCATTGCCGGAACGGAAGAGGAATTCCAAACTGTGGTGGATCAATACCGGCAGGCATGGACGATTATCGGTGAAGCCTTTAAGGATTACAATGAAAAATTGATTTTAGAAGGCGCGAACGAAATCATCTACCAAACGAATGATTCCGACGCCGACTGGTGGGGCAACGAGGGACTTTATGATTTCAATCCCTTTGACCGGCTCAACACCCTGTTTGCGACCTTTGTGGAAACAGTCCGTGCCACCGGCGGAAACAACGCCGAACGTTATCTGATGTTCCCGACCTACGGCGCACAGTGGTACACGCACCAGATCGACAATCTGGAAATTCCCGGTGATGGCTACCATCTGATCTGTGATATTCACTGGTACAGCACCGATGAAACCGCAGAAGGCTACGCAGCTTATTTTTCAGATATGGATACCCACATGCAGTTTTATGAAATTCCTGTGATTTTAGGCGAATGCGGCGCGCGGCGCGACCAGACCGACGAGGAGAAAATCGCCTGGGCGGACGAATATGTCAAAACGGCGGGCAGCTATGGGATCAAATGCTTTTTGTGGGACGACGGCGGCGACTTTATGGTGCTGGACCGTCAATCACTGAGCTGGACGTCGGAAGCGTATGTCGACGCGGTGATTACGGCTGCAAAGGAAGGCGCGCAGCTGTATGAAGAAAAGCTGCAATCCCAAACAGAAGAATAGTCGATTCTTTCTGATGAAAAAATAAAAAACAAGGCGCCGGCAGGCTGATTTTTTCAGTCTGCCGGCGCAGTTTTATGACATGAATTTTGTGCAAATCGCCCTTTGCAAAAATCGTTTCAATATGCTATAATAAATATATAAATCAATGCAAATACGCAGCCCGATCCCATTTGGCATCAAGCCGATTGTCGTTGCGCATTTTTGGATCAACTGCACCGATGCCGGGAACCGTCCCGGGGGAAAGGAGTGGGAACGATGCAGGGGAAATATAAAAAACAGGACACGATTGTTTATGGAACAACAGGTATCTGCACAATTGAGGATATTCGGCAAAAATCTTTTTCGCCCGGTCAGCAGGAAATGTATTATATTTTAAAACCGGTGTTTTCGCCGTCTTCCACCGTTTACGTACCGGTGGACAATGAACGGCTCACTGCCAAAATGCGCCGGGTGCTGACCAAACCGGAGATCGATGCGCTGGTCGACACGGTTGCAAAGCGGGGTGATGTTTGGACAGAGGATCGCCGGGAACGGGTCGATCGGTTCAAAGCAACACTTTCTGAAGGAATCGGGACCGAATTGCTGACCATGATCCATTCGCTGCACCGGCATAAAGCACAGCTCGAGCAACAGCATAAAAAACTGTGTTCTGCCGATGAACAGACCTATGCCAGCGCCAAAAAGATGGTGACCGAGGAATTTTCCTATGCGCTGCACATTGCCCCCGACGAAGTGGAAGCCTATATTGTGAACCGTCTGCAAAATCCGGCATAATTCCGTTTTCAACACTTGCTGGTGAATGTCATGGTGGTTTTTTTGTGATTTGATAGCCGAATCATTTATTATTTTTAGATTTGTCTCCAACAAGAGGCAAATCTTTTTTATTGTGTTTTAATAAAAGGGTATAATTTCCATCCAGTTAAAGGAAGCATGTTGAAAACTTGGTGGAAAATGTGAAAATAGGAAATAATTAGTAAACAAAGCACAAAAGTGCGTGTTTTCGCGCGGGATTTGTTTGTCAAATGAACAGATAATTTCCACTTACTGGGATGCTTGTTGAAAATCCTGTTGAAAATGTGAAAAACAACAACTGCTGGTTCTTTCCAAATGCCGCTATTTTCTTTGTTTTTTAACTTTGTTTTTAAAGCCAAAATGATCAAACCTATATCTGCGCTATAACAACGATCAAGCCGTTCATCCAAAATTCGGATGAACGGCTTTTTACGGTTCTTTTGCACCGACGCCCCCTGCATTTGTTTACATTGAAAACAGACAGGTTCGGTAAAACATACCGGCTTTTTTAGCTTTTGGTTACCTTATTTAAAATAATCATGACAAGAATAATCACAATGGTCACAATGAAGATGCCGAGCATGCCTTTGCCCATGATGGGAAGTGACTCGATAAACTGCTGTGTGTTCAGTGCAGCGGCCTGTAAAAATTGTCCCATAGTTCATTCTCCTTCCTTAATGCACAAAGTTCAAGATCAAACCGCCGGCAATGACCGATGCGATCTGGCCGGAAACGTTGACGCCGATGGAATGCATCAACAGGAAGTTCTGGTTGTCTTCCTTGAGTCCCATTTTATGCACAACGCGCGCCGACATCGGGAATGCGGAAATACCTGCGGCGCCGATCATCGGGTTGATTTTGTTTTTCAAAAACAGGTTCAAAAGCTTTGCGAACAAAACGCCGCCCGCGGTGTCGAAAATAAAGGCGAATAATCCGAGTGCGAGAATCAACAGCGTCTGCGGATTTAAAAACGCGTCCGCTTGCATTCTTGCGGCAATGGTGATGCCCAAAAACAGCGTGACGAGATTGGCCAGCACCTTCTGCGCGGTTTCGGACAGGCTGTCGAGCACGCCGCATTCACGGATCAGGTTACCGAACATCAAGAAACCGATGAGTGAAACGCTCTTTGGTGAAACAAGTCCTGCGATAACCGTGATGAAAATCGGGAACAGGATCCGGGTGGTTTTGGAAACATTCTTTTGATGATAAGGCATGCGGATCATACGTTCTTTTTTGGTGGTGAGCAGCTTGATCACCGGCGGCTGCACGATCGGCACCAGCGCCATGTAGGAATACGCGGCGACGATGATCGCACCCAGATAGTTGGAATCAAAATAGTTGGCGACAAAGATAGAGGTCGGGCCGTCCGCCGCACCGATAATCGCAATGGACGCAGCGTCCTTCATGTCGACAAACAGCGAAGCCAAGCTCAGGGTGAAGAAAATACCAAACTGCGCGGCAGCGCCGAACAGCATCAACTTCGGATTGGAAAGCAGCGGTCCGAAATCGATCATTGCCCCGATACCGACAAACAAAAGCAGCGGGAACAGTTCGTTGGCAATACCGTTGTCAAACAGAAGATCGATGACGCCAACTTCGTCTCCTTGGGTGACCGCGCCGGACAACGGCAGATTGACCAAGATCGCACCGAAACCGATCGGCAAAAGCAACGTCGGTTCCATGTCCTTTTTGATTGCAAGAAAGATCAGCAGCCCGCCGATCGCCCACATGACGACCTGCTGCCACTGGGTTTGCAATATCGTTTCCCATAATGCACTCATAAATGTTTTTGACCATCCTTTCAGCGTTTATAGCAAAAAAAGAGACTTTTACTGCACTGTCAAACGGCATGCAATAAAAGTCTTGCTGTTTCAGACAACGGCAGGCGCGGCAACAGCTTTGCCGCAGCCGGGATTGGTGCCGGTTGGCACGGAAAATTCCGCCAGCTACTCCCTTTTATAACAACCGAATTATAGCATACTGTTTCGGATTTTGCAATAAAAAATTTAAAAATCATTCAAATTTTGCTGGGAAAGCCACATTTTTGTAATGATTTTCTGCGGCAGCAGCTTTGCCACGGCGTAGGAGAACCGGACAGTCACGCCATACATCGAAACCGCTTTATTTTTTTGCGCGTCCCGCAACGCTTTTTTCGCGACTTTATCCGGCGAAAACATTGGTATAAACCGGCTCGGCGCTTTTTGGACGCCGATGTTCGCTCTGGCATACAGCCCGGTGTCCATCCAACCGGGACAGACTGCGGTCACCCCGACGCCTTTGTCTTTGAGTTCGGTGCGCAGCGCCTGTGAATAATGCAGAATAAAGGCTTTTGTCGCGCTGTAGAGATTTAAATAGGGCAGCGGGAAAAATGCCGATTGCGACGCAATGTTCAAAATGTGCGCGCCGCGCCGCATATAGGGAATACAGCACAGACCCATCGAGACTGTTCCGATCGCGTTGAGTGAAATCATGTTCGCGCTTTGCCGGATGTCCAGATCGCAATAGCTGCAAAATTTTGCATAGCCTGCGTTGTTGATAAGCCAGCGGATATCCGGTGATTCTTTTGCGAGTGTGTGTGAAAACGTCTCGATGCTGCAAAGATCCGACAGATCCAGCGAAAAGATCCGGATTTTGTTTTTGAAGTCTTTTTGCAGCCTGTGCAGCTTTTCCGGATCGCGCGCAATCACCCAGATTTCTTGCATTTCGGTTTGCAGCAGTTGTTTGACAAATTCCCGGCCAAACCCGCTGCTGCCGCCGGTTACCACTGCGATCGGTTTCATTCGTCCGACACCCTTTCCAAAATCGATCTGCCCCGGCACGCCTGCCCAAAGCATGACCTTTACCGGTAGTATGTCCAGGAATTTCAAAAAATTTTATTTTCCGCTTGCAGTCCGGGGCGTTTCGTGTTATCCTGTAATTAGCAAATCTGCCGGATTCTGGCGATTTCCAATTTAAAAAAAGGAGTGTTGCATCATGGATTTAAAAGGATCGAAAACAGAGGCGAATTTATTGACAGCTTTCGCAGGAGAGTCACAGGCGCACACAAAATATTTGTATTATGCGTCCAAAGCAAAAAAGGACGGATTCGTGCAGATTGCCAACATTTTTGAAGAAACTGCGGCAAACGAAAAGGAACATGCAAAAATCTGGTTCAAACTGCTGCATGACAATGCGATCCCCGGCACCACCGATAATCTCAAAGACGCTGCTGCCGGTGAAAATTATGAATGGACCGATATGTATGCGACCTTTGCAAAGGAAGCAAAAGAAGAAGGCTTCGATCATATCGCTTACCTGTTTGAAGGGGTGGCGAAAATCGAAAAAGAGCACGAGGAACGCTATAAAAAGCTGCTGGCGAACATCGAGGGCGACCTTGTCTTCTCAAAAGACAACGACGTGATCTGGCAGTGCGCCAACTGCGGGCATATCTGTGTCGGCAAGAAAGCGCCGGAAGTCTGCCCGGTCTGCGCACACCCGCAGTCCTATTTCCAGGTCAAACCCGAAAATTATTAATCGATCGCAAACGAAAACAGGCAGGAAATTGAAGTGAACCCCAAAGTTTAGACAAAATTAAATATTAAATTGTTTGTGAAT
>CAMMAZ010000055.1 GCA_946493765.1 uncultured Clostridia bacterium | reverse complement strand
CATTCGTCACTTCTTTTTTTATTCTTTTTGTAACACATCTATTGTAAACCTACAAGGGTTGTTTTTCGATTTTCAAAAAAAGACTTGACAAATAAAGACCGCAGTGTTATAATTTCATCAAATATTTCAAAATGCAATGACAGGGAAACAAGGTCATTCATCCCGGTTTTCAGAGATTTGCCGGTTGCTGCGAGGCAAAATCCGCGAATGTGCCGAACTCACCCTTGAGCTGTCAACTGAAAGGTTTTTGATGCCGAGTAGGAAGAACGGTTCTTCACCGTTACCGAAGGACATATTCTTAAAACCATTGGTTTTGACGATATGGATTTGAGTGGGCGTTGTTTTGAATAACGTCAATGGAAGTGGTACCACGGAACAGTTTTGCTTTCGTCTTCTGTAATGGAAGACGAAAGCTTTTTTGTTTCTCTTTTCTGTTGCATTTTCATGTGGAAAGGATGATTGTCATGAAAAACGTGAACAAGTATCAGATCCAGTATTTCAATCCGCTGGTGTGCGAGATGAAATGGGCAAAAAAGGATCACATTGAAAAAGCGCCGGTGTGGTGTTCCGTCGATCTGCGGGATGGCAACCAGTCGCTGATCATTCCGATGAGTCTGGAAGAAAAAGTCGAATTTTTCAAGCTGCTTGTGAAGATCGGATTCAAGGAAATCGAAGTGGGGTTCCCGGCGGCGAGCGAAACGGAATATAATTTCCTGCGCACCTTGATCGAGGAAGATTTGATTCCCGACGATGTGACGGTGCAGGTGTTGACCCAGGCGCGGGAACACATTATCCGCAAAACATTTGAGAGTTTAAAAGGCTGCAAAAACGCGATCGTGCACCTTTATAATTCGACTTCGGTTGCACAGCGCGAGCAGGTGTTCAGAAAGTCCAAGGAAGAGATTTTGAAAATTGCGGTGGACGGCGCGAAGCTGTTCAAAGACATCGCCGATGATATGGGCGTGTCCTACCGCTATGAATATTCGCCCGAATCCTTCACCGGGACCGAGCCGGAATATGCGCTGGAGGTCTGCAATGCGGTGCTGGATGTCTGGCAGCCGACCGCCGACCGCAAGGCAATCATTAATCTGCCAGTCACCGTTGAATTGTCCATGCCGCATATCTACGCGAATCAGATCGAATATATGTGCGACAATCTCAAATACCGTGAAAATGTCGTGGTTTCGCTGCATCCGCACAATGACCGCGGCTGCGCGGTGGCGGACAGCGAAATGGGGATTCTGGCCGGCGCTGACCGTATCGAAGGCACGCTGTTCGGCAACGGCGAACGCACCGGCAACGCCGATATTGTGACCATTGCGATGAACATGTTCTCCCAGGGCGTCGATCCGGAACTCGACTTTTCGGATATGCCGGGCATCACCGAGGTGTATGAACGGGTGACGCGTATGAACGTCGACTGGCGGTCGCCGTATGCCGGTAAGCTGGTGTTTGCCGCGTTCTCCGGATCGCATCAGGATGCGATTGCAAAGGGTATGAAATACCGTGAAGAGCAAAACTGCGACAAATGGACGGTGCCGTATCTGCCGATCGACCCGCAGGACGTCGGCCGGGAATACGAAACCGATGTGATCCGTATCAATTCCCAGTCCGGAAAAGGCGGGATCGGGTATTTGCTGGAACATAAATTCGGTTATAATCTGCCGGCGAAAATGCGTGAAAACGTCGGTTACGCGGTGAAAAGCGTTTCCGATCACCTGCACAAGGAATTGTCGCCGGAGGAAGTGCTGGGCGTTTTTGTCGATCAGTTTGTCAACGTGTGCGCGCCCATTCAGTTGGATGATTATCATTTTGCCCGTTCCGGCGATGTGATCACCGCCACCGTCACGGTGGAGCAAAACGGCGAGAAAAAGGATATTGTCGCCAGAGGAAACGGGCGGCTCGATGCGGTGAGCAACGCGATCCAGAAGAATCTGGGCGTCACCTTCTCCAATCTGTCCTACACCGAACACACCCTTGGTGAACAGTCCAATTCGCAGGCGATCACTTATCTTAGCATCACAACAAACGACGGAAAGGTCGTGTGGGGCGCAGGACAGCACGACGATATTATCGCCGCTTCCATCAACGCGTTATTCTCCGCGGTCAACCGCAGCTTAACAAAAGCATAAAACAAGGCAGAAAGGAAGACGTTTTTTATGGGAATGACAATGACGCAGAAAATTCTCGCGGCGCATGCGGGTTTGGATACCGTGAAAGCCGGGCAGCTCATTAAAGCAAAGCTCGATTTGGTGCTCGGTAACGACATCACCTCCCCGGTCGCGATCAATGAGTTTGAAAAATCGGGATTCGATCAGGTGTTCGACACCGAAAAAATCGCAATGGTGATGGACCATTTTGTGCCGAACAAGGACATCAAGGCGGCGCAGCAATGCAAACAGTGCCGCAGCTTTGCGAAAAGCTTTTCGATCAAAAATTATTTCGATGTGGGTGACATGGGCATCGAACATGCGCTTTTACCGGAAAAAGGGCTGGTCGCGCCCGGCGAGCTGGTGATCGGCGCGGATTCCCACACCTGCACCTACGGCGCGCTCGGCGCGTTTTCCACCGGCGTCGGTTCCACCGACATGGCTGCGGGCATGGCGACCGGCGAGGGCTGGTTCAAAGTCCCGGCAGCGATCAAATTCAACGTGACCGGAAAGCTGCAAAAAGGCGTGTCCGGCAAAGACGTGATTTTATATATCATCGGGAAGATCGGCGTGGACGGCGCGCTTTATAAATCCATGGAATTTTCCGGTGAAGGGCTTCAAAATCTTTCGATGGACGACCGGCTGTGCATGGCGAACATGGCGATCGAAGCCGGTGCGAAAAACGGCATTTTTGAAGTGGACGACGTGACAAAAGCTTATGTCGACGGCAGAGTCAACCGGGACTACGCCGTTTACAAAGCGGACGCAGACGCGGAATATGAACAGGTGATCGACATCGATTTATCCAAAATCCCGTCGACCGTTGCCTGCCCGCATCTGCCGGAAAACACCAAATCGGCGGCGGAACTGACCGATATCAAGCCGGATCAGGTGGTCATCGGATCCTGCACCAACGGCAGAATATCCGATATGGCGGCGGCAGCTGCGATTTTGAAGGGCCGCCATGTGGCAAACGGCGTGCGCTGCATCATCATTCCCGCCACCCAGGCGATCTATAAAGAATGCATCCAAAAAGGATATATCGAGACCTTTATCGACGCGGGCTGCGTGGTTTCCACCCCGACCTGCGGCCCCTGCCTTGGCGGGTATATGGGCATTTTGGCGGAGGATGAGATCGCTGTGGCGACCACCAACCGCAATTTCGTCGGGCGTATGGGGCATGTGACCTCTAAAATCTATTTAGCGAGTCCCGAAGTCGCCGCCGCAACGGCGGTGAACGGGCATATCACCGATCCGAGCACGCTGTAAAAACGGGAAAGGAGCGTAAAAACCTATGAAAGCACAGGGCTTTGTCCATAAATACGGGGATAACGTCGATACCGACGTGATTATCCCGGCGCGGTATTTGAATACCGCCAACCACAAGGAGCTTGCCGCACACTGCATGGAAGATATCGATGCGGATTTTGTCAAAAACGTCAAACCCGGAGATATTATCGTCGGCGGCGCGAATTTCGGGTGCGGGTCATCAAGAGAACACGCGCCGATCGCCATTAAAGAATCCGGCGTTTCCTGCGTGATCGCGAAAACCTTTGCGCGAATCTTTTTCAGAAATTCCATCAACATCGGGCTTGCGATTCTCGAATGCGAGGAAGCCAGCGAAAAAATCGGTGCGGGCGATGAGGTTTCCATCGATTTCGACACCGGTGTGATCACCAATTTAACCAAAAACGAGACCTATCAGGCGGAGCCGTTCCCGGATTTCATCAAGGATATCATCCACAGCGGCGGACTTTTAAAATCACTCAAGGAGAAGCAGAATGGATAAGAAAATCACTGTTTTAAAAGGCGACGGGATCGGACCGGAAATTGTCGATGAGGCGATCAAGGTATTAAATCGTGTCGGAGAAAAATTCGGGCATACGTTCCACTACACCGAGGTGGACATCGGCGGATGCAGCATCGATAAGCACGGCGTGCCGATCACCGATGCGGGCATGGAAACCTGCAAAAACTGCGACAGCGTGCTGCTCGGTGCGGTCGGCGGTCCCAAATGGGATAACGTCGCGCCGGAGATCCGGCCGGAAAAAGCGCTGCTTGCGGTGCGCAAGGAGCTGAATCTGTTTGCCAACCTGCGGCCGACCAAACTGTTTTTGCAGTTGGCGGACGCGTCTCCCTTAAAGCCGGAAATCGTCGGCGGAGGCATCGATCTTCTGATCGTTCGGGAACTGACCGGCGGCGTGTATTTCGGCAACCGGTACACAAAGGAAACAAACGGCGAGCTTGTCGCAACAGACGAAATGACCTACAGCGAACATGAAATCGAACGCATTGGCCGGGTCGCGTTTGAAACGGCCAGAAAACGCGGCGGGAAGCTCGCAAGCGTCGATAAGGCGAATGTTTTGGATTCCTCCCGGTTATGGCGCAAGGTCATGCATAAACTGGCCGAAGAATACAAAGACGTTTCCTATTCCGATGTTTTGGTGGATAACACCGCGATGCAGCTGATTAAAAATCCGGCGCAGTTTGATGTGCTGGTGACAGAGAACATGTTCGGCGATATTTTGTCGGATGAAGCGTCGATGCTTACCGGCTCGATCGGCATGATGCCGTCCGCCAGCCTATCCGACACGTCGCTTGGCATGTATGAACCAATCCACGGTTCTGCGCCGGACATTGCCGGCATGGACATTGCCAATCCCATCGGCACGATTTTATCCGCCGCCATGATGCTGCGCTATTCTTTCGATATGCCCAAAGAGGCCGACGCGGTCGAAGCGGCGGTTTCCAAAGCGCTGGACGACGGCTACCGCACTGCCGATATTATGCAGGACGGCATGCAAAAGGTCAAATGCAGCGAAATGGGCAGTATCATCTGTAATAATATTTAAATGCAAAAACCGGCGTGTGAAAACGCCGGTTTTTGCATTTGCCAATTGGTTGAATAGCTGCTTTAACCAATATTTTGCAAAATAATGTCAAACAATATTGCTTTTTAAGGAAAATTGTGTTATAATAAGTAAACAAATTAAAAAACAGGGGGAACCATCATGAAAAAGTTTTTGGCATTCATTTTATCACTCACGATGCTGTTTGGCATGTTCGGCGGTGCTTGCACCGTGTTTGCGGCATCGCAAACAGACGAACAAAGTCTCGGCGCTGCGGAGCCTTGCGCCGGTCACACGCTTGGCAGTTTCAACGGCTTGCCTGCCTGTGTCGATGAAAACGGGAATTTGCATATTTGTGAAAACAATTTCCCGGATGCGAATTTCCGAGAAGAGGTTCTGGATTTAAGAGGAGCAGACGACGGCTATTTCACCGAAAAGGAAGCGGAAGAAATTACTTATTTATCTGTGTATGGCCAAAGCGTTTCCAGCTTGAAAGGCGTGGGATTTTTTGTGAATTTAACAAGTTTGAACTGCGCACTCAATCAACTGACGGAGCTTGATGTAAGCGGCAATTCTGCTTTGGAAACCTTGTACTGCTACGATAACCAGTTGACGCAGCTTGATGTAAGCGGTAATCCCGCGTTGACAGATTTAAGCTGCTTTAGCAATCAACTAACCCAGCTTGATGTAAGCGGCAATCCTGTTTTGGCAGATTTGAGCTGCTTTAGCAATCAATTAACGGAGCTTGATGTGAGCGCCAATCCGGCTTTGACAGAGTTGGACTGCGGCTACAATTTATTGACACAGCTTGATGTAAGCGGCAATCCCGCTTTGACAGATTTGAGTTGTTCCAGCAACCAACTAACCCAGCTTGATTTAAGCGGTAACCCCGCTTTAGAAACCTTATACTGCTCTGATAATCAACTAACGGAGTTGGATTTAAGTGAAAATCCTGCTTTAACAATTGGTTTTTTTAGTCAATCCGTTTCATTGGAACTGGCTTCAGAAGGTGATTTTTGGGTCGCCGACCTGAGTGAACTTGTATCACCGGATCATTTGGATCGGATCGTATCGGTTGATGGCGGAGAATTTGATTCTCAAACCGGCATCGTTCGTTTCGATTATCAACCGTTTTTATTTACCTACGAATATGATGTGAGAAAAGAGGATCTCGGCACGATGCGCGTTGTTGTCTATCCAACAGAGCCCGAAGATCCCACCGAACCCGAAGATCCCACAGAACCCACAATGAGATACGGCGATTTGAACAACGATGGGAAATACACAGCGACCGATTCGATGTATATTCGTTTGATTATTGCAGAGTTGGATACGCCGGCGCACAACATCAATTATGAGGCGGCCGATGTGACCGGCGACGGGAAATACACAGCGGCGGACACTATGTATGTCCGGCGGCTGGTCGCGGAACTGATCACACTCGAAGAACTTCCCGTGAACCAGTAAGATAATTTTGTAATAATATTTGATGAAAAAAGCTGCGGAGCCAAGTCCGCAGCTTTTTTGTGTAACCTTTTATTTTTTCAATGCATCTTTGATTTTCAGCCGTTTGCCATAGTGCAACACCGACGCGGAGTAAATCTTAATGGAAATCATGCAGACGACCGCAATGGCGGCAAGCAGCAGCACCAGCGAAATGGCGATATCCGCCGCTGCGACGTCGCCGTTTAACAGCTTAAACGGCATGATGAACGGGGAGGTGAGAGGAATATACATCGCCGCTTTTTCCAAACCGCCGCCGGGTGTTGCGATGGCGGAAATATAACTGATATAAAACGAGATGATCGCAACCAGCATGACCGGCATCATAGCGGAATTGAGGTCTTCGATCTTGCTTACGGTTGCGCCGCACACCGCGTTGAGCACGGCATACAGCGAATAGCCCAGAATAAAATAGAGCACGACCAAAATGGCGGAAGCCGGTGTGAATGCCGCAAAGCTCAGCTCCATGCCCATCATGGTGAAATTGTCCGGCACCAGCAGCTGGTAGCAGATCACGCCGAACAGCAAAACGCCGACAAACTGCAAAAGACCCAAAACGCCCATGGCCAGCACTTTTCCGAGCAGTATGTTCCGGGGTTTGGCACAGACGATCAGCGTTTCCATCACGCGGGAGGTCTTTTCGGTCGCAACGCTCATGGCGACGCCGTAGCCATAATAGTAAATGGCAAAAAACACCAAAATCGTGAGCAGAATGCCGATCAGATAGCCGCTGAAATCGGAAGGACCGGCATATTCCGCTTGCATAGGCAGTGTGGAACGCGCAAATTCCACCGTTTGCCCGTCGATCCCCTGCGATTGCAGCGTCGTCTCGATATAAGCTTTGCTTAAAGCTTCCGTTGCCGTTGTGGAAGAGATGCCGCTTCTAAAATCCTTGGTGATAAAAGTAAGGTTTGGAGCGTTCTCCCCATTTTCAACGACAATGATCGACGTGTCGGCGTTGTCCGCCACCTTCTGTTTTAACCCTTCAAGACTCTCTGCATCACTTGCAACGAATTTGGTATCGGGCATTGCCTGGGTGAGTGCGAGTCTGCCGTTTGGAATCAGGTTATCGGCATCAATATAATAACAAAGCGCGGTTTGTTCGGTATCCGGCGCAACATATTCCGATTCCGTTCCCGACTGCGCGGGAGAACTGGTGTCCGTCTCACCGGAAGAAATCAGACGGGGCAGCGCACAGAGAATCAAAACCAGGATTGCCATGAAAGCCGTGGATATTTTAAACGCCTTTTTTCTGGCGGCGTCCTTTAACGTGAAAAGAAAAACCGTTCTGATTTGTTTCATTTGTCACACCTCCCCTTTCTATGCGTCCGGATTGCCGACTTTATCAATGAAGATCTCATTGAGCGACGGTTCCTTAATTTCGTATTTTGTGAGGGGGTATCCTTTTTCCACCAGCACCTTCAAAAAGCTTTGCGCCATTTCGTCGCCGGTGATGTGGAATTCCGTTTCGTTGGCTCTTTTTTCGATCAGCTGCAGGCCGCAGTTTTGCGCAAGCGGCAGAATATCCTCCTTGCAGCTGACAATCAGGTTGGTGTGTCCATATTCCGATTTGATCTGACGCAAATTTCCTTGCAATTTTGTCTGCCCACGGTCTAAAATCAGAATATCCTCACAATATTCCTCCACAGTGGACATCTGGTGACTGCTCATGACAATATATTTTTTCCGGTCGACCAATTCACTCAGCACTTCGCTTAGCTGTTTGGCGTTTACCGGATCCAAACCGCTGAACGGTTCATCCAGAAAGATCAGTTCCGGATCGTGGATCAACGTTGCGATCAGCTGAATTTTCTGCTGGTTGCCTTTGGAGAGTTTTTCTGCCGGCATGTCGGCATATTCCGAGACCTCCAGCCGGCCAAGCAGCTGTTTTGCAGAATTTTGCGCATCGGTTTTGTTCATCCCATGCAAAACGCCAAAGTAAATCAGCTGTTCCATGACTTTGTTTTTCATGTAGATGCCGCGTTCCTCCGGCATATAACCAAAGGGCAGCGTCTCTCTGGAAATGATGGTATCATTCCATTTTGCTTCACCGGAATCCGCCGGCATGATGCCCAGTATCATGCGGATGGTC
Organism: uncultured Clostridia bacterium; assembly: GCA_946493765.1. Classification (GTDB taxonomy): domain Bacteria; phylum Bacillota; class Clostridia; order Oscillospirales; family Acutalibacteraceae; genus RUG11462. Next base: position 1,734 of record CAMMAZ010000055.1, on the reverse strand, counting down.
GTGGTTTTACCGGCGCCGTTGGTACCGATCAGTCCGAATACGCCGGGCTTCTCCATGGTAAAACTCAAATCGTCCACTGCGCGTTTTTCGCCGAAAGTTTTGCTTAAATGAGACACGACAAGACTCATAGGGGGAATTTCCTCCGTTCATTAATTTAATTTTAAAAAAACTGTCAGGCAACAAATTTAAAGACACCGTCGGTGCACTGAATACGATAGGTTTCTTTCACGATAGACTCTTCGCCTGTTTGCGCTTTGGTGACAAAGATATCGTTTCCCTTTTTATCCAGTTTTTCGCCGGTATCCCCGATCTGCTCGCGCACCGCTTCCGGTTGTGTGGAGGGCAGTTGCATGACAATTTTGACAAGGAAAGACATTGTTCCATCCACTTCGATACCGTCGTATTGCAAACCGGTAACATGAATGACCGTTTGATTATCCTGCTGCACGGCTTCAACGGTTTTGGTTTCCGAATACTCTGTCGAGCCGGTTACGGTTAGATCAAATTTTGTTCCGGCCGGTAGACGGGTGGTAAAGTCCAGATTTCCGTTTTCACTAACTTTGGTAAGCTCTACCATTGGATAAACGTCCGCCGTGGCAACCGGTTGCCCACCGTTCGTTTGGGTCGTGTCGCCGAGATTGACGGTGTCATCATTGCAGGCGCCCAAAGTCAGGCACAGACAAATTACAAGAATCAAAAACAGCATTTTTTTCATTGGTTTAATCCCCCATTTCCTTTGCGCTAATTTTGACCGTTCCATCAAAGGCGATCGCCGCCGGCCCGGTCATGTAAACGTGTTCATCGGTGTAGCGAATGGTTAAATCGCCGCCTTTTAAATGCACCAGCACATCGGTATCCTTTTGACAATAGCCGTTTGCACAGGCTGCCGCCACCGCCGCGCAGGCGCCGGTGCCGCAGGCGAGCGTTTCACCGCTGCCGCGTTCCCAAACCCGCATTTTCAGCGTTTTTTCATCCAGCACCTGAATGAATTCGGTGTTGACACGTTCCGGGAACAACGGATCGTTTTCAAACCGGGGACCGATCTTTTCAAGCTCCAGCCCGTCCGGATCTTCACCGAACACCACGCAGTGCGGGTTGCCCATCGAAACGCAGGTGATCTCCACCGTTTGTCCGCCAATTTTTGCGGGATATCGGATCACCGATTCGCCGGGCAGTGCGACCGGAATGGTTTTTGGATCAAAATCCGCTTTGCCCATATCCACCGTGACGGTTGCGACCTGTCCGTTTGCGGTATGCAGTTGCAGCGTTTTAATGCCGCTTAATGTTTCGATGGAAATGGTCTTTTTTTTGCAGATGTCGCGGTCATACAAATATTTTGCCACGCACCGGATAGCGTTTCCGCACATTTTCCCTTCGGAACCGTCGATATTGAACATGCGCATTTTCGCGTCGGCTTTGTCGCTTTTGCAGATCAGCACAATCCCGTCCCCGCCGATGGAAAAATGCCGGTCGGACAGCTGCACTGCCAGCTTTTGCGGATGTTCGACTTGACGCTTTAGGCAATTGATATAAATGTAATCATTGCCGCAGCCATGCATTTTTGTGAAATCCAGTTTCATGTCTTTACTCCTCAAGTAAAAATAAGATCAGCATCTTTTTTTATTCTACCATACCGCATAGAATTATTCAACTGAAAATATCCACGAAAAAACAGGAAGACTGTAGGTTTACAATAGATGTGTTACAAAAAGAATAAAAAAAGAAGTGACGAAT
>CAMMAZ010000054.1 GCA_946493765.1 uncultured Clostridia bacterium | reverse complement strand
GAATCCTTCTGCCCCTGCCAGAAGAAAGACGTTCCACCTTTGGTGGAGCGTCTTTTTTCTCGAAGAGAAAGATTCGAACCCGAGGCGTGCCGGCAACGCCGTCGACCGCCGCCGGGGGCGGGAGGAGGGAGACGGGGTTGGCGCCGCGGTCAAAACCGGCAGCGGCGAAAGGCGCGATAGCCGGTTTTGGGGACCGCAAGAGGGGTGCGCAGCACGAGAATCCTTCTGCCCCTGCCGCGTCACCACAAGTTACATATCGCTTGCGGCGACTTTTTATAAAAGTCAGGCGCGCTTACGCCATTTTTCCTCCTACATGCTAAAAAGTCACGCTTCGTCTTTTCTGTTCGGTTGTAAATGCGTGCACAATGTTTATAAAATTGCGGAAACAGCAGAGTTGTTTTGCCGGAACATTTATGATATAATCAGACTATAGCATTATGGTTTCAGACTCTATAGGCGTTTGAAACCGGCAAGCAATAAGCGAGCTTATGATGTGAAGGGGGATATTTATGTATTGTTTTAACTGTGGAAATCGATTAAATGCAGAAGACAAATTTTGCAACAATTGCGGTGCAAAGGCTCAACATGACATTGACACACAACCGCAAGCGCCGAATCAACAAATCGATCGACCCGATCAGACTGTTCATACATTTTCAAATGACAATCCAGATACGCAGGATAATCAGACGTTTACTAACTTTAACCCTGCCGGCAATCCAGCTGCAGCCAATAAAATTAACAATAGGAGAAAGAAAGCGTTGCTCATTGTGGGTATTGTAGTTCTTTCTGTTATCTTGTGGACGGTATTTATTGCTTTTTCAATGCATATCGTGAAGGGTATTACGGATCATTTAGAGACTAAAAACGAATTGGTTTTACATGATTTAAAAGTAGAATACCCTGCGAACTGGATTAAAACGAGCACCGATTCCGACGCAATAATATTGGACAAAATCAGTGGTAAGGGTCGTATAGCAGTTACCTATTTTACTTCAAATTTTTATTATAATTCCACGTCAGCTTTAAATGCGTTTATAAATGAATATGAAGAAAGCTGGGATCAGTTTGAAACGATCGGCACAATGCAGGATGTAACTTTAAACGATACCAGGTGGAAAAAAATAGAGTTTTGCGGAATAGTCAACGGTGAAAACAGAAGATGCATGCAAATGGTTCATGCAACGGATTATGACGTATATTCTCTTCTTTATCTATCAACAGAAAAAAATTTTAGTAAATATCTTGATGAAGCAAATGAAATTTTTGATAGTGCGTATTTACCGCCAAAAGAAATAAATACCGATGCAATTAAACAAAAAATATTAGGTGAATGGGACTGTGGGGACACCGGGTATTTGGTCATCAATGACGATAATACTTATTGTTTTTATAAGGACAGTTCGAAAGACGCGGGCAATGTGGTGTATGGCACTTATGAAGCAAGTGATGGAATTGCAACCAATGCGGCAGGGTATGCAGAAGGGATTACATTTATAGCAACGCTCCAAAAAGTGATGGTTGATGGTCAAGAACAGGAAATAGCCGAAGATGCCAAAATCGCATATGCCTTTGCCCCGGACGAAACAGGTCATTATGTCGGAAGAAATTTAAATGAAGGCAGCATTTTTAAGATGACAAAAATAAAATAATATCATTTTGTTTTTGGGTTTAGTTGCGATAACCACCGTTTCAAAATTTTTGTCGCATCGTGCGCCGGGCACAGATGTGTTGCCAACTTTTTTGCGGATTCAAGGTTCCAACAAAATTTTTCGATGACGGTTTTTACTTAAATGCGGTAAAGATGAAAAGAAAGGGATGTGATCGTATTCCTTATTCATTCAAACAAGACGAAGTGCAGAAAATTATCGAGCATTTTGGCAATCCGTTTTATGAAAGGCTTTTAAAGAATCTTGATCGATATGCCGCAAAATGGGAGCTTGATATTCTGCATTTTATCGATTATTATTCTGTCAACTGTATTTTTGTATGTCAATCCAAAAGATTCGGCGAAGCAATACTGAAAATCGGAAACCCTTCTAATGGAGTTTCCACGGAAGTGAACGCATTAAAGGAATATAATGGCTTTCGGTTTTGCAGGGTATTTGACGCAGATGTTGAAAACGGCATTATTCTTGAAGAATATATAAAGCCCGGTTCGAGACTGCGGGAAGTTCAGTCGCTTGAAGACCGCTTATGTATATTTTCAGAGCTATATAATGGTTTGCATATCCCTCCGCAGCAGCCGGAAATCTATCCGCGTTATTTTGAATGGGTCAGCGGTATCACGGAATATATGCGGCAAAGAGAAGATTATAAAGAACTTTACAGGTATATGAAAAAGGCAAAAGATATTTGTTCTGAACTATGTGCGATGTATCCCCCAAAAATGTTGCTGCACGGGGACCTGCATCATGACAATATCTTGCTGGGAAAAGAGGGTCGGTATAGACTTATAGATCCGAAGGGTGTAATCGGTGATCCCATATTTGATATTCCCCGCTTTATATTGAACGAATTTGATGATGACGACAACAATATATCCTATGACGATTATTCTAAGCGCGTTGAAAAGATCGCAGCCTATTTGGGAGATAGCCTTGCGGTGTCCCCGAAAACGATTAAAAAGTGCTTATTTGTTGAAACGGCAATGGCGAATTGTTGGTGCGTTGAAAGCGGCGAAGCACCGGACATGAACCCTGTCGTTTATACAGAGCATGTCATGCATCATTCTTAAAATTGATTTTGTGCTGTCTTTATATGTTGGAGCAAGCTTTATAAAGCTTGCTCCGATTTTTCATTAATCAGATCGTATGCCTACGTTTTTTTGCAAAACATCGCGCTTTCAGCTGTCTGGTTTGAAGGGGAACATCTTGCCATTCGTCCTGACGCAGTTACCCCAAATTGTATTTTCAGTGGAATTGCGCAACCGTTTTATCGGGATAATCCGGAACATATCCAACGCTTTTGCGACACAAAAACATCCACCCTTATTATATTAAATAAGGGTGGATGTTTTTCAACTGGCATGTAGCCGGAAACCTAAACGATTTTAAGCCCCGGTTGTGTTGTTTGCCGCATTTTCCGCGTTGATTTTTTTAAGTCTTGCAACGCCGACAAAGCTCAAAACAATAGAAGGAACCACAAAATAAATATAAAGGATAAACATCACACCGGCCACACAATACAATATGCCGCAGGTGATCGCCGCCCAGGACTTGTTCATAAAAAACGCAAGCGCATTGAAAATAACGGCAAGTGCAACAAAAATCATGTGCGGAGTGACCAGTGCGGTCGCAAGCGACGCGCCGGCGGCTTCGAGTGCGGTTTCGGATCCTCCGATCGCACTGCTAAAATAGCAGATCAAATAAACAAAGTAGGCCAGTCCGATGATCCCGGAGATGAGCAGACAAACAGAATGTTTCTTTTTCATAAAGATTCCCCCAATAAATAATATTTTATAGTTTATTCCATGATACAACAAAAGTCTGGCAAAATCAACATTTTTTTTAATATACAACAGATTATTTTTTTGTTTTATCTTTCGTCTTTGGCAGTGAATAAAGTTGTTATCATAAAAAATCAATAGTGGTTGTATTTTGGACAGTAAACTGATATACTGCTCCTTGAAGACTACCTTTATTGGAGAGAGGCCCACGGTCTGTCATACGAATCAATTTTTCAATCGTAAAAGCAGAAAGGAGCGTTTTGCTGATGAGTCGCGTTTCATTGGAAACCAGTACGACTGTTCTGGAATTTGACAGGGATACCGGCTCACTTGTGCGGCTGTATTCCAAACCCTCCGACTGGGAAATCATTAAAAGATCTCGGCTCGGTTTATCCTGGCGTTTGATGCTGCCGTTGGAAGGAAGGCGCAATAACAACGCCTGGGGGCATTTGCAGCCGCAAAAGCCGGTCTGCACAGCGCAAAAGGAGAAAATCACTTTTGTTTGGGATGGCGTGGAATCGGAATACGGCGGAACGCATAACATAAAAATAACTGCCGTTTGCGAAATTTTGAACGACCAGGCTGTCTTTAAAATGCACATCGACAACCGGTCGCCCGAAATGGTCGAAAATGTATATTATCCCTATATCGGCGATCTGCACCGGCCGGAAGGGTGCAAGCGTTTTTCATTTTTCAATACCGGCTATTGCGCATTGCGTGAACGTGAATTGTATCCGACCTTTTTGAATGATCCGGGGACCCATTCTGTCGATATTCCGACCATGTGCGGCCCCAAAGTGCAGGACAGCCCTTATGGTATGCTTGCGGACGATCAGGGGAATGGACTTTATATCGGCGTTTGCGAACGCCGAATTGCCGCCGCAAATTGGTTTGCCGACACCTATCCCGGCTATACGGACGCCATGGATTCCCGCGTCATCGAAACCGATACCTTTCAAGGGCGGGATGTGTATACCCGTTTTGCTGTGGGACATCTGCCGTTCATCGCACCCGGAGAAAGCTTTGATCTTTTGCCCTTTGGAATGGAAGCCTATCAAGGGTGTTGGGAGAAGGGAATGGATTGTTATTTAAAATCCAGCGCCAATTGGAACACCCGTCCTGCGAACATGCCCGCATGGGCGAAAGAACCGCATGCCTGGTTGCAAATTCATCTGAATTCCCCCGAAGATGAACTGCGCATCCGGTTCACAGACCTTCCGAAAATCGGGGCCGATTGTGTCAAACACGGCATTAAAGCGATTCAGCTGGTCGGCTGGAACGAGGGCGGCCAGGATCGCGGCAATCCCTCGCATTCTCCCGATCCACGTCTCGGGACATTCGATGAATTAAAAAATGCCATTGCACAAATACAGGCAATGGGCGTCAAAATGATTCTTTTCTCCAAATTCACATGGGCGGACGAATCCCATCCGCATTTTCGGGATGTCTATCAGCCGCTTGCGGTGAAAGATCCCTATGGCAACTATTATAACAGCGTCGGCTATGTCTATCAGACGCTGACACAGCTTTCCAATGTCAACACCCGCCGGCTGATCCCCATGTGCTTTGGCAGTGAAACCTATCGGGAACTTGCCCGCCGGGAATTTCAAAAAATTCTTGATCTCGGCGCGGATGGGATGCTGTATGATGAAAGCCAGCATCATTCCCCGGCAATGTGCTGCTTCGATACCCGGCACGGGCACCGCTACGGCGAATCCTGTTATCAATGGGATGAAACGCTGATCAACGAATTTCGGGAAATGGCAAAGGATCGTGAATTTTTATTTGCCGGAGAAGCCAATTATGATTTTCAACTGAATGTTTATGACCTTTCTTATTTTCGCAGCTGGGAGCGAAACCATAAAGCTGCGGCGCGGTATGCGCGCAGCGACAGCCAGATGATGACGGCGATTATCGGATTTGACGACCGCAATATGATCAATCAATGCCTGAAAGACCATTATATCATCAGCTATGAACCGTTTCATTTCAAAGGCGTGCCCTCCGACTTCCCCTCCACCACTGCTTATGGACGCAAAATGGATCAGTTGCGCACCCAACTGCGCAAATGGTTCTGGGACGGGAAATATAACGCCAGAAAAGGCGCAAAGGTCACGACCGACGGCGACTTTGAAAACTATTCTGTGTTTACCGCCGCGGACGGAACACAGGGCGTTGTGATCAATAACTACGATGATCGTGCGCGTGTGTTTGCCGTATGCCTGGAAAGCGGCGCGCCGCTGACACGGTGCCGGCTGGTTGATTGGGAACAGGAAAAACCGTTTAACGGGACAATGCAGATCCCGCCCAGGAGCGCCGCCGTTTTGTTTTGAAACCGCATAAAATCCGCGGATTAAAAAGCGGTGGGAATATTTTTCTTGAAAACTACAAAGGGATGCAGCAGGTTTTAAAAAATCTGCTGCATCCTTTTTTCATTGCTGGGAAATGTCGCTATGGCATCTCCCCAAAATATAATGCGTTGCGGTTTAATTTTTGTTTTGCATCAACACAGATTTAACAATCAAAGCCGTCTAGTCGGTGTTATGTGGTTAAATTTAACTAAATCTTAACATAAATATGAATAATTTAGTTGATTTTGTGAATATGTGGGCTTATAATGAAAGCAGAAAGGAAAATCATTCTTGAAAATTTTGAAAAGAGGGAGAAAGATGAAAAAGAAGCTCCGTTCTGTTTTTTGTGTTTGCATGAGTTTGCTGTTATGCTTTGCAGCGGGCGCCGGTTATCCTGCGGCAGCACTGGAAACCGCGTCGGACATAGAGACACCGCCCGCGGCGCTGCCGGTGGAGCAGGTGTCGGACGCCGTGCGGCAGGCGCTGCTGATCGATGCGCAGCGTGTCGAATCCATCGATCTTGCGGCGCAGGAAGAACTGAACATGCTGACCTGTCAAACCAAGGCGGACACCGAAACGGTGCGGCTGTTTTCCGGCCCTGTTAAATTTAAGGAGGACGGGGAATTCAAACTGATCGACAACACCATCAAATCGCGCGGCGGCATGCAGCGGATGTTTAGCAAATATGCGTTTGAAAACGCCGCGAATTCCATCAAGACCTATTTTCCAAAGCAGGTGAACAGCGGTGTGCTGGTCGAAAAGAATGAAACCAGCATCGAGCTGATCCCGATAACGCAGCAAAACCCCGACGGAATAACGATGCAAAGCACCTTTGGCACGCAGACACAGCAGGTGGTGCATTATCAAAACGCTTTCGGCAGCGGGCAGCATCTGCAATATGCCCCGGTCAACACGGGACTGAAAGAAAATATCCTGCTGGACGCCTATGCGGGGGTGAACGCTTATTCGTATATTGTGAAAACAGATCTGATTCCGACCGTTGATGACCGGACGGTGGTTTTCAAAACACCGGACACCAAAGAAACAAAAGCGGTCATGCAGGCGACTTTCATGCAGGATTCCTGCGCAACCGACCCGCATTTTTCCTTTGATAATGACTATCAGGTCACCAAAACGGACGATGGCGTCTATTTGCTGACCATGCTGCTGGACGAAGTGTTTTTAACAAGCGAATCGACCGTTTATCCGGTGCTGATCGATCCCAATTTGGTCATTGTGGAAAAAAACGAACCCGGTTATGACCTGAAGGTCATTCAGACCACCACCGTCTATAGCGGCGATAAAACCCGCGTGGGATATAACGACGTTTGGAACCAGGTCGGCGACAATGGCAGCAAGGGCGAGGGCTTGATGTATGTCAAAATCCATCTGCCGGATTCGCTGAAAAACATCAACCCGGAAAAATTGACCCGTGTCGTTTTTAAAGTTCGTGAGGGGTCCGGAAGAACGGATATTTCCACCATCCGGCTGTTCGGCACCTCCACCCCGCAGTGGACGATCGCCGACCGGAACTATAACAACCGGCCGTCTTTGCTGTCCACCGTTATTGCGCATCGCAATGTCAGCTGGGCCAATCCCGCTTTCGACGGCTGGATCGATTTCAATCTTTATTCGCTGGCAAAGGAGTGGCTGAAATATCTGTTAAAAGACGGCGGCTATCCCTGCGACCGCGGCTTCGCGCTCAAAGCCATGGATCCCCAAATGCCAAGCCGGCATTTTTGCTCTCACAACAACACGAGCTATGAGCCGTCTATCGAATTTGAATATGAGGACGATACCTCTCTGGCAGAGGGGACTTATTACATCCGCAATGTGCAAAGCAACCTGTATCTAACACTCCCCTCCCCGAATTACAACAACGCCGTGCAGCGACCGCTGACCGGCGGATCCAATCAGAAATGGAAGGTCAAAAAGCTCGGCGGCGGATATTATTCCATCCAAACGGTTCACACCAGCGGCAACTATCTGGTTCGCGGCAATCTGTATGCCGGTAGTCCTTATGGCTGCAAAGCGATCGCCAACACCGAAGCCCAGCGGGATGTGCAGATCATCAAAAACGCCGACGGGACCTATCGTATTTTAAAACCATCGAAATATGGGGGACGGGCGTTCGATGCGCTGGATGTCTATAACAAATCCACCGCTTCCGGTACGCAGGTGATCTGGTATCCTTATAAGGGTTCAGATAATGAACGCTGGGTATTTGAACAAAATGCAGGCGGCGCCTACCGGCAGATCAACACCGAAGAGCCAAACTGTTTGGGTTATGCGCTGTTTCAAAGTGAGAAGGTGAATCCGGATTGGGAATTTTGGGATTGGAATGGAGACACAGAAAAATACAGCGGCGATTTTGAGGATATAATCAGTAAATATTACCCGTGCCGCCGAATTGCCGCATACAATACCCCGATCAATATGAATGAATACAGAATAGCCGTGCGAAGTCCGCGTGATTTTGACGGAAGCAATTTTTATCATGTTATTTATCAACTGGGAGACGGAACCTGGGCAGGCAAAGACGACACCAGCCCCAGCCAGCATTTCGACGCTGACAATCCGTCGACCGACAATTCGATGTGGTCAAACAACCGGTATCCGCAAAGCTGCGGCACCATTTATTTTGCGGTAGAAAGGTGGCAATGAAAAATGACAAGAAAAATTTTGCTGTGTGTGCTGATCTGCTTTATGGTTTTTGCAGCCGTGTGCTGTGATTCCAACGATTTGGAACAAACCTACACCACGGTCACGCATCCGAAAGGCTCAGCGCCGGCAGGCGATGTCACAACCTCCATAACGACAACGGCAGCCAAACCGGCAGCGGATGTCAAGGTGGACAATGAAACGCCTTATGACGAGCTGATCACCAAACCGATCGATATCCATTATGTCATTGAAAAATATTTCACGGAAGAATTGTTGGCATATCCAAAGTTTGCAGAGATCGCGGCGGATATCGGGGTGGAATGTTTGCGAAAAACCGACACGTATTACAGCGTGCACAAGGTCGAGCAGGGCGGTTTGTTTTATCTTTTCTATTCTAATGAAGAAGACCCGCAAAAACGGGAGGTCATCCGCTGGTTTTATTCGTTGAAGCGATTGACCAAAGCAGATTTTGCGGGAATCAAAGACGGCGGATCTACTAGCACAGAGTTCAGGGAAGGAGAGTCCACCATTGATGATGTGAAAAAAATCGATCCGGCAACGCAAATTTTTGAAAATGTTTTTCATGCCAATTCCGATTATCAAAAGACGGGTGGGGGGTTTGGATCCTGGCATCTGCTGGACGACGGCATTTTAGAATATGGTTATTTGGAGGGAGACAAAGGGTTAACCGTTGCAGGAAAGGTCTATTGGGAGGATTTTGCATTGGTCCAATCGGATAAGTCGGTTTTCCAAAAGCAATATGCTAAACTTCTGCCCATGGACTGGCTGCCAAAGGAATCATGAAAGGCACTAGGGGGAATGAAAAATGAAAAAGTTTTTTACCTTTGTCTTAACACTATCGCTGTTGTTTTTAACAGCGGTGTCCTGCGGTTCCAACAGTCTTGAACACGTCTATACAACTGCCAAACCGGCCTATATGACCGAAGAGCAAACGACAACCGCCACAACAAAACAGCCGAAAATCGTTGCGGTAGACAATGAAACGCCTTATGACGAGCTGATCACCAAACCGATCGATATTCATTATGTCATTGAAAAGTATTTCGGCGACTGGATGCTGGCAAACCCTCTTTTCACTGAAATTGCTTCGGATATCGGGGTGGAATGCCTGCGCAAAACCGATACCTATTATAGTGTGCACGAGGTCGAGCAAGGCGGATTGTTTTATCTTTTCTATTCTGATGAAGAAGATCCGCAAAAGCGGGAGGTCATTCATTGGTTTTATGTGCAAAAACGGCTGTCCAAAGCAGATTTTGCGGGAATCAAAGATGGGGAATCCACCATTGAAGACATCAAAAAGATCGATCCGACAACACAGATTTTTATCAACCTTTATCATGCAAACAGTCTTTATCAGGAAGCAACAGAAGCCTCTTTTTTCACTTGGAGTTTTCTGGACGATGGAATATTGGAGTTTTTCTATGACAAAAAGGGAGAAAAACTTGTTTTGCAGGAGCAAAGGTATCTGGAAGATTTTCTGTTATATCAGTTAAACGACTCTGTTATATATGCAGAAGATATTCGGCATGCTGAACTTCTTCCCATCGACCGGCTGCCAGAATAATCATAAAAATTAATCGGGGGGGGGGATAAAAATGAAAAGAAAAATTTTGCTGTGTGTGCTGGCCGGCTTTATGGTTTTCGCGGCGGTGTCCTGTGATTCCAACGATTTGGAACAAACCTACACCACGGTCACGCATCCGAAAGGCTCAGCGCCGGCAGGCGATGTCACAACCTCCATAACGACAACGGCAGTCAAACCCGTTGCGGTTGTCAAGGTGGATAACGAAACGCCTTATGACGAGCTGATCACCAAACCGATCGATATTCATGATGTGATCCAAAAGTATTTTGCCACAGATGAATTGGCAAATCCTCTTTTTACCGAGATTGCGGCGGATATCGGGGTGGAATGTTTGCGCAAAACCGACACCTACTACAGCGTGCACAAGGTTAAGCAAGGCGGCTTGTTTTATCTTTTCTATTCTGATGAAGAAGACCCGCAAAAGCCTGCAACCAGCGCAACCGACAAAAGCAGCGTCAGGCTCAGCACCAGACCGAGC
>CAMMAZ010000053.1 GCA_946493765.1 uncultured Clostridia bacterium | reverse complement strand
CCCATTCTTTTCCGTCTTCCAATTCGATGTGCAGATGCGGACCGGTCGCATTCCCGCTGCTGCCCATGACGGCGATCTTCTCTCCCTCTCTGAGCGCTTTTCCTGTTTTGATGTCCGGCTTATATTTTAAATGCGCGAACAAAAATACCTTGTTGTCATGTGTTCTGAAAACGATAAAATTCCCGTAGGAATTATCCCATTCATTGCGCAGCAGCGTCGCGTCACAGGGTGCGACGATGGTTGGATCTTCGCAATACCAGTCCACACCGGTGTGATAGCCGGCAGCGTAGTCGCCGTCCGTCTTGAATCCAAGTGTTTGCCTTGCTTTGTCGGTAAATGGCGAACGATACATGAAAAGACTTCCTTTCTAAAATCAAAATCATACAGGCTCATTCTTATTTTATGCGCGCGCGGTTTCCTTGTTGAAAGGATTGCAAATAAGGAAATGCTTATGCTATAATAAAAGAAAAAACGGGAGAAAACAAATGAAGATTGTGCTGCAAAGAGTGGCAAAGGCCGGCGTTTCGGTGGACGGCGAAATCAAAGGACAAATTGGAAAAGGATTTTTGCTGTTTGTCGGTGTGGGACGGGAAGACACGAAAGCGGATGCACAGCGGCTGGCGAAAAAGGTCTGTGCACTGCGGATTTTTGAAGATGAAAACGGCAAAACCAATCTGTCATTGGCGGATGTGGGCGGCGGGCTGCTGGTGATTTCCCAATTCACCCTCTATGCCGATTGCAGAAAAGGGAACCGGCCGAGCTTTACCGGCACCGGGGACCCGGTTGTAGCAGAAGAACTGTATCTTTATTTTATCGAATGCTGCAGGGAATATGTTCCGGTGGTGGAAAAAGGGGTGTTCGGCGCAGATATGAAAGTTGAACTTTTAAACGACGGTCCTTTCACATTGGTGCTGGAATAGATGGAACGGCATTTGTGTTTTCATGTGCCCGCAGCATTTAACGGCAAATCGGCACAAACATTTTTGCAGGCACAGCACGGCTTTTCGACCGGACTGATCCGCAAGATCAAAAAGGATCCAAATGGATTGCGGATCAACGGCAAACCTGCTTATTTTACACAACGGGTCTGCACTGCGGATCAAATCGAAATTATCGTGGAAAAAGGGGATGAAAATTCTGATTCCATTTTGCCCTGTGCCGGTTCGCTGTCTATTATTTATGAGGATGCGGATCTGCTCATTCTGGATAAACCGGCAGGCGTCGCAACGCATCCTTCGCAGCATAACCGCGACCGGTCGGTCGCCGGGCAGGTGATGCGGTATTATCATGCGCAGGGCAAAAATTTTGTGTTTCGTTGTGTGACAAGACTTGATAAAGGAACGACCGGGCTGATGGTGATTGCCAAAAATGCATATGCCAATGAACGGCTGATCGAGCAGCTGCATTCCAGCATGTTTATCCGGGAATATCTTGCGCTGGCAGCCGGCGTTTTGAACGGTTCCGGCGTGATCGACGCACCGATCGCACGATGCGCAGATTCGGTCATTAAACGGTGTGTGGACAAAAAGGGAGATTGTGCGGTGACCCATTACCGTGTCATTGCGCAGGACGGAGAAAAGACGCTGGTGCGGCTGCGGCTGGAGACCGGACGCACCCATCAGATCCGGGTGCACATGGCGCATATCGGTCACCCGCTTTCCGGCGATTTTCTATATGGAGAGGAAAGGGCAGATTTCCCCCGCCCGGCGCTGCATTCCGCCTATATAGCATTGCATCATCCCGTGACCGGAGCGTTGATGGAATGGACAAGCCCCTTGCCGGAAGATATGCAAGCTGTTTTTCGTCAAATTGATACAAATGCAATAGACTGAAATGTGAATAATGCTGAAAAACAAAAACCAAGGGTAAAAGCGTTTGCCTTTGGTTTTGTTTTGTGCTATGCTTCTTTTAGAAAAAAGAGGAGAAAGGATTGATGATAAAAATGAAAAAAATGCGGTTTATCAGCGTGTGCTTAGCTATCGCATTGATCGTGTCTGCACTGGCCGTGGCGCCGGCTGCGGCGGAGGATGCGATCTATTTCCAACGGTTCACGGAAAGTCTGCGCGCGGGTTACGGCAACGCGCCGGACGATGTTTATCACAATAGCGACTATTCAGTCACTTTCAAAAACATCAATGCGTCGGAACAAAAGCAGTGTTATTATGCCTTGGAAAGGGAAAATGCAAAAAATGCATTGCAAACAGCAAACAGCATCGGCGGCAGTGGAAAGCTTTATTGCACGGTGCAGCTCGAATCCTGTGTGAATAAAGACGGGGTGCCGACCGACGGAGAAATCAAAATCTGGATCGACACCAAGGGAAATGAAAAAACCGATCCGCAGGCCGTCGAGTGGCAAAGCCCCGGCACGACGGTGACCTATGAATTAGATGTATCCGGTTTGAATGTCGATCAGGTAGACGGGATGTATATCGGTATCATGAACTATCAGGAACCGGGCGGCATTGCACCGGTAGTGACCTATTCGCCGGTCAGCACCGAACCGTTCGAACTGGATGACGATATCATTCATGCTGAATTTTTATATGAAGAAAATAATGACGGCACGCTGACCATGATCCAATACCGTGGGGACGGAACCGATGTGCAGATCCCGGCTGAGGAGGGCGGCCAAAAAGTCACGGCAATTGGAGAAGAAGCCTTTAATTATAACACAAAAATCAAAACCGTCACTGTTCCGGACGGGGTCACGACCATCGGAGACTATGCGTTTCGCTATTGTTCCGGACTCCAAAAGGTGACGCTGCCCGATTCGGTCACGGCGATCGGGAAATATGCCTTTACCGGTTGTACCGCTTTGCAGGGCGTCAATTTGACCGACGCGGTGATTTCCATCGGCGATGGTGCGTTTTTAAACTGTGAAAACTTAACGGATGTTCACATTCCAAATCAACTGCAATCCTTTGCAAACCGCGTGTTTTATGGATGCAAATCGCTCGGTGAAATTCAGCTGCCGACTGCGGTGAAAACAGTTGGTGCACTGTCGTTTGGTGGTATTCCTGAGCTGAAGGTCACCGGCTACAGCAGCGCCCCGCTGAAAACATTTTTTATCAAATGGGGTTTTGACTTTGAAACGGTCAACGGCGGTGACGTGAACAAGGATGGCAAAATTTCCGGTGCGGATTCTCTGTTGCTGCGGCAGTATATCGCGCGTTTTCCGGTCACACTGGATCAGACTGCCGCGGATTTAACGGAAGACGGAAAAGTTAATTCGCGCGACTCGCTGCTTTTACGGCAATATGTTGTGCAATGTGAAGATATTGTCCCGCTGGATCCGTCGTTATCGGATCTGGATAAGCAGCGCGCACTATATACCTTAACATGGTCGGATGAATTCGACGGCGATAAACTGGATAAAACTAAATGGGGGTATGAGGGCAGCGGTATGCACCGCAACAATGAACTGCAAACTTATTGTGATCTGGACAGTGAGGGCAATGTCTATCTGGAAGACGGCAACATGGTGATCGAAGCCAGAAAAGAGAACCGGAACGGGTATCAATATACCAGCGGTTCGGTGCATACCAAAAGAAAACATCTTTTCCAATATGGTATGTTTGAAATCAGTGCAAGGCTGCCAAAAGGGAAAGGCGTTTGGCCGGCATTCTGGCTGTTGGGCGTCGATCCGAGAACAGGGAACGACGCATGGCCGCGCACCGGCGAGCTGGATATTCTGGAGATGATCGGCGGCGAGGTGGAGGACTCCACGGCGCACGGCACCATCCATACCACAGATGAGAACGGCAATCATATTTCACAGGGTGATAAGTTGGTTTTGGATAGTGGCACCTTCAACGATGCATTCCACACCTTCGGTGTGATCTGGACCGAAACGGAGGTCTATTGGTATGTGGACGAAACCATCTATTTCTATGCCGACATGACTGATCCGGATTATGACAAGGCGTTTAATACCTATGAGGCTTATATTATCATTAATCTTGCCATTGGCGGCAGCTGGGCGGGAACGCCGGCAGCCACGACAAAATTCCCCGCTCGGTATTATATCGACTATGTAAGAGTGTATCAGTAAATACGAATGGTAACCGAAACCGGCGGGCAGCATGGCACGCCGGTTTTGTAATTGGAGGAACAATGGATTTTGCATATGGAGAAAAAGAAATTGAATATTTAAAAAGGAAAGATGCGCGGCTCGGCGCCTGCATCGATCAGATCGGGCATGTATACCGAGAAGTAGATCCGAATCTGTTTGCGTCGGTCGTGCATCACATTGTCGGCCAGCAGATCTCCACCAAAGCGCAGGCGACGATCTGGCAGCGAATGCGGGAAACGCTTTATCGGATAGACGCGCAAACTGTTTTGGATGCGGGTGCCGATCGGCTGCAATCCTTTGGCATATCCTTTCGCAAAGCGGAATATATCCTGGATTTTGCAAAGAAGGTGCAAAGCGGCGCGTTTGATTTGGAAAGCGTCCCAAAAATGTCGGATGCCGATGCGATCAAAGCGCTGTCTTCGCTGAAAGGCGTTGGCGTGTGGACGGCGGAAATGATCCTGCTGTTTTGCATGCAGCGGCCGGATGTTTTCAGCTTTGATGATCTTGCGATCCAGCGCGGACTGCGTATGGTCTATCATCACCGGAAAATCGATAAAAAGCTGTTCGAGAAATACCGGCGGCGGTTCAGTCCCTATTGCAGCGTTGCAAGCCTGTATCTCTGGGCAGTGGCAGGCGGCGCAATTCCCGGTATGAAAGACTATGCGCCCAAAAAGGTAAAGCCGGGAAGAAAAGCAGAAAACTAAGAGAATCAGAGTGAGCATATGCAGTATATCGATCATTATGCATCGCCGCTGGGCGGGATCACGCTGGCGAGCGACGGAACACATTTAACAGGTTTGTGGTTTGACGGGCAAAAATATTTTGCCGCAGGTTTGCAAAAACAGCATGCGAAAAAAGAGCTTTTGGTATTCCGGCAGACCAAAGAATGGCTGGACTGTTATTTTAAAGGACAAAATCCGGATTTCATGCCGCCGCTTTCTCTGCACGGTTCCGCATTTTGCATGACTGTCTGGGAAATTTTAAAACAGATCCCTTATGGACAGGTGACAACCTATGGCGAAATTGCAAAGCAGATCGCAAAGCAGTGCGGGATTGCCAGCATGTCCGCACAGGCTGTCGGCGGCGCAGTCGGACACAATCCGATTTCTATTTTCATTCCTTGTCATCGAGTTGTGGGTGCAAATGGCAGCTTGACCGGTTATGCAGGCGGGATCGATAAAAAAGCGCAGCTATTGCGCCTTGAAAAACAATGGTTTGATAAAAGAAAAAACCCGCAAAAAATTGCGGGTTTGCAATAAAATCATCGATTATTTTAAAATCTTGAATTTTCCGATAATCGGAAGTTCTTTGGCCTTTCCGGTCGCGGCATAGACAATACCGATAATTGCAACAACAGCGAAAACCAGCCATAATAACCCGAAAATCACGGAAAATACAGTGTAAACCGGGCTGACCTTGTAAACCAAACCATAAAGCGAATCATTGAGCGCCGCATTCAGGATGGCAAGGATGATGGCCTGCACAACGCCGTAGATGATTTCGGTAATGAACAGGACCAATCCCTGGTTTGCATGGAACCGGGCAAATTTGGAATGCTTCGCACCAAAAATCGGAACCAGCACCAAAATGCCAAAATAGGCAAGAATGGCATAGGCTTTGTTCATTTGCACATCCTGCGGATCAAACTGATTGGTGAAATCGGCGGTCTGCATGAACGACGGTGCGCTTTGCGCCTGCTGCTGTGCATTATATGTATTTTGCGCGGGATTTGCATTGAACGCAGCATTGGCATTTTGTGCAGGGTTCGCGTTCTGCTCGGGATTCACATTCGGCGCAGCATTCACGTTTGGTGCCTGTTGCGCTGCAGCCTGCGCCTGTTCGGTCAGATTTGCGCCGCATGTCGGACAGAATTTTGCGTCCGCATCGACAGGGTTGTTACATTTTGGACAAGTTGACATGTTTTCATTTCCCTCCTGCATATAACAAAACTGTTATATAAAAATTTTAGTACCCTTTTACATTATATATGAGATCAAAGCCGTTTTCAAGCATAAATTCAATATTTTATCAAAGATTCAGTTGGAATTGGATATGTTGAAGCAAGTTGGCGCAAATATTTATAAATCGTGGGATGAAAACGGAGAAAAATCAATTGGATCACGAAAGGGAAAAAAGGATGGTGCACAAGTGGGAAATTTTTGTTGTAAAACTCGTCGAACAAAATATATAACTGGACAAGATATATTTATTTTCAGGTAATCGCGCATAAAATATCATGTTCAACGTCCGCGATCCACTCTGCGCAAACCCGATCGCTGTTAATCAGGTACAACATCGTTTCAATATCAAACAGGTGTGCAAGCCGCAGCCAGAGCCGGGCACCGCAAGAGGAATCGACTGTGAGCCATCGTGAGGGCGTTTACAACCGAACAGGTGAGCCGAGCTTGACTTTTTAGCGTGTAGGAGACGCAAGGGATATATTGCGCGCTTCGATGTGTAAACAGATTTTTCCCTTTTATTCGATGCTCTGCATAAACAAAGTTCAAATTTTTCTCTCTTCTCTTTTATCTTTTCACTGGAAACGGCAATTTTAGAGAAAAGAGAAAAAATGAAAAGTGAATAGAGAAAAGCACAAAAAGAAACGACAATCTTCTGATCGAAAATTGTCGTTTCTTTTTGGAGCAGGTGAAGGGAATCGAACCCTCGTGTTCAGCTTGGGAAGCTGACATTCTGCCATTGAACTACACCTGCATATGATCGGCTGTCTTTTTTAGACAACCGATTTTTAAACTTTTGGTATTATAACACAGTTTTCAAAAAAAGACAAGGGGAATTTGCGAAAAAACATGGGATCAGTCTTTCAACTTAACGGCAGTGCCATAAGCCATGACTTCCGCAGCGCCCTGCATCACCGATGCGGACGAATACCGCATGGCGACAATTGCATCCGCGCCCATTGTTTCCGCTTCTTCCACCATGCGCTTTGTCGCGAGCGCACGAGCGCTATCCATCATCTGGGTATAGGCTTTGAGTTCGCCGCCGACAATGGTTTTAAAGCTTTGCGTGATATCCCGCCCGATATTTTTGGATTGAATGGTGCTGCCTTTGACCAATCCAAGTACCTCGATTTGATGGCCTGCGATTGTTTCAGTAGTTACTAAGATCATCTTCTTCTCCACTCCTTATTTCCTGAATGCGTTCAACCAGAACGAATATTGAAACCCCGATCAGTGCCAGGGGAATCAAAGCAGTCAAGCATTTTGCAAACACGGAAATCTCATCGATCAGGAACCATCCCAGAACCCAACCGCCAAGCGTCAGGACTGCGATCACGGTGATGATCACCGGCGCGATCATTTTTTTAAAATGTGCATGCATAATAGCCCCTCCAATATTTATTTTATTATAGCACAAATATTTGATAAAACGCAACAAAAATTTGCATTGACAATACTTTTTTTGGTTGCTAGCATAAAGGCAAATCAAAACAGGGGAGCGTGTTAACATTGAAAACATTTAACGGATTCATGGCGGGTGCAAATCTCGGTCACTGGCTGTCTCAATATGGTGAAAATGCGCACGGCGATCGGACATTGATGGCAAAGCAGGACGAACACTTTAGAACCTATATCAAAGAGAGCGATTTTGCGCGTATGCAGGAATGGGGACTGGATCATGTCCGTGTGCCGGTGGATTATTTTTTGTTTGAGGAAGACGAAAATCCCGGCGTATATAATGAACAGCGATTGGCGTTTGTGGACTGGACGCTCCAAACCTGCAAGAAATATGGGTTGAATATGCTTTTGGACCTGCACCATGCGCCGGGCTTTACTTTTAATAACGGGTTTGACAGCGAAAAAAACAATTTGTTTTATGATGATGGCTTGCAAAAGCGGTATATCGATATCTGGGAGATGTTCGCCAAACGCTATCAAAGCGAAGGGGACAATTTGGCGTTTGAATTGCTCAACGAACTTGTGATCAAAGACTGTTCCTATTGGAACCGGCTTTGGAAGCAGACAGCGGACGCGATTTTAAAGATTTCTCCGCACCGGAAGATCGTGATCGGTTCCAACAACTGGAATTCGGTCGACCAGTTAACGGCGCTGGAGATCATCGAGTCGGAAAACTTTGTTTATAATTTTCATACCTATGAACCTTTTTTGTTTACCCATCAACGGGCATCCTGGAACGAAACGACCGTGCATTATATGAAATCGGTCACCTATCCGTTTGACCGCCGCGAGCACGCCGACTGGATCAAACAAAATAGATCGGATTCCCTGCGCAACTTTGAACGGGATCAAATCGACAAAGAATTTTTGTGGAAATATATCAAGCCCGCCATTGCGTTTTTAGAACAGCACGATGTGCCGCTTTACTGCGGGGAATATGGTGTGATCGCCAACGCGGACGACCAAAGCGCCGAACGCTGGCTGGACGATATTACCTCGATTTTCAACACGCTCGGTATCGGTCATGCGGTTTGGAGCTACCGCGGTTTTTCCAATATCACCGATCAAAACAACGATGTTGTCAGCGCCAAAATGGTGGAATATATTGCGCGCAGGTGATGAAAATGAAATGGAAAACAGTTTTGCGCATCATGCAGATGTGTCTTTGCGGCGTGCTGCTTTTTGGATGTTCAACGCTGATCGGCTGCGATTCCGGCGAGCCGGATGCAAAGGTCTTTGATGATGAAATGAAACGCGTCAAACCGGATGCCGACACCCATTTGAGCTTCAAAACCGTCGGGGAAGGCTATGATATCTATGCGCCGGTGCAAGACGGCAGCGGTTACCGGTATGGTCCGAGCATTTTATATTATCCCGACGGCAGCATCGACGCCTGGTTTGCAACCCCCGGCACCGCGGGAGAATGGGACTGGTTCACCTATAAGCATTCGGACGACGGCGGAAAGACCTGGAGTGATGAAAAGGTCGTTTTGCAGCCGACCCCCGATTCGATGGATCACTATTCCGTGTGCGATCCCGGCATGATTTATCTGGATGGATATTATTATCTCGGCTACACCTCCACCATCGACAGCAGGGGCGTCAATAACAACTGTTTTGTCGCCCGGTCCCCAAATCCCGACGGCCCCTTTGAAAAGTGGAACGGAGAGGGCTGGGGCGGCGATCCCGAACCCATCGTGTATTATGATGAGGCGGATGCTTCTTGGGGTGCTGGGGAGCCCAGCTTTGTCGAAGTGGACGGCACTTTGTATTGCTATTATACCTGGGCTTGTCCGGAAGGCAATTTTGAAATGGTCGCCACCGCCGATGCGACAGACGAGAACTGGCCGGCGACAATGGAAGTTCAGGGTATCGCTTATCAAAAAGAAACAGATCAGGATTCGCTGGATGTGGTCTATATCGAGGACTACGGCAAATTTTTAGCCGTTTCTACCTACAACCGGTTTACCGAAAACAGCGGTATTTGCGTGATGGAATCGGACGACGGCATCACCTTCCAGCAGGTCGACATCATCCGCACCGGTATTTCGCAGTTTTGTCACAACATGGGGATTTCCAAACGATCCAACGGACATATTCAATTGGACGACACCCTGTGTTTCATCGGCTACGCTTATGCGGCCGGCGGTTCTGATTCCGGTTATTGGGGCAACTGGGCGACACGGTTTCAAAATATTGAACTGATTGCCTATGAAGGAGAGATCAAAAGAACGGATCTGAATGGGAAAGGAACGTATCGGGCAGATTATGTCTGGCCTGCACCGACGCAAGACGAGCTTTGGCCGATCGCCATCAGCACCAACCCGCACAAGGTGGAGATCCATCTGGATTACAATCCGTATAATCTGGAGCTGAATTGGTATGACACGATGCTGCAGGCACATGCGATAACGGATGCCCAAAATGTGAAATTTTCCGGCTATGACACAAACATCATCGCGTTTGACGGCCTGCAGATCCTGCCGCAGTCGGTGGGAAAAACCAATGTTACTGCGGAATATAAAGGCTGCCGGATCGATTTTAAGGTTTATATCCGTGATAATGATTTTGAAATCGATCAACCGACGCCGGAAATTGCTTCCTTTGAGCCGGTTTGGGATGAAATCACCGTTTATAAAGACGCCGAAGACGGGATTGTTCATCAAAAACAGATCCGGGGCTTTGTCACCTTTGCAAACGAGACCTGGGGCGAGGCGTATAACGATTCAACACTGGAGCATGTGAACAGCCCGGCAATGGTGCCATCGGAAATTTATAACATGACCTTCGAGGTGCAGGACCCTTCTGTCATCGAAGTGAATGAAAAGGGTGTGATCACGGCAAAATCCGTCGGAGAAACGAGCGTTACCGTGACCATCACAGGCGGCAAGCGCTTCACCGTGCATGTCACCGTTTTAGAACAGCCCGAAACTTAAAACACGATCCAAAAAGCAACCCGGTCGAAAACATCAATTGTTTTCGACCGGGTTTTCATCTGTTTTTGAAAAATGCATGGTGAAAGGTCAGTCTGCGTAAAACACAAAATTTTCCTTGCGGGGCGCCGGTGTGGGCTGCTCGTCGGGATAACCCAGCACGCAATGCCCGATCCCTTCATATTCGCCGGTAATGCCAAGTTCCGCTAAGAGCGCTTTGCCTTCCTCGCTTTCAAATTCCTCTTTGGCGCGATGGATCCAGCAGCTGCCAAGGCCCAACGTATGCGCCGCCAGCATCAGGTTGCCCATCACAAGGCTGCCGTCATAAACACGGTTTGCCCAATCCTTTTCCGCTAAAACCACCAGCACAGCGGGCGCGCCGTAAAACGGGTCGAAGCCGTCTTCCCATCCGCCGATTTTTCTGTTCATTTCCGATAGTCTGTCCCGCAGCGCCCGATTGGTCACCGCGAGGATGATCGTGCTTTGATGACCTCTTGCGCTTGCAGCATAAGTGCCGGCAGTGACGATTTGATCGATCAGTTCTTTGGGCACTGCGTCGGCTTTGTATTTTCGGATGCTTCTTCTTGCGAGCATCGCGTCCATAACCGGATTCATAACATTTCAGTCCTTTCATCGTTATTGTGTTTATTATAACCCGCTTGATTGAAAGACGCAAGCGGCTTTTTATTGCAATTTAAAAAACGATCGGTTGGGGGAATGGTTGCAAAACAGATTGTACAAAAAATCTGCGGCGCAAAATGAATGCGCCGCAGAAGAAAATTTTAATCGTCGAAGTATAACAATTTATATGCCGGGATTTGCAAAGCGTCTGCAATTGTGAAAAGTGTATCCAATGAAATAGATTTATAAACATTCGGGGCTTCAATTTGCCCGATAAACGAAACATCACAATTTAACATTTCGGCCAATTCTGCTTGAGTTTTTGATTTTAATTTTCGATAATAGGATATTTTTAAGCCGATTTTGATATAATTATCTTTAAATTTTTCTTTCATTCTATCACCATATTTATTTTATATCGTT
>CAMMAZ010000052.1 GCA_946493765.1 uncultured Clostridia bacterium | reverse complement strand
TGCTTGCGGTGAAGTTTTCTAATTCTGTAACACATCATTGACAAACCTACAAAATATCCACGAAAAAACAGGAAGACAAAAGTCTTCCTGTTTTTTATGCAATATTATCTTCTGCGTCGCGACACAGATTTACGTTTTGCGTTTTTATACCGCACATTGACAACAATCATCGCGACCAGTGCAATCAGTAAAACAACCAGTGCAATCCATTTGACCACGCGAAAATTCTTACCATAGTCGTTGATGTTTTTGGCAACGGTCGTTTTGGTCGTGACAGTTTGACCATGCTCCAGAGTGGTCTTCGCGGTGGTAACGCGCGGTTCAGTCGGCGTTTGGTCATTGTCGCCGAATTCCGTTTCGCCTTCGTAAACATAGGTTGGCGGATCGGTTTCCCATGCTGTTGATTCCATTGTAGATTCTATTGCCTGGGTTGTTGATTCAGTAGCCCACGTTGTCGATTCAGTTGGATCGGTTACCGGTTCCGTCGGCTGCGTGGTTGATTCGGTAGCCCACGTTGTCGATTCAGTTGGATCGGTGACCGGCTGGGTATCCGACGGCAGTGTTGGATCCGTGGCAATTGTTGAGTCCGCAGGCTCTGCATAGCCGGTATAAACAAACAGACTGCAGATTATGACTGCAAGCAGCAGCACATTTAAAATTTTATATTTTTTAAACATTTTACATACCACCGTCTTTAATAAGCTTTGCCCCAGTAAACCAGTTTTTTCGCCGGACGTCCGCAGCAAACGCATTGATCCGAAACCGTTTCATCGGTAAGTGAAATACATCTGGAACCGACGCCGGTTTCTTCTTTGACTTTTTCTTCGCAGGCCGCGTCGCCGCACCACATTGCTTTAACAAAGCCGTCGCCCTTTTCCTGCAGCGTTTTTGTGATTGCATCCAAGGTGGTGCAAACATAGGTGCGTCTTTCACGGTTTTGCAATGCCTTTTGATATAAGCCGTCATGCACCTGCTGCAGCTTTTCTTCGATGGCTGTTTCGATATGATCCAGTGAAACGACCGTCTTTTCCCGGTTGTGGCGGGTGACCAGCACACACTGGTTATTTTCAATGTCCCGCGGTCCCATTTCCAACCGCAGCGGCACGCCCTTCATTTCATATTCGGCGAATTTCCAACCGGGCGAATTGTCCGAATCGTCCAGCTTGACGCGGAATTGTTTTTTCAGGCGGGCAAACAGGGCGCCGCATGCATCCAAAACGCCGGGTTTGTGCTGTGCGACCGGAATCAGCGCCACCTGGATCGGTGCGATTTTGGGCGGAAGAACCAGGCCGTTATCATCGCCATGGGTCATGATAATACCGCCAATGAGCCGTGTGGAAACGCCCCAGGAAGTCTGATGGGGATAGGCTTTTTTGTTTTCTTTATCTGAAAATTGAATGTCAAACGCTTTGGCAAATCCATCCCCGAAATAATGGGAGGTACCGGCTTGCAGCGCTTTACCGTCGTGCATGAGCGCTTCGATTGCATAGGTGGACACAGCGCCCGCAAATTTATCGCTTTCGGTTTTCTGCCCCTTGATCACCGGCATTGCCAGTGTGTTTTCACAAAAATCCGCATAGACATCGAGCATGCGTTCGGTTTCTTCGATTGCTTCTTTCGCCGTTGCATGGATGGTGTGCCCTTCCTGCCACAAAAATTCACGGGAACGCAAAAACGGACGGGTGGTTTTTTCCCATCTGACCACGCTGACCCATTGGTTATAGAGCTTGGGCAGGTCGCGGTAGGACTGCACGATATTGGCATAATGTTCGCAAAACAGCGTTTCCGAAGTTGGGCGCACACAAAGGCGTTCCTCCAGCTTTTCGGAACCGCCGTGGGTGACCCAGGCAACTTCCGGCGCAAAGCCCTCCACATGATCCTTTTCCTTTTGCAGCAGGCTTTCGGGGATAAACATCGGCATGCAGACATTTTCATGACCGGTTTCCTTGAACATACCGTCCAGGATTTTTTGCATGTTCTCCCAGATCGCATAACCGTATGGCCGGATGACCATGCAGCCTTTCACGCTGGTATATTCGATCAGTTCCGCTTTTTTGACGATATCGGTATACCATTTTGCGAAATCTTCATCCATCGGTGTGATCTGTTCCACCATTTTTTTATTATCAGCCATTATCGATTCTCCAGTTCTTTTTCAAATGACAGCGGCGGGTAACCTTGTGCTTCTTTACAGGAAAAGCTTTCGTTCAAACCCGTTTTTACCGCAGATAACCATAACAAAAATATTATAAACGATTTGTCGTCATCTTTCAATCTTTTTTTACAAAACGGTTAGTTGCGCATTTTATCCTTGTCGATCTGCTGCTGGTAGGCGAGAACTTCCTCGTAAATGCGTTTGCAGTTCTCATGGTCGTGATGCAGATAAAAATCGTCGACACGGTCAATGTATTTTTGTTTCATTTTGCATCCTGTTTCCATGTATTCGCACAGAAGATCCACCAGCTGTTCGCTTTCGGTGCAGATCTCGCCGAATCCCATGGTATCATAGAAAAAGCAGCCGTCCTCATAATGCGCGGGCAGCGCGGATGGATGAAAATACACCAGCGGCTTTTTCATGTAGGCAAAATCGAACTGCACGCCGGAATAGTCGGTGACCATCAGGCTCGATTCCGTCAGAATTTTCTCATAGCTCAAATCCCCGACAGATGGGATAACTTCCACTGCGCTGTTGGGGGTGTAGTCCTTGGCCTGGGCGCTGACGATCGGGTGCAGCAGATATTTGATGGTATAGCCTGTGCGTTTGGCGCAGTCGATCAGCTTTTCGTTGTTGATCAGATCGTTATAGATCTTAAAATACAGCGTGTGTTTATATTCCGGGTTGTAGCTGCGCTGCTCGCCCTCGCTGGTGGTGACGGGCATCGCGTTATACATCCGCCAGGTCGGGGATAACAGAATCTGTTTTTGATCGTTGCTTTTTAGACCGTCGTATCTTGCAATGCCGGTGGGTTTGATGATGTCAAAACCCTTGTAGTTATAAGCATGATGCTCCAAATTCCCGATCTCATATTTGGAACCGACAAAATAACGAACGGTATTATCGACGATACGCTGCTGCGCCATCGCGCATTTTTGCACCGAAAGCCCGTGCTGCAGGCACATGGTCTGAAAGTTGCAAAGGCCGCGGATAAAACGGGAATAGTCCATGCTAAAGCCGTTGAACGGGAAGGCGTTCGCATTGGTGATCAAAACGGTATCCGCGTTTAAAAAGGCGAGCTTTGCAAACAGTGTTTTGTTTTTGACCGGTTTGAAACCATCCTTTTTCAGATTGCGGTAATCCGAGGTGTTTTGATCGATGACATAATATCTTGTCACACCGTCGTTTTTATCTTTGCAATACCGGTAGAGGTATTCGCAGCTGTCGCCGCCCTTATACATTTTATCATACAAATACCAAATTTTTTTATGTTTAAAATAGGGCCTTGACAGCCAATAGCAGCAGCGCAGCGCAAAGGACCGCTTGCTTTGCTTGAATGTCCGCATCAAAAATTTGCATTCACGCTTGAAAGTATCTGCAGTTGTGGCGTTTTGAAACACAATCGCTTTTGCGCATTTATCATAAAATGCGATCTTATCGCGAAAACGCCAGTAACTTCCATCAGGATTCTGACAGAGTTTTGCCCAGTGATTGATAAACGCCACACGCAGCGGCACATCTGTTTGTTTCACGCGGGCGAAAAACTGCAATGTCTGCGGTTTTCCGTTTCCAAGTTCCAAATCCAGATGGAAGGTGAATTTTTTATACATGGCGATGCCGAAATATTTGGTCAGCGAATACCGATCGTTGTTTTGCAGCTCCAGCATCTTTCCGTTCCACAGTGCAAACAGCCGAACGTTTTCATTGTTTAGAATTTCACGGAACGACCCGTCGATAAACACCTTGCCGTTGCGGTAATCCATCACATGGATATTCAGCGGCTGGGCGGCGACGGTGGTGACGTGAATATGATTGTAGCTTAAATACACCTGCTCTTTTCCTTCAACATAGGTGTAGGGCAGCGTGCAGGGCGGATAACCGTTTTTCAGATAAATAAATGTCTGCCCGGCTTCCAGGCTGTATTTCAAACAGGAATACTTGTCCTTGTTGAAAATCACTGCATCATCCAGCTTTTCCAGCGCCTGTTTGACAGCGTCGAAGAAAACAGCAAGTTCTTCTTTTGTCATATTGCGCTTGTTGCGGTTATTTTGGTTGGATAAAAACCGACTCTGGATGAAATACATCGCATACACTTGGATAAACAGCGGGATATTCCCCTTATAGCGTTCCAAAAGCGGGAGCAGAAAATCCTGCACCGACTGGGTATACCAATCGGCATGATTTGCAGGAATATGGTATAAAAAATCGTCTTCCTGCGGCATAAAATAATAATATTCCGCCGACGGCGACACCGCATAGACCGGATGATCGGAAAGCATTGTCAGGACAAAGTCGATGATCGCTTCATATTTTAAATTGGTGCGAAAACCATACTCTTTTAAAACTTCTGTTTTGAAAAGACCGCCGCACAGCGACGTGATAAATGCTTCCGGTGTTTTACGGACATCCACCCGCTGCAATTTATCAAACCACGCACCGTTTAAAACCGACGGTTTTGTCTGCAAAAGAGCGGGATTGACACAAAACGCCTTGCAGACGGCAAACGGCACATCCGGAAAGACGCGCAACGCATCGCGCAGATCGGCAAAATAGCGGTCGCTTACCGTGTCGCCGCAGTTGAAAACGGCCGTCCATGCTCCATCTGCTTTTGAAAGTCCGACGGCGATCGCCTGTTCGGTCCGATCGGCGTCACAGGGAATTTCCTTGACAAACGGGCGCTGTGCACACAATGCCCCCAGATCCTGTTTTGCCGCATTGACGACTAAAATCTCACAGCTGCCGGCAACATCGAATGAGTGTTGTCCAAGAATGCTTTCAATGGTTTTGGAAAGCAGCCGGCTTTCCTGCATATACGGAATAATGACGGAAATTTTGTCCATCGATGGAACGTCCTCCTTAGAGAATGGAATCACATATTTAACTATTATATATTATTATCCCTTCATTTTCAACATATTTTTCTTTTTGGGTAAAAATATGGACGGACAAGGAATTTTCTTTGTCCGTCCCAATATACTATTTTACCTTTTCAACGCCGATGGTGACCGTCTGGTCGTTGATCGCCCATTCCTTTGCATTTTCGCAGGTTTCGCCAAAGAAAATGTTCTTGGCCAGCACGTCGTTTTTGATCACGTCGCTGTTTTTGACAACAATGGGTTCGAGCGTTTTGTTTTCGGACAGATACACATTGATATTGTCCATCACCTCAAAGCCCGAATCCTTGCGCATGGTCTGGATTTTGCTGATCAATTCACGCACATAGCCCTCTTCGATCAGTTCAGGGGTCAAGTGTGTGTCCAAAATCACGGTGGTATCGCCGTCGGATTCCGAAACATACCCTTCGGTCTTGGCGGTTTCGATCAACAGGTCCTCTTTGGTGAGGACAACGTCGGTATCGTCGGCTTTAAAGGTCAGCGCGCCGTCGGTTTCCAGCGTCTGCATGGCCTTATGTCCGTCGATATTGGCTAAATATTCACGGATCGCGTTTAAATGTTTGCCGTATTTCGGGCCGACGGTTTTCAGCTGCGGCTTGAACAGATAAGCGGTAAAGCGGCTGGCATCGTCGGTAGGGGTGACGGCCTTGACGTTGAGTTCGTCGGCGATAATATCGCAAAACAGACCGGTCACGTCAAACGGCGCTTTCACAAACAGGTTGGACAGCGGCTGCCGGTTTTTGATGTTCGCAGTGTTGCGGCAGGCGCGCCCTAAAACCACGACCTTGATGACATTTTCCATGTCGTCTTCCAGTTTCCGGTCAATCAGCGCTTCATTTGCCACCGGATAATCGCAAAGATGAATGCTGATTTTCGCATCTTTATCGATGCTGCGCACCAGATTCTGATAGATTTCTTCCGTCATGAACGGAATCATCGGCGCGGCGAGCAGACAAACGGTGGTCAGCGCGGTATACAACGTCATATAAGCGTTGATTTTATCCTGTTCCATTCCCTTCGCCCAGAACCGTTCCCGGCACCGGCGGACATACCAGTTGCTCATTTCGTCCACAAAATCCTGCAGCGCTCTTGCGCATTCGGTGATTTTGTAGTCGTTCAAGTCGCTGTCGCAGGTTTTCACAAGCGTGTTGAGCTTGGAAAGCAGCCATTTATCCATCACGCTCAGCGTTTTGGTATCCAGTGTGTGCTTTGTCGCGTCGAATCCGTCGATTTCGGCATATAAAACATAAAACGCATAGGTGTTCCAGAGTGTGCCGAGCATTTTGCGCTGGCCTTCCCGCACCGCCTTTCCGTGGAAGCGGTTGGGCAGCCACGGCGCAGAATTGCTGTAGAAATACCAGCGGATGGCATCGGCGCCGTAGGTTTCCAGCGCCTCGAACGGGTCGACGGCATTGCCCTTGGACTTGCTCATTTTCTGCCCGTTCTCATCCTGCACCAGCCCCAAAACGATCACGTTTTTATAGGGCGCTTTGTTGAAAATCAGCGTGGAGATCGCAAGCAGGGAATAGAACCAGCCGCGGGTCTGGTCGACAGCCTCGGAAATGAAGTCCGCCGGGAACTGCTTTTCAAACAGTTCCTTGTTTTCAAACGGATAATGATGCTGAGCAAACGGCATCGCACCGGAATCGAACCAGCAGTCGATCACTTCCGGCACACGCTTCATCTGTTTGCCGCACTGCGGACATTTGATGGTCACCGCATCGATAAACGGACGGTGCAGCTCAATATCGTCGGGACAATTGTCCGACATGGATTTGAGCTCTTCCCGGCTGCCGATGGAATGCCGGTAGCCGCATTCGCATTCCCAGATGTTCAACGGGGTGCCCCAATACCGGTTGCGGCTGATGCCCCAATCCTGGATATTTTCCAGCCAGTCGCCGAACCGGCCTTTGCCGATGCTCTCCGGGATCCAGTTGATGGTATTGTTGTTGCGGATCAGATCGTCCTTCACCGCGGTCATTTTGATAAACCAGGTTTCCCGCGCATAGTAGATCAGCGGCGTGTCGCACCGCCAGCAATGCGGATAGCTGTGCTCGAATTTCGGCGCGGAGAACAAAAGCCCGCGCGATTCCAAATCCTTCAAAATCAGCGGATCGGCTTTTTTGCAGAAAGTGCCCGCCCAGGGAGTCTCTTTTGTCATCTGCCCTTTTTCATCCACCAGCTGCACAAACGGCAGATCATAGTTCCGGCCGACTTTGGAGTCGTCTTCACCGAACGCCGGTGCAATATGGACAATGCCGGTACCGTCGGTCAAGGTGACATAGCTGTCGCAGGTGACGAAAAACGCCTTCTTGTTAGGCTTGACAAAGGAAAACAGCGGTTCATATTCTTTATGTTCCAGCTGTTTGCCGGTATATTCCTCCAGAATCTGCGCGGCGTCTCCCAGCACCTTTTCGACCAGCGCTTTTGCCATGTAATAGACCATGCCGTCCTCGCCTTTGACCTTGACATAGCATTCATCCGGATTGACGCACAGCGCAACGTTGCTCGGCAGCGTCCAGGGGGTGGTGGTCCAGGCGAGAAAATAAGCGTCCTCCCCTTTGACCTTGAAGCGGACGACAGCGGAACGTTCCTTGACGTCCTTATACCCCTGCGCGACCTCATGACTGGACAGCGGGGTGCCGCAGCGCGGACAGTAGGGAACGACTTTGTAGCCTTTGTATAACAGACCCTTTTCGTAAATCTGTTTTAACGCCCACCATTCCGATTCGATATAATCGTTATGATAGGTCACATAAGGATCGTCCATATCCGCCCAGAAACCGACGGTGCCGGAAAAATCCTCCCACATGCCTTTGTATTTCCAGACGCTTTCCTTGCATTTTTCGATAAAAGGCTCCAGTCCGTATTTCTCGATCTGCTCCTTGCCGTCAAGACCGAGCTGCTTTTCCACTTCCAGCTCGACCGGCAGACCGTGGGTGTCCCATCCGGCCTTTCGCGGCACCAGATTGCCTTTCATGGTGCGGTAACGGGGGATCATGTCTTTAATGACACGTGTCAAAACATGCCCGATATGCGGCTTGCCGTTCGCCGTCGGGGGACCGTCGTAGAACATATAGGTCGGGCAGTCTTTGCGCTGTTCCATGCTTTTCTCAAAGATATGGTTTTGCTGCCAGAAAGAAAGCGTTTGTTTTTCCCGCCCGACAAAATTCAAATCGGTTGGAACTTTTTTATACATATCACATTCTCCTTACACCTGAAATTTTTTCAAAAACAAAAAAGCTTTCGCCCTGTAAAAAAGGACGAAAGCCGAAACCGGTCATCGCAACCACCTTATTACACATACCAACATACGCGTTTTCGCTAACGGGAAAAAACCGTCGCCCCTACTGGGAATACAATCCGTTCGGTTTGAAACTCAGGAGTGATTTTCGGCATTCCGCCGCCGCACACCGGGCTTGCACCATCCCCGGCTCGCTGCTGGCCGCTTTGCGGAACCTACTCTCTCCGTCATTGTTTTTAGAACTTTCTTTATTATAGGCATATTAGAACCGCTTTGTCAAGCCCTTTTTAATAAAAGGTCGCAACAGCTTCCTCCGGCTCGACCGCTTTTTCGAGCTTTTGGACATAAAGCACCGGACCTGCGCCGCGGTAGATCTTGTTTTTCTCAATGGAAATACGCGCCGTGACCGTCAGCCATGTGCCGTTTGCATACTGCGCAAGGTTATCTCCCACACACACCACCGGCATATAGCTGATGTCCTCTACACAGCAGGTCATGACATGCCGGCCGATGACCATGGTGTCGTCTTTCATTTTTTTGTCCCGCGCGCAAACGCCTTTGAACCGCACGGTTTTCCCATTGTATTTTCCCATTTCCTCCATTAAATCGCGGTACCAGAGCGCATAGTCCCGATCATGGATCTCGATCACATCTGCGTTGATATCAAACGGGAGCGGATCCTCGATATCGTCGGTGAGCACCTCGCCGGAGGTCAGCTCATAGGCGATTTCCGCGCGCCGGGAAATACCGCGCACCAGCTTGTGCAGCGTCATGGTGTCGACCTGATCGGTATCCACCCGGTTGAAGATCACCGCGTCACAGTTACTGAGCTTATCCACAACAAGACTGCGCATGTTGGCGTTATAGCCTAAAATCGTCTGCGCGTCGATGAATAGCAATTCCTGATAGACGATATAATTGTCCGGCAGCGCGGCATATAAATTTTTCAGCTGCCACATACCGTTATATTCGATCATCACCCGTTCAAAATCCAGTTCTTCTTGCAGCTGCATGAACAGCGCCGCTTTTAAATCCGACTCGTTTTCAACGGTATGGATAGAAACGTTGGGATAGGAAAAGGCCGATGCATCATATTCCTCTTCCCCCTCTTCACAAACCAGCAACAGCGTTTTTTCGCCGCTGTTGAACCGTTCGTCCTCCAGCGTGCCCTGCATGAATTTTGTTTTTCCCGCTTCCAGAAAGCCGGTAAACAGATAAACCGGAATTTCCTGCATTGCTTTTTGACCGCCTTTCTTTTAAACGCCGAATAATTCTTTTAAGTTTTCTTCCTCCAGCTTGGACCCGATCACGCAGAGTCTGCCTGTCACGCCGGGTGTGCCAAACCGCACGTCGGGCGTGCCGGGCACATAATCAAAATGGATCCATTGCCCGTTCTCACCGGCCACAATGCCTTTCGCACGCAAAACAACGCCGAATTCGACCGCGTCGGTCAACTGCTGCAGCGCATTCGTGATCTGTTCCTTTGAAAAGACCTTTGCAGTTTCCGCGCCCCAACTTTGGAACACCTCGTCGGCATGATGATGCCCGTGCTCGTGGTGATGTTCATGGTCGTGCCCGCAGCCGCAGTCATGGTCATGATCGTGATGTTCGTGGTCGTGATGCGCATGCTCGTGGTCGTGGTCATGTTCATGATGCGCATGCTCATGATGGTCGTGCCCACAGACCGGGCAGGTTTCTTCTTCGAGCGCATCCAGTTCCGCTTGCAGGGAATTTTTCTGTTCCATTGCCTCGATGATCTGTGCGCCGGAAAGCGCGTCCCAGTCGGTGGAAATGATGGTTGCGTTTTGGTTGTGCTGCCGGATCAGTTCCATCGCGGTTTTGAGTTTGTCAGGCGAACATCCACCGGTGTGGCTTAAAATGATGCAGTTGGCATATTCGATCTGGTTGTTGAAAAATTCGCCGAAATTTTTCATATACATC
Source organism: uncultured Clostridia bacterium (assembly GCA_946493765.1). Lineage (GTDB taxonomy): Bacteria > Bacillota > Clostridia > Oscillospirales > Acutalibacteraceae > RUG11462. Next base: position 1,830 of record CAMMAZ010000052.1, on the reverse strand, counting down.
TTGCATTTTTTCGCGTCCACGACCGTTGTGAAAGAATTCAAAAGAATGTCCGTCGCATCGATGTTGCGCACCGCTTTGATGACATCGGACAATTTACCGACCCCGGACGGTTCGATGATAATCCGGTCGGGCGCATACTCCGCCAGCACTTTTTTAAGCGCCTCACCAAAATCACCAACCAGCGAGCAGCAAATGCATCCGGAATTCATTTCGGTGATTTCAATCCCTGCGTCCTTTAAAAAACCGCCGTCGATACCGATTTCACCGAATTCATTTTCGATCAGCACCAGCTTTTCACCGCTGTAGCCTTCTTTGATCAGCTTTTTGATCAACGTGGTTTTCCCTGCGCCCAAAAAGCCGGAAAAAATATCAATCTTTGTCATTTTCAATCGTATCCTTTCGTTTTTCCTCGTCCGTTTCCTCTGCGGGGAGTTGTTCGATCTGAACCTGAATTTCTATCACACGCAGTTCTTCCGTTTTGGTTACCAGAACATGCAGGCGGTCAAACACAAAGCTGTCGCCGGCTTCACAGATTTTGCCGAGCTGTTCCATCACCCAGCCGCCGACGGTGGAGGATTCGCTTTCACAATCGAGCTCAAAAAATTCCGCGAATTCCTTGAAATCCATTGCGCATTGCACGGCATAGGTGTCGTCGCCCGCCGGTTGGATTTCCGGGATCACCTCGTCGTGTTCATCCCAGATTTCGCCGACCAGCTCTTCTAAAATATCCTCCATTGTGACGATGCCTTCGGTGCCGCCGTATTCATCGGCGACGACCGCGATGTGCGATTTGCTTTTTTGCAGCTGGGCCAAAAGATCGCTGATCTTCATGGACCCGGTAATATAGAAAACCGGTTTGATAATCGATTTCACCGATTTTTTGGTGTGATAGACCAGGTTATAAAAATCCTTGTGATAAATCACGCCGGTAATATCGTCGATGGTATCATCATAGACCGGCAGCCGGGAAAAACCCGTTTCTTTGAAGACTTTCGCGATCTCTTCTTTGGAGGCGTTTTGTTCCACCGCCTCTATATCCACACGCGGCGTGAGGATTTCCGACACCTGCATGTCATTGAATTCGATCGCGCTGTGGATCAGATCCCGTTCTTTCTCGTTGATACCGCCGTCGCGCTGCGCTTCATCGACAAAGGTCAAAAGTTCGTCTTCGGTGATGGATGCCTTGTCGGAGACCTTAAATACCTTGGAAACAAGCTTTTTCCAAAGAGAAAAAAGAAAATTGACCGGCGTTAAAAGCCAGAGAAAGAACCGCAAGATCGGTGCGGAGAACATTGCGACCGCTTCCGGCGATTCTTTTGCAATACTTTTTGGGGTGATTTCACCGAAAATCAACACAACAACGGTGGAAACGATCGTTGAAATGGTGGCGCCCATGTTTTTGCTGATGTTTTCCACAAAAAAGACGGTGGAAACGGTTGCGAGCGTGAGGTTGACGACATTGTTGCCGATCAGCAGTGTGGACAGCAGTTTATCAAAATCATCCGATAATCGATAAGCCAGCTGTGCGCGGCGGTTCCCGTTTTCGGCGAGCGTTTTCAGCCGAACCCGGCTGACCGATGAAAATGCGGTTTCGGTCGCACTGAAATAAGCGGAAAAGACAACAAGAATCACCATGAGAATGATCGAGCCTATACTGTCAGAATCCATTCCGGAAAAATCCCTCCAAAAAAAGAATATAAAATATGAAACTAACTTTTATTATATCAAAATAAAAGTCCGCTGTCAAATCATCCGGGCAGAAAATCAGAATGTTTTTGTGTAGGTTTACAATAGATGTGTTACAAAAAGAATAAAAAAAGAAGTGACGAA
>CAMMAZ010000051.1 GCA_946493765.1 uncultured Clostridia bacterium | reverse complement strand
TCATTCACAAACAATTTAATATTTAATTTTGTCTAAACTTTGGGGTTCACTTCACGATGGCGGTTCTTTTATTTTGTGCTGATTTGAGACAATGCAGTTTGTTTTGTTTGTGATAAACGGATAAAAAATTAACATCATACGGTGCCGAAAAACATTCCGTCCATCCGCGCGCCATGCGCAATGCCGTGATTCTTTCCAAAACGTTTATCATGCTTGCTCACCCTTGACACATTTGACAGCCAGCATATCCCGCAACCGCCGGTGCGCACGATTTTCAATGGCTGCTATCCGGGTGGTCGAAACGCCCATTTGATCGGCAATTTTTTGCCGAGTCAAACCGCTTTCCCGCTGCCGGAGCACCAATTTTTCTCGTTCAGGTAGACTTTCCTTTGCCTGTTCGATTCGTCGGTAGGTCGCGCGGTCAATCAGGTTGATTGCCGTTATCTTTTGCTTGTTTTCCACCGTTTTGCGATATTCGTTGGGGGTGAGCGCTTTATAATAATACGTGACGATATAATCCGCGTGTCCCAGCATCCAGCGACTGCTTTCCCTGTCGCGTGCCAAATAGGTTTTATCAATCCTGTGCAGATAGCACAACTGATAATCAAATTTTTCATTTCCCCATCTTAAATCGATTTTTTCTTTTTCTGTATATTCCAAACATATAATCGAAACGTCTTTGCGCGGATACTTTTGTCTTAATTTTGCAATGGCGGACAGGCAGCGGTCTTCAAACGGATAGTTGTTAAATCCATAGCTATTCGTGGTCACAAAAAGAAAGGTTTTATCCAGGCGAAACAGTTTCTCAAAAGCAGCCTCAACCTTTTGATCTAAATCTGCATCATAAGTGCGCCAGTCTCCCCAAAATGCAACAGTTGTCATCTTCATCACCTTTTTTAATATGATTTATAAGGAATATAACATGAGATTTTGACGCTGTTACCCGTTGGCGGGTAATAAAAGTGAATTTTTGTATTAAATCGCTTTTCGATTTGGTATCGGAAAGTAAAAAAGCTTCCTTGAATTTTACGCGGAAGCCTTTTCCTTTTGTATTGGGGATATTCACAAAATTAACCTTACATTTTTGACGTTTTTTCCAAAGTTGGATTTGGAAACAAAAACAGTATTTACAATCATTTTTCAAACGCTTATAATGTCCCATGTAGCGATTAATTTTTGATGAAAGGTTGGAAGAAGATGAAATCTTCTAGATTGAAAAAAATAGCCTGCGCGGTGTGCGGCCTTTTGCTGACTGCTTGCGTTGTGTTGAGCGTTGCGCCCGCTGCGTTTGCAGAAAACGAACCGGAACCGTTTTCCCGTTCGGCAAAGGAATTTGTCAGCGGTATCACGGCGGGATGGAATCTCGGCAACACATTTGAAGCCTGCGATTTGTGGGGCAATTGGCCGGAGGACAACAACGACCTGTCCCCGACAGACGCTGAAACCAATTGGAACAATCCTGTGACCACACAGGAGATGTTTGACAAGGTCGCAGAATATGGTTTTAACGCGGTCCGTATTCCAGTTACGTGGTACAAATTCACAAACGTGGATGAAAACGGAACCTACACCATTCGGCAAGAGTGGATCGACCGTGTCAAAGAGGTTGTATCCTATGCGCAAAAGCATGACATGTATGTCATTGTCAACATGCACCATGACGATAAAAACTGGTTGGATATCGCCGCGACCGGCGAAGAATGGGACGCAATGGTCGATCGGTATTCGCAGGTATGGACCATCATTGCCGACGCGTTTAAAGATTACGACGAAAAGCTGATTTTAGAGGCTGGCAACGAAATGATCGGCAACGACGACTGGTGGGGACATGAAGACTATTATTTTGAACATCAAAACCAGCTGTATCAGAAATTTTATGAAATTGTACGCAATTCCGGCGGCAACAACGACAAACGGTATCTGATGCTGCCAACCTACGGCGCGCAATGGTATTCGCATCAGTTTGAAAAAGTGTGGTTCCCGGAAAACGACGATCATATGATCTGTGATATCCATTGGTATACCGATACGACAGAAGAGGAATACCGAACCTATTTTGGCGCGATCGCCAATTACTTTGCGAACACGGATGTTGCACCGATGATGGGTGAATGCGGTATTGGAAAAAATGTGTCGACCGGTCAAAAAGTCCGTTGGGCAAGAAACTATTTTGGCATTGCGGGTGAGTATGGCCTGAAATGTTTCATCTGGGACGACGGCGGCGACATGCAGGTGCTCAACAGAAGGACGCTGGAATGGGTAAGCGAACGCATGATTCTGGCGATTATGGAAACAGTCGGTGTAGATATTGATCCGAGCACAACCACCACAACCACTGCGACGACTGTCACGACCGCTATTTCTACCTCTACATCTACCACAGTCACAACTGCTTCCACGACGCAGAATATTTTAGGCGACGCAAACGGCGATGGGAAGGTTACCGTTTCAGACGTGATGGAGGTTCGCAAGTATGTTGCGGAACTGATTGGCGACGATGAACTGGATATGACGGCAGCGGATGTCAATAAGGATGGGAAGGTTACCGTCTCAGATGTCATGCGGGTGCGCATGTATGTCGCGGAGTTAATTGACACATTTGAATAAACAGATTATTCCCGAAAAGATTTCTCACTTTTCGGGAATTTTTGTCTTTTTTATCGTTGCAAATTCACAATTTATGAACATCTTTTTAGGCGACTTCACTAAAGTTAAAAACACTTGATATAAAAGGGTTTACAAAAGCGTGATCCAACGATTATAATGACAAATAAGTGCGGTCAAACGCAAAAATTTGAATGAAAAATGGGGCGGGGAAAAGAACCATGAACATCAAAAAAGGAATTTGTGGCGGCATCAGCCTTTTGCTGATTCTTTGTCTGGCGTTCGGCGTAGCGCCTGCAGTGCTGGCCGAGGATGGACAACAGTTTTCGCAGTCGGCAATCGATTTTGTCCGCGATATCACAGCCGGATGGAATCTTGGCAATACCTTTGAATCCTGCGATTCGGCGGGGCAGCGGCCCTGGCCGGAGGATAATGCGGATTTAACGCCGGAATTTGCTGAAACCAACTGGTGGAATCCGGTGACAACGCAGGAAATGTTTGATAAAGTTGCGCAAACCGGATTCAACGCCGTGCGCATCCCGGCGACCTGGTATAAATTCACTATCCAGGATGAAGACGGAAATTACACCGTGCGGCAGGATTGGATCGATCGAATCCAAGAGGTCGTATCCTATGCGCAAAAACATGATATGTATGTGGTCGTGAACATGCATCACGACGATAAGCAGTGGCTGGACCTTGCGGCGACCGGTGAGACCTGGGACGCCATGGTGGAGAAATATACTCAAATCTGGGCCTGCATTGCCGATGCGTTTAAGGACTATGATGAAAAGCTGATTTTGGAAGCCGGCAATGAAATGCTCGGCGATAACGATTGGTGGGGACATCAGGAATATTATTTTGAGCATCAAAACCAGTTGTATCAGGCGTTTCATGAAGTGGTGCGCAATTCCGGCGGTAACAACGATAAACGTTATTTGATGTTTCCAACCTATGGCGCGCAGTGGTATGCGCACCAATATGAAAAGGTATGGATTCCGGAAAATGACGATCATGTGATCTATGACATTCACTGGTATTCCGGTAATACCGATACGGCGGAATATCACAGCTATTTCAGCGCGATTTCTGATTATTTCACCCGCAAAGGGGTCGCGGTGCTCATGGGCGAATGCGGCCTGAATAAAAACGTGCCGTCTGCGACAAAAGCGGCCTGGGCAAAAGCATATTTTGGAACCGCGGCGTCCTATGGTTTAAAATGCTTCATCTGGGACGACGGCGGCAATATGCAGGTGCTGGATCGCCGTAAGCTTTCCTGGGTGGACGACAACATGATGCAGGTGATTATCAACACCGCAAAAGAGGAATATGTGCCGGTGTCGACCACCGAACGAACAACCGTCGATCCGTCGGAAACAACCAAACCGTCCGTCAGCTTCCCGAATCATGAAACGCCGGTCCGCTTATCCGGCGGTTGGGGGGCGGAAGGCCTTTCCAATCCGTATTATCGGGGAATCGCCAACATCGCCGAATCTTCCGGAAGCGTTTCCGCCAACGGACAGATCTATATGGATATGCAAAATTTTGAAACGCTCTATAATCAGGCGGTGGAAGCCGGTGTTGATGAAATCAGCTATGATGTCTACATCGATTTCACCGAAGGCGAGGGCGCAACGATTAAAGCGGATCTGGGCAATGGGACACATTTAAACGATGACAAATCACTGGTGCACTATGAAGGCGGCGTATGCACGATCAGTTATCCGCTGGAAACCTGGGTGCCGGAAGGAAAATCTGCCGCAGATGTGAAAGCGTTCCATGTTTGCCTGATGGCTTATACCTATGGCCCTTATTCCGGAACCGTCTATGTTTCGGCGCCGTATATCGAAACCGGCGCGACGCCGACGGAATCGACGGCGTCCTCGACAGAACCGGCAGATGATGAAACGCCTTATGGCGATCTGAATGGGGATCAAGCAATCAATTCTCGGGACTCACTGCTTTTGCGTCAGTTTGTTGCAAACTATGCCGTGCAGATTAATGAAGCTGCGGCAGATGTTTATAAAAACGGCAAAATCGATTTAAAAGACTCACTGCTTTTGCGGCAGTATATTGCAAAGTATGACGTCCAGCTTGGGCGGCCGATGGATGCATAGGTCAAATGCAAACAATAAGAAAACCTGTTCCGAGATGAACGGAACAGGTTTTTGCGTGTTTTTCATTATGCGTCGCATTTGCGCTTTGGAATAATCACAGTGTATTTAATATATTTTTCAGTTTCGCTGCGCTCGGATTTTGCATCAATACCGGATATTTTCATCACATTGATCGCCTTGTTAATGGAATTGACGAACAGCCGTACATCCTTGACTACCATCTTATTAACCGGTTTTGTTTCCTCCGGCGCCAGCAGACGATCGATATATGCGTCGGTTTCTGCGGCGTTGTAGCCTTTGACGATAATTTCGTTTAATGCAATCTCCCGTTGGTATTCGCTGCAAATGCGAAGCAGCGCCCTCGCATGCCGTTCAGTCAGCTTCAAATTTTCAATGCGCTCCTGCATGTTCGGAGAAAGCCGCAAAAGACGAAGCTTGTTGGCCACCGCAGACTGCGACAATGATAATTTCTGCGCCGCTTCCTGTTGGGTCATGCCATAATCGGTGATCAGTCGTTCAATCCCTTTCGCCTGTTCAAAAAAGGACAAATCTTCGCGCTGCAAATTTTCAATCAGTGCAATCAAACATGAATTTTGACTGTCGATATTTTGCAGTATGCACGGTACCGTGCGCAGTCCAGCGGCCTTTGCCGCCCGGAGCCTGCGTTCGCCGGAAATCAGCTCATATTCATTTTTCCCATTTAAACGAATGCAAAGCGGCTGTAAAACCCCATATTGCTGGATGCTTTTCGTCAGTTCCGACAGCTTGGCATCATCAAAAATACGTCTGGGCTGATTGGGGTTTTCCCTGATCTGTTCCACCCCGATTTGCAACAGCATTTTTTTATCTTTGTCGCGTTTAAACATTTTCCATCCGGATCTCCTTTTTCAAACTTTTCCTCTATTATAACGTGTTTCGTTTTGAATTACCACAACATTCCATCGCAAAACCTGCCATGAAGGACCATATTTTGCCATATCAACAAAAGATCAGAACCACTTTGTTAAAAAAGTACAAAATATTTATTTATAAAAATTGGCAAAAAAACTGGACAGCTCTTTATGAATTATGAACAAAACATTAATTATGTCAATTTTGTAATATTTTTAAGGCGATTTTCAAGTTTTTTTTTAATTTTCACTTGAAAAATTGATTGGATTTGTGTAATATGTATACAGCAGACAAATTTATGTGTTCATATTTAACCAAAAAAACCGAAGGAGTTTGTTACCTATGTCTAATCGACTTTTTCAGGGGATCGTCCATCAAATGCGGGACGCGATTGACCGCACGGTTGGCGTTGTCGACGAAACGTTCACCATTATCGCTTGCAGTGAATTGGGAATGGTCGGTGAACCGGTGGATATCACATCCGCCGATATTTTAAGTTCGTCTGAGGTGTTTACCAGGGGCAACTATACCTATAAGCCGTTCGGCACAACAGGCAAACCGGAATATATCATGTTTGTCGAGGGAACGGATCCGCAGGCGATCAAATTTGTGCAGTTGTCGGCGGTGTCGCTTGCCAATGTCAAACAATATTTTGACGAGAAATACGATCGCGCGAATTTTATCAAAAACATTATTTTGGATAACATTCTCCCAGGGGATATTTATATCAAGGCAAGAGAACTCCGGTTTAATGTGGAACAGTCGCATGTTGTGCTGCTGATCAAAATCATGACCAAAAACGACGTTTCGGTTTATGATGTGGTGCAGAACCTGTTCCCGGACAAGCAAAAGGATTTTATTATCAACATCAATGAAAATGAGATTGCTTTGGTGAAAAGCACCAACGGCAATGTCGAAACGCGCGATCTGGAAAAATTGGCGCGTTCGATCGTCGACACATTATCCGGCGAATTTTATACCCACTGCGTCGTCGGTATCGGCACGGTGGTCAACGGTCTGCGCGATCTTGCAAAATCCTTTAAAGAAGCGCAGATTTCCCTGGAGGTCGGCAAGGTATTTGATACCGAGAAGACCATTGTCAGCTATGACAATTTAGGAATTGCAAGGCTGATCTATCAGCTGCCGACCACACTGTGCGAAACCTTTTTGCGGGAAGTGTTCAAACGCGGATCCATCGAAAGTTTGGATCAGGAAACGTTATTTACCATTCAGAAATTTTTTGAAAACAATCTGAATGTTTCCGAAACCTCGCGCAAATTGTTTGTGCACCGCAACACACTGGTTTACCGCTTGGAAAAAATCAAAAAACTCACAGGATTGGATTTGCGTGAGTTTGAGCATGCGATTGTTTTTAAAATCGCTTTAATGGTCAAAAAATATCTCAATTCCAGTCCGGTTAAATATTAATTTTATAAAAGTAAAAAAGCAGACGGATGACGGATGATTAAAATGTTCATTATGGTCTGCTTCTTTGCTGTTTTGTGTTGATTCTATCAGATGGGGAGTGGAGAGCATCAAACGCGAAGTCATCGATATCGAAAGCGGGCAGCCGCTGATCGAATTCAAGGGTGTTTCCAAAAGCTATTCGCCCAAGGAACCGCCCGCGTTGCATGATGTGAATATAAAGATTTATAAAGGGGATTTTGTTTTCGTTGTCGGGTCATCCGGCGCGGGTAAATCCACTTTTGCAAAATTAATCATGCGGGAGGAAACGCCCAACACCGGCGAGATCATTGTTAACGGTTATAAGCTGGCTCAAATGAAAAAGCGGGAAGTGCCGTATTTGCGCCGGACCATGGGTATTGTGTTTCAGGATTTTCGCCTGATCCAAAACATGAATGTGTTTGATAACGTTGCATTCACGCTGCGGGTCGTCGGCGCGTCGCGCCAGCAGATTCGCCGGAAAGTTTCCCATGCATTAGCTTTGGTAGGTTTGGGGCAAAAAGCACGCAATTTCCCCCAGGAGTTGTCCGGTGGTGAACAGCAGCGTGTCGGTCTTGCGCGTGCGCTGGTCAATAATCCGTCGCTGATTATCGCGGATGAACCGACCGGAAATGTCGACCCGGAGTTGTCCTATGAAATTGTGGATCTGTTAACCGAAATCAACCGCAGGGGAACCACTGTTGTAATGGTCACACACGACCACCAGCTGGTGCGGGATTATGCAAGGCGGGTCATCATGCTGGAAAACGGCAGTATTGTTGCCGATAATGCCGAAGGGGTAGTGTAATGAAGTTCCGAAGTTTTAAATATCTGGTTGTCGAGGGTTTGAAAAATATCTGGGTCAACCGTTTGATGTCGGTCGCCTCGATCGTCGTGCTGGTGGCCTGTATGCTGCTCATCGGCGCAGCCTTTTTGTTCACATTAAACGTCGAAGAAGCGATGGGAACGCTGCAGGATAACAATGTCGTTTTGGTATATATGGAAGATAACACGACCCAAGTGGAAGCTGAAACGGTGGAAAGGGAAATCGCGCAGCTGGACAATGTGAAAACGACGCTGCTCAAAACGCCGGAGGATGGCATGAATGAGATTATCGACAGCATGGGCGATTCCTACGAGGAACTGTTTACCGTTCTGGAAGACGAGGATGCAAGCTTTTTACCTTATGGCGTACAGGTCAGTTTTGATGATGCAGTTTTTCAAGATTTAAGGCAGTATTCCAGAATCATTGATGAAATCGAACAAATTGATAAAGTCGATCATATCAATGAATCGTATGAGTTAACCCAAAGAATTTCAGGGATTCAGCGGGTTGTGAATGTCGCCGGCTTCTGGGTAATTGCTTTGTTGCTGGTCACCGCGTTGGTGATTATCGCTAATACCATCCGCATTACCATGAATTCCAGAAAGCTGGAAATCAGCATTATGAAAGCGGTGGGTGCAACGAACAATTTCGTGCGGTTCCCATTTGTGGTGGAAGGCATGGTATTCGGGCTTATTTCCGCTGCGTTATCAACGGGTATTCTCTATTTTGCTTATCGGATGACCATCAATCAGGTGCAAAAAATCATGTCGTTTGACGCGATCGGTTTTTCGCAGGTCTGGTGGCAAATCCTTGTTGGGTTCTGTGTGATCGGCGTGCTTGCCGGTTGCCTTGGCAGTTTGATTTCAATTGGGAAATATTTGAGACGTGAAGGGAGTGCACTGAATGTTTTCTAATATTTTAAAAAAATCTGTTTATTTTGGTTTGGTTTTTGCACTGATTTTGACCTGCGGATTTATCGCGCCGCAATCGTCGGTGTTTGAAGCACGGGCGATGTCCGCTTCCGAATTGAAGGATCAGATCGAGGAATATGAACAGGAACAGCAAGAGATCGAAAACAAGATCGATAATCTGCAGGATGATAAAAATCAGTCTCAGCAGTTGATGAACGAGATCGAAAACAAGATCAGCAATCTGCAGGATCAGATCGACCTTGTCAACAGCCAGATCTGGGATCTGGAGGAACAGATCGAAGAAGCTGAAGCACAGATCGATGAGAAAACGCAGGCGATCGAAGACACGAGGGAACTACTTAAAGAACGGCTTAAAGCGATTTATATTGCAGGCACCAACAACACTTTGCAGGTGTTGCTCAGTGCAGAGGATCTTTCCGACTTTCTTGCCAAAGCGGAATTGATGCGCGGCGTTTCCGACCACGACACGCAGCTGATGGAAACGATGAATGATGAGTTGGTGGAAATCAAACAGCTCAAAGCGGACGTGGAGAATAAAAAAGAGGAAACCGATTCGTTAAAACAGACGCTGGTTGCAAAACAAAATGAACTGGATGATGAATATGATAACGCGCAGAGCACATATAATAGCTATGTGTCTGAAGAAAGCGATCTGGAAAGCGAAGCGGAAAAAATAGAAGCGCAGAAAGCGCAGTTGCAGGCAGAATGGGAAGAAGCGATTCGTGCTGCTGCCCAAAGTGAACCCAATCGTGTGCTGTCCAGCATGGACTTTGTTTGGCCTTATGCGGGCGGCGGGTATATTTCCTGCGGCTATGGCGGCTATGCGGGACATACCGGAACAGATATCACCAGCGGCGGCGCCTATGGGACACCAATCTATGCGATTGCCGACGGCGTGGTCATTCGTTCCAGAACCTTAAATTATAGTTATGGTTATCATATGATCATCAATCACGGTAATATTGACGGCAATAACTATGCGTCGTTGTATGCGCATTGCAGCGCGTTGCTGGTTTCAGAGGGAGAAGAGGTAACAAAGGGCCAAGTGATCGGCTATGTCGGCAGTACCGGTAATTCAAGCGGTGCACACCTGCATTTTGAAATTCGCGTTAATAGCTATGCGGTCAATCCCATGCAATTCTATAGTGGATATTAATCTTCCACTGTCCGATCAGCATTTTAAATGGTCCAAAACCATCGGTTTTGGACCATTTTTCATCAAAGGATGTGAGCGTTTTGCAACAAAAGGTAAAAAAAATTCTGCTTCGTATTGTTGCCGTTTTGGCGATTATGGCGGTCACGTTTGTTGGCACCATGTTGGTGCTCGGCGTCGATTTAACGGATCTGCCGCGGCAGCTTGCATTTCTGCATAAGATGTGTTCCATCGACACGCTCACCGGCCGCTATGCACTGGATGGCATCGATCACGAAAGCGCGTCAGATATGGCGGCCAGAGGTTATGTCAGCGTGCTGGAAGACGATTATGCGCAGTATATGAGCAATACGGAAAAGGAAGCGTGGGATGATTATTATGCCGGTCAGTCTTCTATTGCAGGGATTGGTATTGTGGCGGCGCTGCATCCCGATACAAAGGAATATACCGTTGTTGAAGTCTACAGCGACTGTCCGGCGCATGATGCGGATATACAAAAAGGCGACGTGCTGGCATCCATCAACGGGGAAGCGCTCACAGCGGAAAACGGTGGTGCGCTGATCGATTCGATCGCCGGAGAAGTAGGCGACACGATTACCTTAACGGTGCGGCGCGGTGAAGAAGAACTTAAAAAAACCGTTACACTGGATTATTATCAGATTGATCCGGTCACATGGCGGCAGATCGATGATTTCGGTTATATTCAAATTTCCACATTCAATGATTTGACTTATGATGCATTTGACAAGGCAGTGGATGCATTGGTAGAGGCGGATGTCAAGGGTCTGATCTTTGATCTGCGGGATAACGGCGGCGGACTGGTGGATACCTGTGCCAAAATGCTGGATAAACTGCTGCCGGAGGGAGATCTGGTGCGTGTGCGGTATGCCAACGGCGACGTGGAAGTCGACAACCGCTCCGACCGCAATGCGATCGACCTGCCTATGGCGGTGATCGTCAACGGGAACACCGCGTCTTCTTCCGAAATCTTCACCATGAATATCCGCGATTATGAAAAGGGGATCGTCGTCGGTACTACGACCTACGGCAAGGGAATCGTCCAAACCACCTATGATCTGCTGGATGGTTCTTCGGTGAAATTCACTACTGGTGAGATTGTCGACAAAAACGGAGAAAGTTATCATGACGTCGGCATTCAGCCGGATGTCAAATGTACCCTTTCCGACTATGAAAGCAGTCATTATTATTTTTTGACCGATGAAACCGATTCTTTTTTGCAGGCGGCAATCGATGCGTTGCGTGCAAAGATCGGATAAGTATTTTGCAAAATCACCGGTAGCCGAAAAACTTTTGTTTCCCGGTTGCCGGTGACTGAAAATCAATAAATGACTATTGACAAGCCTGAAAAGGAATGGTATAATCTAAAAAACAAAATTAGGTTTTGCTTGCCGCCGGGGAAGCGTTTAGCGTTGGTTTCATGTCGTAAGGCCTTTGAAGACATGAAAATCAATGCTTTATTTTTTTGTCGCTTTTTCGTGTCGATATTTTATGAAAATGGATTGCATAAAGGTGGAGATTTTATGTTTCGACAAATGCGCAGAAAAAAGCAGATGCTGCAAAAAGAAGAGTGCGATGCGGTTTTGCGGCGGGGAACCAGTGGTGTGCTTGCCTTGGATGGAGATGGCGGCTACCCTTATGCGGTGCCGCTCAGTTATGTCTACGACGGAGATAAGCTATATTTTCACAGTGCCAAAAGCGGACACAAACTAGACGCGATCCGCCGCAATCCCAAAGCATCCTTTTGCGTGATCGATAAAGATCAGGTCGTGCCGGAAGCATACACAAGCTATTTTAGAAGCGTGATCGTTTTCGGAACGATCCGGATTTTGGAGGAAGAACGCGAAAAACGGGACGCTATCGAAAAGCTGGCAATCAAGTATGCGCCGCACGACGCAAAGGGGAACCGGCAAAAAGCGATTGATTGGGAATGGGATCCGCTGTGTATGTTGGAAATGCGTGTTCAGCATATGACCGGAAAAACAGCGATCGAACTTGTGAACACAAAACGGGAAATAAAAACGCAAGGCCAGTAAAACGGAGGTTTCAAACAATGAAAACAACAAATTGTTTTCGCAATTTTGTTCAATATGTATCCTTAAATGTCTTAGGGATGATCGGGTTGTCCTGTTATATACTGGCCGATACTTTTTTTGTGTCCAAAGGGCTTGGAACAAACGGGCTTACAGCTTTGAATCTCGCAATCCCGATTTATAGTTTTATTCACGGCAGTGGACTGATGATCGGTATGGGCGGCGGAACCCAATATTCTATTCTAAAGAGTCAAAAAGAGGATGCTGCCGCGAATCGCGCTTTTACCAATGCGGTATATCTTGCTGCTGTTTTCGCCGTATTTTTTGTGGTGGTTGGCATTTTCTTTTCCGGCTCCATCGTTTCGCTTTTCGGCGCGGATGGGGTTGTGTTTGATATGTCCAAAACTTATTTGCAGGTGATTTTGTTGTTCTCACCTGCCTTTTTGATGAATAATACGCTGCTGTGCTTTGTTCGTAACGACGGCGCACCGCAGCTTTCCATGGCGGCGATGATCGGCGGCAGTATGTCCAATATCGTGCTGGACTGGGTATTTATTTTTCCCTGCAAAATGGGGATTTTCGGTGCGGTTTTTGCCACGGGGCTGGCGCCGGTTATCAGTATGCTGATTTTGTCTGTGCATTTCATCCACAGAAGAAACCGGTTTCATTTTATAAAATGCAAACCGGAAGCACGACTATTACGCAATATTCTTTCCAGCGGCGTGCCGTCATTGGTCACAGAGGTATCTTCCGGCATTGTGATAATCGTGTTTAATGCCATTATTCTAAAACTCCAGGGCAATGTCGGTGTTGCGGCCTATGGTGTAATCGCTAATTTATCTTTGGTGGTCATTGCCATTTACACGGGAATCGCACAGGGTATACAACCGCTCATCAGCCGGAACCATGGCATGAAAAATGAGAAGAACGTCAAGGCGATTTTTCGATATGCCATCACGACCATGTTGCTGCTTTCTGCCTTTATCTATACCGGAATATTCCTTTTCGCTTCACAGATTACCGGTATTTTCAACAGCGAGCAAAACCAAATGCTGCAAAGCATTGCCACACAAGGACTGCGACTGTATTTTATTGCTTGTCCGTTTGCCGGGTTCAATATTGTTTTGTCGATCTATTTTACTTCTACCGAGCATCCAAAACCGGCGCACATGATCTCCATCCTGCGCGGCTTTGCAGTTATAATTCCAATGGCGTTTTTGTTATCTTTCCTGGCTCAGATACAGGGCGTTTGGTGCGCTTTTCCCGCGACTGAACTACTCGTGGCGATTATTGGTCTGTTATTTTATAAAACGGTGGGAAAAAGGAGTGATACCTAGACAAATTTAAACCCCGGCTGTTATCTGAACAGGTCCAGTAAAAACGGACAATAGAAAAACACACCCCCTTATGGTAGAAT
>CAMMAZ010000050.1 GCA_946493765.1 uncultured Clostridia bacterium | reverse complement strand
ATCGTTCCTGATGAGCCGGAGCCGGGATCGGTGGTTGTACCGGCAGCTGTAGTTGCCGTTGTGGTGGTTGTGGTTGTAGTTGTTGTTGAATTGACTGTTCCAGACGTTCCGGGAATCTGTGCAGAAATATTGTCCACATAAACTTTTTGTCCGTCAATATGGTTGGACGGTCTGATCAGCAATGCGTCAATCGTCCTTATGTCTGCAGCCGTCAGTGTCTTTTGTTCCAAAAAGCTTCCATTGAAATTTTCCACACGGTAAACCTTTGTTCCTGCACCAATCGTCATCCGCTGCATCGCGCCTTTTTGTATTGAACCTCCTACATACTGAGAATCCCAATACTGTACGCCGTCTATCTCAATGCCGTAATGCGCCCAGTTGCTGTTCCACCCGTCATAAGCCGCGTCAAAAGACAATTCGTCACGACTGCCTACATCTATCGCGATTCGCACATATCCGTCATTTTCCTTATAATCATATACATTATGTGTTACGCGCAGTGCCTTGGATCCGCCGTAATCCGCAATTTCCGATGCTACCACAGTGCCGACTGCCGTAACAAAGCCGGTATTTCCGTCTTCAAAGTCAATCGTTCCTGATGAGCCGGAGCCGGGATCGGTGGTTGTACCGGCAGCTGTAGTTGTGGTGGTCGTGGTTGTGGTTGTAGCAATCGGTGTACCCGAAAAGCCATAATTCGTTTTCAAATAATCAATCAGCACATTTGCTGCTTGAATTTGACCATTTGCATCAGGATGCCCATTTGTTCCGCTCGTATTTCTAGGCAATTGAACCACATCGACTATATAACCGTTTGCTTTTAGCAAATTCATCTGATCCAAATACTGCCCGGTCATCATATTATAAACCCAAAGCACTTTGATGTTGCTGCCCTGTACACTTCTAATCTGATTGACCAGTTTAACCGCCTGATTATAAAATTCACTTTCTGAAGCATCTCTGTTGGTGCCAAGATTCACTATCACCATATCTGCTTTTTGTGTAGGATTATACGAAACCGGATTGGCTTTTGTTGACCAGATAGGATAATGATTTTCACTGACAATTCTAGTGCAATTATAAGCTTCCTTTCCAATAATGGAATATTCCGCATTTAATCCTTTTGCTGTTAGATAAGCCCACGCTTTTGTAATATCGTTATAGCCGCCGTCTGTAGCCAGCCCATCGCCGACAGTGATGGAATCACCAATAAATTCAAGTTTCAAATCATGGACAGCCGGAGTACTTCCCAATACGCCGTTAAACTGCACCGACTTAATGAATGTGTATGCGGCATAAAAATTGTTATCTCTTCTTAATACGCGCACAGTTTTGGTGCCGGCAGGAAGGTTGTTAAAGGTCAAGGTATATTCCTTAAAGACGGTATCCGACGTTCCGGAAGCTGAAAGACGTACACTCGCGAATTTTTGCCCGTCGGCAATTGCATCGAAGCTTGTCGTATAATTCGAGCCGCCAACGACAACTTTAACGTTCAGCGTACCTGCCTGCCCTGATACTGTTGTAAATTCAATTCCGTCTCCCGCCCAAGGCAAACATACGCTATTGTTTGCGCTGGACTGACCCGAACTATATGTATTTCCAACCTGAAATGCTCTTCCCAACAATTTAAAAGAGGCATTATTGCTAACATTGTAGGTTCCGCTTTGCCCCTGCGTGGAAGAAGATGTCTGCGGCTGTGCTGTTGCATTAACAAATGCGAGATCGTCAATATAGTACGAATCATTGACACCGGTGGCGGTTCCCATTCCCGAGATAACGCCGAAATTGACATATACAGCAGTAATTTTGCTTGCAATGCTTGAAAACGGAATTTTCTGTGTGTTTTTCACATCTTTTAATCTATCGCCGTAAGCAGACGCTTTGTTAACATCCGTTTCAATTAATTGCAACGAATCAAGATCGACCCAATACTGATTTCCACCGTAAGATATATTGGACGCACAGTAATTGGTTCCTTCGGTGCCGTTTGCAAAATAATATTTTCCGTCGCTGGTTCTAAATCCATAAGAAACGCCGCCCTTCTGATCGGCATACCACATTGTTCCCTCATCTGCGGCAACCCAGACGCGCAAATATTTCGCATTGCTTGCAGCTGTACTGTAGTTTCCCGGAAATTCCACGCTGATATTATCATATTGCGATGTTCTCTTAACTCTTAAAGCGTTTCTTCCAGCTTTCGATGCAATCGTGTTGCAGGTTGCACCCTGCGCCGCTGTCGGATAATTCACCGAGGAAGCATCTGCATCAAAAATCATCTGTGATACATTCCCTTGCAAATCCGGCTGATAATATACTTCATTATCGGAAACCGCAAGATTTGTATCGATAGTCTGTACCTTTTTAGCCGCGTTATAATCCGATGTGCCGAACGCATCATAGTTTATATAGCAGCCTTCTTTTTGATAAACGCGGAAATAGTCAATTTCAAAAGTTGAATTGCCGCTGACCGGTCCATAAGATCCCATCCAATCGGAAAGAATGAACTTCTGGCAATACTGATTAAAGACATCCAAATACTGATCTGCCGTTGGATATTGGTCACTGGTATAGTTCAAATCCATAGAACCGTACTGCACACCGTCACAGAACATTTTAATGGAATCCTGCTCCCATACACAGGTAAAAGTATGCCAGGAAGTTCCAAAATCTTCTCCCTCTTTCAGGCGGTATGCAATATCACCAGGTTTAATGGTATCCCATGTTGTTTTACCATTCTCCCCGATAAAATGCAGCTGCGACTTAATGGTTCTGATATTGTTATTATTCCATTCAACCGCATTGAATCGTTCAACAATATCGATCTCGCCATAAGTCCACTCAAAATCGCCTTTTGGTGTCCAATAATGAAAGTCGTAGTCAGGATCATCAGGGAATCCCCATGTCCAGAACGCAGAATTGGTACCTGTTGCCTCGGCACATTTTGCTCTGATTTCAAACTTTCCATATTTAAACATATCGTTTGTCATTAGCCGCGCGGAGGTATATTTTGAGACACTTCCCGCCTCGCAGCCGCCAATTTCGTTTTGAATAATCAACTTGCCGTCTCTAACGGTTGCGTTATCTTCCTGGACCTCCGTTTCATTCGCACGCGGGCCGAATTTAGAAGTGTTAAGATTTTCCCATTTTGAAGTGTCCAGCGCAGTTCCGCTGAACTCATCATTCCAAACCAGTGTCCACTCCTCACCCGCTGCAGAGACGTCCACTATGGAAGAAATAGCAATAGAACTAAAAAGCATTAATACAGCCAAAACCAACGATAATTTTTTCATTTTCATACACCCCGCCTTTCATTTGATTTGTTGTTGCTCTCCATTAACATGGGGAGCGGTTTTAATCTGTTATAAATGGTATCACCTCTTTCAAAAATCACAATCTTTTTTTAATTATAACAAATAAAATTTTCCCATACTATTGCATTTATTTCACTATTCTATTGCAATTATTTCAATTTTGTGGTATATTTATAGCAGAATTATATGAATTGAAAGGAGGTTTTGGCAATTATTCACACAGATATACGCTTTATTCACCCTACTTTTCAGGTATATTATTACCACGATATTGACCAAGAAATAATACACAGACAATCCGAGGATGCAGCATATTTTATATTGATTCTCATTAAAGGAACATGCAGAAACCAACGTGAAGATAAAATAAAAATCCTCAGGTCTAAGGATGTATTCATCGCTAACAAAAAGGAAGAATTCACAAATTACTTTAGCCAAAATTCTGAATTTATTGAAATCTATTTTTCGTCAAAGCTTTTACAGCAGTATGATGAAACCTATGATTTACTAAAACCCTTTTTGAATGCTAAAGACATAAAAGTCTTTCATGATCAAACAGACACCGAATCGTTCAATATGGCTCTAAAAAACTTGTTGAAAGCTTTGCTTAAAAGACAGTCAAAAGCATTTGTTCTTACTCCGTTTTGGCAAATCATTTTGGAATTGAATAATATCTATGACTGTAACGGTTCTCCCAAAATTCTTGAAACCGACAGCAATTACGCAAAAATTGTCTCGTATATTGACTCACATCTATTCAACACTATAACTTTAAAAAGAATTTCTGAAAATGTTTATTTATCCGTCGGTTGCATCTGCAATACAATTAAGAAAATTTACGGGAAAACATACTATGATTTGATTAGAGAAAGAAGATTTATGGCAGCCAGAATTTATGTCAAGACTTCTAATGAACCTTTTTATAAAATTGCTCAAAAATGCGGATTTGAAACCTATTCCACTTTTTACAGGAATTATTTAAAATACTATGGAATATCTCCGAAACAGGACAGAATACAGCATCAGAAAAAACAATCGTAAATGGTTTTGCATTTTAAAATGCATGCTCGCCTAAATTTCACACAAACCGTGCAAACTGGAGCCGCACACATTTGTATGGTTTAAAACCTTTTTTCAATAATAAGCAACGGCATAAAAACATCCGCACCACAGTAAAACTACGGTGCGGATGTTTTTACAGAAACGGACTTAGCCTGCCAGCAATGCTTTCAGCCGGGTTTTCCCTCCATCAACTGACGAAGCATCCGGCAAAATCACAAACAGGTTGCGACCAGGCATGGAAAAGGTTTGCCGATATGCGCTCTTTCCTTGCGTTGTGTAGGTATCCACCTGCCATTCGCCGCCACCTGTGATCTGCTTTTGGATCAAATCAATAATACGGCTTTGCGGCATATTGGTCTCAAAGCTTTTTCCAATCCCGTTCATCACCTGCGTGTAATTGAGTAAAATGGCGGGAGAAGTACATTTGCGGATCACTGCTTTGATGACCTCCATCTGGTTTTTGCTCCGCTGGTAATCCCCGTTTGTAAATTGATAGCGTTCTCTTGCAAACGCCAGCGCCTCGATACCGTTGACCTGATTATAGCCTTTTTGATAGCTTTTGACCCCTGCAACGGTGAACGCAGTATCAGAATAAACCTCGACACCGCCGAGTGCGTCGATCACATCCACAAACCCGCTGAAATTGATCCGCACATAATAATCGATGGTGACACCGTATAAGCGATACAGCGCGTCCATCGACGAAGCGACGCCATAAAGTCCGGCGTGGGTCAATTTATCTTTTTGTCCGTTTGTCCTGTTAAAATCCACATAAAAATCGCGCGGGGTCGAAACCAGCTGAATTTTTCGTTTTGCCGGATCGACTGCCATCAATATATTCACATCGCTTCTCGAACGCGTGGATAAGGCGCCGTAGGTATCAATGCCGCTGATATAAAGAAGAAAGGTATCACGCTTTACGGTATCCGCCGCCGTTGTCGGTTCCTGCGTCTTTTCAGTCTGCTGCTCCACCGTAATGGATTCGAGCTTGCGAATCCCGTTTTCCACCCATTCGTAACCTTCTGTTTCGGCAACGCTCCCCTTATAGGCCTCATCCAGCAAAATCGCACGGCAGGTCTGGGCTTTGAGCCCGTCTAGCAGTGCGAACAGATCTGCATACTCTTCAAAATCCGGCGTTTGATTGAGCGTGTTTGCAAGCTGCTCTTTCGTTTCCTGCAATTCGTTTTCTCCCGCTGCATGCGGATAAACACCATAAAGATACCCGGCGGTGTCTTCAATGCGTTCCGCCGCATCCGCCTTTAGCACATAAACGCCATAAACCGCTTTTTGCGCCTGCGGGGTGGTCACCTCATTTAAAATTTTTTGAAAGATCACGACATAATAAATGCCGATGGCAAGAAAAGCCAAAAAAACACCCAAAAGGCTCCAGGCGACGATCAAAAGCACGCGTTTTTTCGTTGTCATGGCATTGCCTCCCCGGCATCCGTCTGCCGCTTTTGATAAACCGACGGCGTGATAAAAGTAATTTGCATCGATTCCGCCAAATGATCCAGCTGGCGGCCGATGCGTTTTTGCTTTTCATGCACCGCCGCAGGGTCGACTTCCAGCGTCCATTCCTCGCTGTAATAATTGCCGTTTTGCCGGTGATGAAAACCGTCGAACCCCGCCAGCGCAATATCGCCGGCGCCGCAGCGTTGCAAAAGCTTTAACAGCATCAATCCGGCGTTGTCGGAAATCATCTCGTCGCTGTTGGTATACCGGTCGTAATCCACCGTCAGACAGCGGCGGACAACTCGCGGCAGATTGGAGGTCAAAATCAGCTGCGTGTTTTTGTTTCCCTCCATTTCTCCCAGAATCCCGTCCAGACGTTTGTGATTGCTGACAAAGCAGGCGTCGGTCCGGTATCTCGCATCCAGAAAATTCACCGCGATCACAAAGGGGTCTTCGCTTTTGATATAGCTTTGAATCTTTTCATATTTTGACGCAAGGCTTTTGCCCGGCGCCAATAAAAGCACCGTTTTCCCGGCAATCATCTGTGCAATACGGCTCACCGCCTCGCTGTCGTCGATCTTTTTGCTCTGGTAACGGGAATAAAGCTGTTCGATCAGTTTTTGATCGTATAAAACCTTGTATTCTTTTGGAATCGACTGAATGATATTTTTGATATCGTTCATGGTCAGCGTCTGCCGGTTGATGAGATACGACGCGTAATTGGGATGGCACACGCTGCTGGCCGCAATATGATACGGCAGCGTATACCCCCATTCATGTTCCTTGCGGATCGCACTGATATACTCGTCATAAATATCCATGACCATCGTCACGTCATACCGTGAATCGATCTTTCGGTCGATATACTGTGTGATCAGTTCGGTCGGCAGATTGCCGGCGCCGCGTCCCATGCCATAGACCGACGCATCCAGGATCAGCGTCCGTTTGGTCTGGATTTTTCCGAGCACCTGTGCGTTGGAAAAGGCAAGCTGCAAATTATTATGCGCATGAAAGCCGATGTGGATGCGCGGATGCATGTTCTCATCGATCAGATAAAACCGGTGGGACACCTCGTT
The DNA here is from genome assembly GCA_946493765.1 of uncultured Clostridia bacterium. Taxonomy (GTDB): domain Bacteria; phylum Bacillota; class Clostridia; order Oscillospirales; family Acutalibacteraceae; genus RUG11462. The sequence goes on along the minus strand of CAMMAZ010000050.1, from coordinate 7,679 downwards.
GCGGTACATGCTCCCAAGCGTGTCCACAATATAAAAAGCATACGGATGCAAAAGGTTTATCTGTTCGACCAAATTTAGCAGTTCCATATCGCTGTAAAATACCGTGCCGACCGGCTGCATAAAAACCTTATACCCTTTTTCCATGATCATACCGGCCCATTCCATCGCCTTTTTGATCTCATGCTTATGGAAGGTCAAACGAATCCCCTCGACACCTTTCCCGTCATACGGCGCGAGCGCCGATGGGTGCAATTCCTTTTCCCCAATGGCGATCATACAAACATACATGGAATTGCGCCGGCGTTTTGGCAGCAGTGCATTGACCTGTTCAATACTTTGGAACAAAGAACTGCCGGGCAGCTCCACCATGCCGGTCAAAAAACCGCATTCGATAATATCGATATTGGCGCGGTCCAATTTATCCAGAATCGCCCGGATCGCTTTTGTGCCAAACTGCCAGTCGTTGATATAGCCGCCGTCGCGCAGCGTACAGTCAAGAATCTGAATACTCACAACGCCCATTCCCCCGTTTCCAGTTTTTCTTTGATCACCCGGCGCACATAATCCAAATCCTTCGGCGTGTCCACCGACAGCGTCTGCGCCTGCACCGGGATCATTTTCAGCTTTTTGCCGTGTTCGATAAACCGCAGTTCGTTGATATCTTCGATGGATTCCACCTGGCCTTTTGGCGTTTCGGCAAAAAACTGCAGCGCCGCTTTGGAATAGGCCAAAACCCCTAAATGCTTGTAATAATCAAAATGAATGCTGGATTTCGGGTGCGGGATCGGACTTCTGGACATGAACAGCGCGTTTCCGTCCGTATCGGTCACCACTTTGATGTTGGTATCGTCCATTGCCTGCACCGGCGAATCGATTTTCGTCATTAAGTTAGCTGCAAAAAACGGTTTATCCGGAGATGGGATGATCTGCTCCACCGTTTTGGGATCGATCAACGGTTCGTCGCCGTTGACACAGATATACACATCCGCCGGAATCTTCTGCGCCACTTCATACAGCCGCTGTGTGCTGGTCGGATGTTTATCCGATGTTAAAAGACACGCAATTTTGTAATCCGCGCAGGTTTCTCTGATTTTTTCGCTGTCTGTCGCAACATAAACGGCGTCGATACCGCAAGCTTTTTTAACTCTGCTGTAAACCCACCAGATCATCGGCCGGCCGCAAATATCCGCCAAAGGCTTACCCTGTAATCTGCTCGAACGGTAACGCGCCGGAATCACCGCAACAACCCGCATACTTTTCCTCCTTTTTATTTTCCGAACAACCTGGCAAGCGCCCGAATCGGTTTGGTTAACTTCCAACAGGTGGATTGTTCATAGGTATCCACCACTTCCCGCACGCGGCGTTCCAATTCCTGTTCCGCTAACGCCGTTGTCGACAAATCCGGACGCGGCGCTGTTTTTTTGCCGCCGTCCGGTTTTTTATTTCTTTCCTGTTTATATAAATTCCAATTTTCCAGAAGTTTGTCCGACCACATCTTCAAAACGCTGTCGCTGACGATCTCATACCCCTCCAGCGCCATGCTTTCCGCCTTTTTGCAGCAGTTTTCCCCATCCTGCATATCATAGGCCAAAACATTCGGCAAAAACACGGGGATTTCCTTTTTCAGCATCTGCCGCCGCCCGTTGGCTTTGAGTCCGAAATGCAGCATCAGAAAATCCCGCAGCCGTTCGGCAAACGGCAAAAACGCCTTGTTATAGATGTTTTCGGCTTCATAGGTAGCAAGCAGCGCCTGGATCAAATAATGCTGCGGCAAAGCGCCATAGCAGCCGCTAACCAGCGACTGATCGTCCGCAAAGCCGAAAAACGCGGGATACAACCGCAGTTTTTTTAAACACAGCATCGCACACATATCCCGCTGCAACACGATTCCGCCTTTTTCACACAAAAGCCGCAGCGCAAAATATTCTTCCACAAATTCCAAACGGTTTTGTGTGAGTGCCGTGCGCACCGCATCGGGCAGATCCTGCGGCAGATCCGATACCGAACGGATTTCCACCAGCTCGGCATTTGGAAAATTCGCGCCTAGTGCCTCCTTGTGCGCGTCGGGTATTTCGCCGGATAAACACACGCAAATCAACCGTTCCGGTATGACCGGTTTATCGATAAAATCCAGTATCTTTTTGATTTTTTTATCTTTTTCAATATAAGTGTTGAGCAAAAAATCCTTTTTGTTTTCTTTTAAAAGATCGATAAAATCCGCCTGAAACAACACACGCGACTGCGTCATATTCCAATATAGCTGCTTTGCGGTGCAGTAAATCACCTCTTGCCGGTAAGCAGGGTTGCTATTGTCGATAAAGGCCTGAAAGGCGCGTTTGATATCCACCATGGCGCCCACAAAAGAAGTTGAAATGGTGTTCGGCCGCCGGTAATAATGATAAAACGCCTTTTGCACATAGCCGATCCGCGGATATTTGGTCATGATCGCGGGAATCAGCGCAATATCCTCAAACAGCATTTTTTCATATCGGTTTTCCTCCCAGATCCGCCGCCGGTACAGCTTGTTGACGCTGTAGGTGATGTTGTTGCCGTTTGCGATATAATCGGAAATATCGATCTCTTTCGTGGGGTAACACACCGAAACGGAGGTTTTGTTTTCCGCCACATAAAGAATCTGCACATCGCACATGACGATGTCTTCGTCTCCTGCCACCGCTTTTTCATACATTGTTTCATACATATCCGGCTCTACCGTGTCGTCGGAATCCAAAAACGCGATATATTCCCCGCAGGATGCTTTGACCCCTGTGTTGCGCGCCATCCCCAACCCATCGTTTTGCTTATGGATCACCTTGATGCGGTCGGGATATTCCCGTTTGTAATCGTCGCAGATGCGTCCGGAAGCATCCTCGCTGCCGTCGTCCACCAAAATGATCTCCAGGTCCGAAAGGGTCTGCTCCAGCACCGAATCCACCGCGCGTTCCAGGTAATTTTCCACCTGATACACCGGAATAATCACCGAAACCTTAACTTGTCCGTTCATGGTGTCCTCCCAGATAATGCAAAATGTTTTCCAGTTCAAACAGTGTTTTGGGCGCATAATAATTGCGGCCCGCAAACTGCCGTTCAAAATTTTTCAAATAGCGAAACAAAGCCGCGTCCTCCTGCCAGAGCACCTTTCCTTCAAAGAGAGGATAGAGCATCACCGTGTTGATATCCATATTGAAAACGATCCTGCCGGTCAGCGCCGCATTGGAACAAACGGTAATGATCGTTTTACCGCGCATATCGGCATTGAAAAGATACAGTTCCCACGGTACCTTTGTGGGATATTTTCTGGTCAGTCCGAGCTGAAAAGGCAGGTTGTCGGTGTTGCGCGGGTGGGGTTTCACGGCAAAACGTCCGGCTCCGACCGTCTGCTGGCAAATCTGCATCAATTCAATATCGTTGGTGCGAATGCCCTCTGCACGAAAGGATTGTTCCAAAAAAACAAAATCCACTTCTCTTGTCGGCGGCTGATAATCAAAAATTGTGTTGAGAACCGTTCTGAGCCGTTCGTTGTTCCGGTCGATTTTTGGAAGACGCACATTCGGCACCCCGTCCTGCCGCATGGCAAGATGCGGTTCATACAGCATGACGCATTCCAGCTTGTCCTTGATTTTGATCCCATCGGGATGGCGATTGATCGCCGCGCGGTCTTCTCTTAAAAAGTTGATCACATAGGAGGAAAAACCGTCCTCATAGCAGATAAACCGGCACGGCTGTTCATACAGCCTGTATGCCAGCATCCGAACAAAGGTGTCGAAATTTGCAAAATAAACAGCATCGTAATCTTTTGCTAACGTGTCGCTGAGCGCGAAGCGGAAAAGTTGTTCGCTGTTTTGATAGCCGTCGGTGATCTGCTGCGTGTTCCCCTGCATATACTGCCGGTTAAAATCCTTGATCTGCCCGAACAGCACCCGATCAAACAGTTTTGTCCCAACAAGACGCGGCATGTCTTCTTTCATCTGTGGGGTGATATCGGTCAATAAAATCTCGGCATGGCAGTCTTTTAATATCGACAGCCGCAGATGCACCGCCGTGAACAGCTGATAAACGGAATTGGCGATCAGCAGCACCTTTTTATCCGGCATGCTCTTCCCTCCTGATTTTCCGAATGATAAAATGTCCTTTTAAATTCTCGCAGCTTGCGGAATCAAATGTATATACCCGTTTGGGGCGTTTATAAAAAACAAACGGCAGCAGTTCCGCCGGGAAAATCGGCTTTAAGATCTGCGCGTTTGGGAAGATTTCCCGATAGTCCACGGTGTCGTCTGGATGTTTTTTGATCAGCAGTGAAACATCGTGCAAAACGTCTTTTCTAAGGTTTTGATAAAGCTTTTTTTGTTCGTTTTCATCCATGATCCCAAGATTGGAAAACTGCTGGGTCAAAAGAATCGCGTCGGCTTTGGTGTGCAAACGGCGGCGCAAAAACAGCCGGATAACGCGGCGGCGCTTTGCATCCGGCAGACTTTGCAGCGTTTTTTCCACCGAAAAATCCCAAAACATTGCGTCATCCACCGGGACGCTCTGGGCGCTTTTTAAAAGGATGATTTTCAAAACCAGCGGATTTTCCCCTGAAAACAACCCGTGCCGGCGGGCGATTTTGGCATGCAGCGGGAATGTGCGGCGCAAAGCGGTGTCCAGCACTGCCGGTTTGCTGAAAACACCGGCGGCATCTTCAAAAAAATAAAACGGGATTTTCCTTTCAATCAGATAAAGCGAAAAGAAAAAATGCGCGCCCGCCACATAAACACGCGAAAAATCCTCGATTGCGTATGGCACAGTCTGTTCATAAAACCGACGCACATCCGCCGTGACCTGTTCTTCACTTTCCTGCGGGATCTGCAAATACGGGAACAGATAAACCGCACTGAAAAAGCGCCGGAAAACGAGCTTTTTGTATTGCGGATATTTTTTGATGATGAAATCCGGCAAAAGCAGCACAGCCTTGTCGTTTGGATGATAAACCATGCGGTGCAGCATCACTTCCAGCAGCTGATAAGAACTGACCGCATGATATAAAACAAGCTGCGGCGTGTTTTCACACGATGTGTTCTGCATCCAAAAGCGCCTCCAAATCTTTCATAAATGCGCGGTTTTTTTGCGCTGTTGCCAGCAGCATCGGCGCATAGGCATCCCTGCCGCTGATGGAAATATCAATGCAAAGCCGCCGCTGCACAGCGATCATATCCTCCACAAAATCCAAAATGCCCTGATGAATCGCACGAATCTTTTCGGCATGCGCGGGCGCGGGCTTGAACCGGCAGACCGGCCGGCTGGCAGGATCGGGATAAAAGCCGATCAAGCTTCCCTCCGGCGCACCAAGCAACAGCTCCCAATACAGATTGTGGTTTTGTCCCGCGTCGTGCCATTTCCATAAATCCCGGTTGTGGTCCTGTGCATACAGATAGCTGCACAGCTGTCCGTTAAGAAAAAAGGTCTCCATCGCGTCCGGCTGCGCACTGTGTGCGGTTTCGGTGCCCGCCAAAACACCTGTTATTTTGCAGGGCAATCCCCATAAGGACCCGACGGCGTCATTTAGCATCACGGCGCCGCTGCCCGCCCAGCCGATATCCACGGCGAGTGCGAGGTCGCATCCTTTTAAAATCGCACTGTAATAGGCTTTGGCCGCTTGTGTCTGGCAGGCATAGCAGGCCTGCACCTCTTCCCAGTGATCCATTAAATATTTTTGGATGTTTTGGGCGCTTTTATGCGTCAGCGGCATTTCTTCCCGCAAACGGAGCGTCCGGCACAGCGCCGGCAGCATTTTTTGCAGTTCCATTCCCATTAATGCCTGTCCGACAGTTTCCCCGCCATCCGCTTTATGCAGCAAAAACCGGTTGAAATATTCCTGTTTATAATGGCCGGCGGTGAGCTTGACCGCAGCAAGCCGCGACCAATAGGCATAAACCGTCCTGCCCGCCGCTGTGGGAAAAAGCCGGCAATATGCTTTTTGCAGCACCGCGCCGTCGCGGGATAAAAACAAAATTTTGTCCGCCGCCGTTTTTTCGGCGCGTTCGTGGATAAATTTGCAGTAGCCGGTCACGAACAGCCCGCCGTAAATGTATCCGTATTCATATTCCTTTGAATACTGTGCCGCGCCGCTGTGGATTTTCGCATTGACGATGCCGCGGTAAAGGCTGCCGGTGACTGCTGACATATCCTGCGGCCGGTACGGCGCACCGGCGTCATGCACGTTTTGATAGAAAAACGGGGTGAACCCAAACTGTTTTGCACGGCGACAGTCGGCGTGCGGATTGTCTCCGACATGCGCATAACGCTGATTTTTTCCGAACACTTCCCGGATGTTTGCAAACAGCGTGCCGGTGTGTTTGGACGCGTTTTGCGCGCTGGACACAAAATAAGCGTCAAACGGCGCATAACCGCATTTTTCTAATAATTCGCGGATGTCCGCTTCCTTTAAATACATATCCGATGTGACGATCAATTTCTTGCCGCGCTGCTTTAAAAGCTGCACAGTTTTTTGCATGTAGGGGTTTGCAAAACAGCATTGTTTTTCACAATCCCATTCCGTTTGCATGCCGGTTTGTTTGTCAATGCCGGTCATTTTTTCCAGCACGTCCCAAATCTCTTTGAGGGTAACTTCGCCAAGTTTACCCCGCTTTAAACTCTGTGCCCGCGCTTTTTGTTCCGCAAGCTGCCGCAGCGCTTTAAAATTCGGATAGGCAAGCCGCAGACCGACAAGATAAAAAACGTCCGCCGGGGTATCAAAAAAACGGAGCACCAGCGTGTCGAACACATCAAAGGAAATCACATCAAATTGTGCAAGCAGCAATGCAAATGCCTGTGGGGTTTGGCGCGGCGAAAATGCGGACTCTGCGCACTTTGCACAGAGCTTTTTTTCTTCATAGACTGGGCAGTTTTCCGGCACGCCGAGCTTTTTCTCCAACAAAAGATAATACCGGACGTTGAGGAAAATCAAATAGAAAAATGCGCAAATCCGATTGGAGTTCTGTCTTTTTCTTAAATATCTGTCCCGGATCCCCGGCACCCGCCCGGCAAGCAGCCGGTAAAGCCGTTCTTTCATGCCGCCGCACCTCCCCGTTGTAAATTTTAAGCGGGCTTTTCCATCACCGTGGATGATTCGAGCTGTCCTTTTGCCGTTCATAAGCATCGCACACCTCTTTGGGATCACCGACCGCACGCAGTTTTCCTTTTTCGATCCAGATCACCTTGGAACAGTTGCTGCGGATGACCGCAGTGGAGTGAGAAACGATCAAAACGGTGGAGCCGCTGTGGATCATTTCCCGGATGCGCGCCTCGCTCTTTTTTCTGAAAAACATGTCGCCGACGCTTAAAACCTCATCTAAAATCAAAATTTCCGGCGTGTCCTGCACCGTCGCAATGGCGAAGCCAAGCCGTGAAACCATACCGGAAGAATAATTGCGCACCTTTTCTTCCATGAAGCCTTCCAGTTCGGCAAATTGCACGATCTCCCGGTATTTCCGGTCGATATAAGCCTTGGAATATCCGATGATCGCCCCGTTTAAATACACATTCTCCCGCCCGGTCAGTTCCAGATCAAAGCCGGTGCCGAGTGTTAACAGCTGCACCTTGTCATGATCGACCAGCACCCGTCCGGACGTTGGGAGCAGCGCGCCGGAAATGATCTTGAGCATGGTGCTTTTGCCGGATCCGTTGGTGCCGATGATCCC
>CAMMAZ010000049.1 GCA_946493765.1 uncultured Clostridia bacterium | reverse complement strand
TATTTTGTTTTGGTGACGAGAATATGATTGTTGATATAACAGGAATAGAACTGGTTCCCGGAAATAACAGTTCGGACTGTCCCGGAAACGGTTTTTATTTGGATGGAAAAAGTAAAAATATTGATTGCTGCTGCGACGAATGTGATTTTTTTCTTTGTTGTCTGCCGGAACACAATCCAAAAGAATGCGAAAAATGTGAAATGGCAGCTTGTCCGCGCAATAAATATTGCAAGGAATAGAATTTAAATATTTTATTATTTTGCGCAGCTTTTGTTGCGCTTTTTTTCGTTTTTGTGCTATAATGAAAAAAATTTAAAAACAATGCAATAAAACGACCGTCTTCGGGATTAACAATATGAAAGGGGAAAAATGTTATGCTGTTTCTTTGTCTGACGTCAACAAATGGATACAGCGAACGCACAGATGCAGGGGAATTGGACAAATTGCTGGCAGGTATCGCCGCGCAAAGCACTGCGGCTTTAGCAGAACTCTATGAAAAAACCAGCGCCTGTGTTTACAGTTTTGCCCTATCTATTTTGAAGAACACACATGATGCCGAAGATGTGCTGCAGGATTGTTTCTTGAATGTCTATGCCGCGGCAGCCGATTATCAAACGGCTGGCAAACCGCTGGCATGGATGATGACCATCACCAAAAACCTGTGTTTGAAAAAGCTGCGGGAACAGAAAAAAACAGATGGTAACGCATCTGAAAATCTGGAAACCGCCTTTTCGGCGGACAGCGCTGTAACATCAGAGGATAAAATGGTGCTGCTTGCCTGCATGCAATGCCTATCGGACGAAGAACGGCAGATCGTTGTGCTGCATGCCGTTTCGGGATTCCGGCACCGGGAGATTGCACAGCTTTTGTCTTTGCATCTATCCACTGTTCTTTCAAAATACAACAGAGCCTTGAAAAAACTGAAAAATCACATGATGAAAGGAGCGCAGGACGAATGAAAAAATCTGCAATGGAAAATCAAATCAAAGAAGCGTTTTCACATGCTGTGCCGGATGTTCTGGATTCTGTGCTCGATTCTTGCAAAGAACAAAAGGGAAAGGTGATCGTGATGACACAGCAGAAAAACAGTAAAAGCGTTTGGATCAAACGCATTTCCGGCATTGCCGCCGCACTTGTGATTGTCGTGGCAGGTATTACGGGATTTGGAATTTATCAGAATAACTATGCCATCGACTCCACCGTTTCATTGGATGTAAACCCCAGCATTGAAATCACAGTCAATCAAAAAGAACGGGTTTTGGCAGTCAACGCACTCAATGAAGATGCGCAGAAAGTGCTTGCAAACATGGATTTTAAAGGCAGCAATTTGGATGTGACCGTCAACGCACTGATCGGTTCAATGCTGCGCAACGGATATATCACCGAACTGTCCAACTCGATTTTGATCAGCGTGAACAACGACGACCTGCAAAAGGGAGCAGCGCTGCAGGAGAGATTGACACAGGAAATCAACGCGCTTTTGCAGACGGAATCTTTCAGCGGCGCCGTGCTCAGCCAGACGCTGACCGACAACACCGAACTGCAAACGCTTGCCGATACCTATGGTATTACACTCGGCAAAGCACAGCTGATTCAACAGATCGTCAATCAGAATCCGTTATATACCTTTGAGGGCCTTGTTTCACTGTCCATTAACGAATTGAATTTGTTGGCGGCATCTGCAAACACAGATCTTGAAAATATCGATTCGTTGGGAACTGCCAGCGATAAGGATTATATCGGCGAGGAGAAAGCCAAGGAGATCGCTTTGGAGCACGCAGGAGTTGCCGCTTCTGCCGCCAGACAATTGCAGGCGAAACTGGACTATGAAGACGGCGTTATGGTCTATGAAGTCGAATTTTATGCCGGTAATAATGAGTATGACTATGAAATTAACGCCAAAACCGGCGCGATTATCAAAAGCGATAAGGATTATGACGACGATGCAGTACAAAGTAACACCGGATCCGCGAATGCAACAACAGGCAATACCCAAAACAACAGCAATAACAATGCTAACAGCAACAACAGTGCCGGTAACAATCATAACAGCGCTGCAACCACTGCAAGGCAGCCGTCTGCCTCCTCCTATATTGGCGAGGCAAAAGCAAAGGAAATTGCATTGTCACATGCGGGTGTGAGCGAGAGCAGTGTGCGCAATTACCGTGTTGATCTTGACACCGATGACGGCGTTGCAGTCTATGATATTGATTTTGATTCCGGCAATTACGAATATGATTATGAGATCAATGCGAAAACCGGTTCTGTGATCAAAAGCGAAAGAGACCGCGACGACGATGCGAACAGCAATGGTTCGGTCGTAGCCACAACGAGAAAAACAAGTGCGGCAACCACTGCCGCTACAGCTTCCGACATCGGCGAAGCAAAGGCCAAAGAGATCGCGTTTGAACACGCGGGCGTGCAAAGCAGCAACGTGCGGGAGCTGGAAGTCGAACGCGACCGGGATAACGGCGTTTCGCTCTATGAGATCAGCTTCAAGTCCGGCGGTTATGAATATGAATATGAGATCAATGCAAAAACCGGTTCCATCCTCCAGCATGAAAGAGAACGGGACGATTAAAAAACATACGGTATGAAAAATGCGCCGCAGGTCAGCATCCACTGGCCTGCGGCGCATTCAATATTGCGATGTTGTTTTTGACAAGACAGCAAGTGTCTGTTTTATATAAAAATAAATGCAAATTTATTTTATGATTGATAACGAAAGATAGGAAATTTATAATGAAAATAGATTAATATGGAAATGCAAAAGACCAATTGATTCAGCAGAAAGTTCGTTCGTTAATAACGATTTGTATTGGAGAAGTCTTTTTTTCAAGAAAGCGGGGGGAGCCATATGAAAATAAAACTATGGTGGAATATTCTTTTAACAGCACTTCCTTTTATTTTAACAGGGACGCTATACTGTTTTTTACCCGATCAGACGGCGACACATATGAATTTTGGACCTAAGGGTCTGATTTTCTTGCTTCCGTTGGTGATCGCAATATATTCTTGTGTGGATATCTCCATTTTTCTCACAAAGAAAAAAGGTCTTCCATGACCGCGTTCACATATCCGGCTTTCCTTAGAAAAAATTTTTTCACTTTGATTGCTTTAAATGTTATCCTAAGCGGGATACTTTATGTTATTTACACTTTATCTTGCACAAATGCTAAGTTGCAATTTCTTTTTCCAATATGCAGTTTGCTAATTATTCTTGTTAGCGGTATCAGTATGGCATTTAAGAAAAACACCCAAATCGGGGTAAGGACACAGTGGTCTTTTTATAATAAGGAAACTTGGAATAAAACACAGAAAACGAGCGCTTATATTACCTTGTTGCTGGGAAGCGTTGTGTTTTTTGCTACTTTAACAAATGATAACATGACAGTATCGGCAGTATTATTTATTGCGGGCTTTTTGCTGGATGCCGTTTTATGCATTGCCTCTTCGTATTATTACTATCAAAAAGCTATAAAGAGCGAAAAAGTTTGCGAATAGAATAAATGTTATTGAGTGGATCAAAGAAGAATTTTGAAACGGAAGAAGCAGAGAGATAGAGTTTTTAAATGCTTTTAAAAGAGACATCGGATAAGCCTTTAAGACTTATCCGATATTTTACGATTGCATATTGTATTTAGCGGGTAGTTTTGATTACTTTGAAATTTATGTTTTGAAAACGTTAAACACATCGCGAATGGCTTGCAGATAGCCAAAACCGTTCGAGGTATCCGGTTCCAGATAACTGCCCTCTGTCCACTCGTTCCAAGCGTTGATAAACAAGGTGTTTTGCGCATCCGGCGCCACATCAAGATAATCCTTTGCGTCCTGTAATGCCTTTTTAAAGGCATCCGGGGTGTTGCCGCCAAGCGTCGGGCAATAGGGATAGCCAAGATGGTCAAAACGATCGGTTTGAATCGTTCGGGGAGACGGATCCCAGCCCATTGTCACATTCGGAAAATAAGGAACCGGATAACGCTGTGCGAATTCAGCATTTGCTGTTTTGGCTGCTTGCCGGACGGTTTCATAATCGGTTACCGGGAAATCGTTTATCGGCGCGTAATGCGCCCAAACATAAGATGTTGTGCTGTCGAGACCTAAATATGTCAGCATTTCTTCCGGCTTTTGAATCGCGGTTTCTCCGGGCAGAATTTGAATGCCAAATACCACGGCGTTCAAATGCAGTTCTCCGAGTCCTTTTTCCCTTACTTTTTGCCGGAATATATCGAGAACGCGCTTTGTGTTTTCAAGGCCGCCCAACCCCTGCACCAACCGATAGGGTTCATAAAACGATAAATATAATTTTCCGTCGATCCGCCAATAGTTCGGCTGACAAAAATAATGGTTGATCATGTGGTCGGCAGCTTTGAAGAAAGTTTCTTCGTCGACCATTCCATATTTGCGCACCGGACATTCAGCCCGGATCGCCGGTTGAATTTCCACCCAATTGTGGTTAGCCCACATGATCGAGAATTGCAGATCCCGACAGTTTGGCGCTTTTAGAAAGCCCTCTTCCAAAGCGCGGTGCAAAAACGGACCGTCGTCATACCAATACCAGTCAAAGACAAAGGCTTCCAAACCGTGATCAGCGGCCGCTTTGATCTTTTTTGCCATAACGGCAGGATCCGCTTCGTCTTCATATCCCCATAAAGGGACTTTAGGCTGTTGATGGCCTGGGTACCGCGGCGTAGCCGCTTTAAGAAGCGACCATTCCGTCCATCCATTTCCATGCCACACGTTGTTTCTGGAATCTTCGTGATAATTTGGAAAATAGTAAGCAGCAATATGGTAGTCGTTCATATTTTTGTGCCCCCTTTATCTTCCGAAAAGATACAAATGATAACCGCATTATAATCTGTTTTAAAACGTATGTCAATAGAAGATGGAATAGAAAAAATTTTTTATTTTTGTCTGTTTTTATAGGAATAAATAAAAACCGCCTAAACCCTCTAAAATAAAGGATTTAAGCGGTTTTTATTTGGTGGAGACGATCGGGATCGAACCGACTACCTCTTGAATGCCATTCAAGCGCTCTCCCAAGTGAGCTACGCCCCCGAGACTTTACCTATAGTATCATATCTTTTCAAAAAATGCAAGTCTTTTTTATTGCTTTTTATTGAACTTGCGGTTACAATGAATGTAAAGGATTGAAAACCAAAAGTAAGGAATGAAGAAATTGAATTTTGCAGCGCCGTGTTTGTTTGGCATGGAAGGATTATTAGCAGAGGAACTACGAAATATGGGTGCGCAAAACGTCGCCGCTCAAAACGGGAGAGTGCTGTTTGCGGGCGATGCGGATGTTTTAGCGCGCGCCAACATTTGTTCGCGCTTTGCCGAACGGATTTTGATTTTGACAGGCAGCTTTAAAGCAGGAAGCTTTACCGAATTGTTCGATCAGGTGCGGGCGCTGCCGTGGGAAGATTATATCGCAAAGGATGACGCGTTCCCGGTCAAAGGCTGGTCATTGAACTCCAAACTGCATTCGGTACCGGATTGCCAGAAAATCATCAAGAAAGCGGTTGTGGAACGTCTTAAAGAGAAATACGGGCTCAATTGGCTTCCGGAAACCGCCAAACGGGTGCAGATCCAGTTTTCCATTTTAAAAGATGAGGTCAGCGTGATGATCGACACATCCGGGGAAGGACTGCACAAGCGCGGTTACCGCGCAAAGGCGACCGATGCGCCTATCAAAGAAACGCTGGCGGCAGCATTAGCGTCGCTTGCACGAATCTATCCCGACACAAAACTCTATGATCCTTTTTGCGGCTCCGGCACGATCCTGATCGAAGCGGCGCTGATCGCCAATCATATCGCGCCGGGACTAAAACGTCACTTCGCCTGCGAAAATTTTTATTTCATGGAGGATGCGGTTTTTCGCAGTGAACGGGAACGCGCGTTGGATTTGGTAAAACGAACGCCTGATTTTCATGCGTTCGGCAGCGATATCGACGAGACGGCTTTGGCGCTTTGCCAAAAGAATGCCAAACTTGCAGGGGTGCAAAACAGCATTTCGGTGCAAAAAGCGGACATCAAAGATTTCAAATTGCAGGGGGAACGGGGACTTGTTATCACCAATCCGCCCTATGGCGAACGGCTGCTGGATATCGAGGCTGCACGGCGACTGTACCAAACTGCGGGCAGCCGGTTTATCAAACAAAAGGGCTGGAAATATTATATCATCACGCCAGACGAACAATTTGAATCGATATTCGGCCGAACAGCCGACAAACGGCGAAAACTTTATAACGGCAGCATCAAATGCCAGTTTTATATGTATTTTCGCGGTTGATAAAATGCCAAAATGGAAATTTATGCGCTTATTTTTTAACAAATTTTGAACTTTTTATAAAATGCCATAAAACCCCTTGATTTTTATCTAAAAAAGGATAAAATATAAATTAGCACTCGAGGCACAAGAGTGCCAATTCGATTACAATTCACTTTTAGGAGGTCTTTTTAGATGAACATCAAACCACTTGGCGACCGTGTTGTTTTGAAGATGGTCGAAGCAGAGGAAACCACAAAAAGCGGAATCATCCTCGCCGGCAGCGCAAAAGAAAAACCGCAGGTAGCTGAAGTCGTAGCGGTAGGTCCCGGCGGCATGGTCGATGGCAAAGAAGTCACCATGAACGTAAAGGTTGGCGACAAGGTATTGACCAGCAAATATTCGGGAACAGAAGTCAAGCTGGACAATGAGGAATATGTGATTGTCAGCCAGTCGGACATTCTGGCAATTGTGGAATAATAGGAGGAATTGAACATGGCAAAAGAGATTTTATTTGGTGAAGAAGCCAGAAAGGCTTTGCAGACCGGTATTGATAAACTGGCGGACACAGTGAAAGTCACACTCGGTCCGAAGGGCAGAAATGTTGTGCTGGATAAGAAATACGGCGCGCCGCTGATCACAAACGACGGCGTGACCATTGCAAAAGAAGTGGAACTGGAAAATGCGTTTGAAAACATGGGCGCGCAGCTGGTCAAGGAAGTTGCGACTAAGACAAACGACATTGCAGGCGACGGTACCACAACGGCGACGCTGCTTGCGCAGGCGCTGATTCGCGAAGGCATGAAAAACGTGACCTCCGGCGCCAATCCGATGGATATTAAAAAAGGTATCCAGCGCGCAGTGGATAAAGCGGTCGAAGTGCTCGCGAAAAACTCCAAAATGGTGCAGGGCTCGGACGATATCCGCCGTGTTGCGGCTGTTTCCGCAGGGGACGACTTTGTCGGTCAGCTGATCGCGGAAGCGATGGAAAAGGTATCGCGCGACGGCGTTATCACCATCGAAGAATCCAAAACCGCAGAGACCTACACAGAGGTCGTCGAAGGCATGCAGTTTGACCGCGGTTACATCACGCCTTACATGGTGACCGATACTGATAAGATGGAAGCGGTGATCGACGACGCGCTGCTTTTGATCACAGACAAAAAGATCTCCAATATCCAGGAAGTGCTCCCGCTGCTCGAACAGATCGTGCAGTCCGGCAAGAAACTTGTGATCATTGCGGAAGATGTGGAAGGCGAAGCGCTGTCCACCCTGATCGTCAACAAACTCAGAGGCACCTTTACCTGCGTTGCAGTTAAAGCGCCCGGCTTTGGCGACAGAAGAAAAGAAATGCTGCAGGATATCGCGATCTTGACCGGTGGTCAGGTGATTTCGGAAGAAGTCGGTCTGGAACTGAAAGACGCAACATTGGATATGCTGGGTAAAGCCCGTCAGGTGAAGATCACAAAAGAAAACACCATTATTGTTGACGGCGCAGGCAATGCGGATGCCATCAAAGCGAGAGTCAACCAGATCAAGGCACAGATCGAAGTGACAACTTCTGATTTTGATAAAGAAAAACTGCAGGAACGTCTTGCAAAACTGGCAGGCGGCGTTGCGGTGATCAAAGTCGGCGCTGCGACCGAAATCGAAATGAAAGAAAAGAAACTGCGTATTGAAGACGCTTTGTCCTCCACCCGTGCGGCAGTGGAAGAAGGTATCGTCGCGGGCGGCGGCACTGCGCTGCTGAATGCGATCCCGGCAGTTTCCGAATTTGTCGACACACTGGAAGGCGACGAAAAGACCGGTGCGAAGATCGTGCTCAAAGCGATCGAAGAACCGGTTCGTCAGATCGCGCACAATGCGGGTCTGGAAGGCTCCGTTATCATTGACAAGATCGTCAATTCCGGAAAAATCAACTATGGTTTCGACGCTTATAAAGAAGAATATGTCGACATGCTCAAAGCCGGTATCGTGGATCCGACCAAAGTGACCCGTTCGGCACTGCAAAACGCATCGTCTGTTGCGGCAATGGTGCTCACAACCGAATCCTTGGTTGCGGATAAACCCGAAGACACAGCGGCGGCAAACGCAGCAGCGGCAGCGGCGGCAGCCGGCGGCGGAATGGGCGGCATGTATTAATAGTTTTAAAACGCACCAGCATTTTGCTGGTGCGTTTTGCATTTTTAAGGGCGGTTTAGAACGGCAAGGCAAGTTTCTTGATTATTTCTTTATGCTTTCGGGCATAATGAAATATAGAAAATTTAATAAAAGGAGACGTGTCATGATGAATTGTGAGAAAATCAGAGCAGTGCAGTATGGCTGCGGCAAAATGAGCAAGTATATTTTGCGGTATGTGTATGAAAAGGGCATTGAGATCGTCGGTGCGATCGATGTCAATCCCGAGATTGTTGGGCAGGATGTCGGCACCTATGCCGGCCTTGGATTTGAACTGGGCGTTAAAATCCAAAACGACGCGGACGCCGTTTTGGATCAATGCGACGCGGATATTGCGATCTTGACCCTGTTCAGTTTCATGGACGATATGCAAAAACCCTTTGAAAACTGCGCCCGCCGCGGGATCAATGTGATCACCACCTGTGAAGAGGCGATCTATCCCTGGACGACCGCCTCCGCCATTACAAACAAGCTTGACCGGCTGGCGAAAGAAACCGGCTGCACCATCGTCGGTTCGGGCATGCAGGACATTTTCTGGATCAACATGATCGCCTGTGTAGCAGGCGGCGTGCACAGGATCGATAAAATTGAGGGCGCCGTGAGCTACAATGTCGAGGACTATGGATTGGCGCTTGCCAACGCGCACGGCGTCGGCATGACGCCGGCGGAATTCGAAGAAAAGATCGCGCATCCGCCGGTACTGGAACCCAGCTATGTCTGGAATTCAAACGAAGCGCTTTGCAACAAAATGGGCTGGACCATCAAAAGCCAGACACAAAAGTGCGTGCCTTATTTCTATGACAGCGATTTATATTCCAAAACGATCGATAAAACCATCCCGAAAGGTAACTGCATCGGCATGAGCTCGGTCGTCACCACCGAAACCTATCAGGGACCGGTGATCGAAACCCAGTGTATTGGCAAGGTCTATGGGCCGGACGACGGCGATATGTGCGACTGGAAAATCATCGGCGAACCGGACACCACCTTCTATGTGCAAAAACCTGCGACGGTGGAACACACCTGTGCAACGGTTGTCAACCGGATTCCGACGGTGCTGGCAGCCCCTGCCGGTTATATCACCGCCGAAAAGCTGGACGATGTGTGTTACCTTTCCTATCCGGCGCATATTTATCTCTGCTAAATGCAAATGAAAAACGGCGGCATTTTATTGCCGCCGTTTTTTCAGTCTTCTAAAATTCTGCCGTCGGTCGTGATCGTTTTGATCTGTAGGGGAATAAATTTTCCACTGTTTTGCAACGCCGCAATCGCTGCCTTTGCAATGCCGCCGCAACAGGGCACTTCCATGCGAACGACCGTCACGCTTTTGATTTCATTATTGCGGATAATCTCGGTTAATTTTTCGGTATAATCACCCTCGTCCAGCTTCGGACAGCCGATCAGCGTGACATGGTTACGGATAAACTGCTGGTGAAAACCGGCATAGGCGTAGGCGGTGCAGTCCGCCGCAATCAATAGATTCGCATTGTGAAAATAAGGCGCGCCTGTCGGAACCAGCTTGATCTGCACCGGCCACTGGGAAAGTTCGCTCTCTGGCGATTCTATAGGTGCAACGGTTCTTTGTTTTGCGTGGGAAATGCTTTTTGCCTGTGAACCGGGGCAGCCGCAGGGCAGGGGATTTGCTTTTTGTTTTGCGGCTTTGACCGCCGCTTCATCATAGGCGGGCGCTTCTCTGGTTTCAAAGGTGATCGCGCCGGTCGGACACGCCGGCAGGCAGTCGCCCAGCCCGTCGCAGTAGTCCTCGCGGGTGAGTTTTGCTTTTCCGTCGATCATTTCGATGGCGCCTTCATGGCAGGCTTTGGCGCAAAGCCCGCATCCGTTGCATAAATTTTCGTCTATTTTAATGATTTTGCGAAGCATTTTTCATTCCTCCTTGCTTTGTTGATTTCAGTATAGTATAATCAAAATAAAAAATCGGTTGTGATAACAACAAAAGAAGAAAAAATGCAAAAATTTTTAAATTTGCTTTTAAAAACACCGCTGTTCGACACCATAAAGCCGCAGCAGCTAACAGCGGCGCTGGATATGCTCTGCGCGCAAAAAACGCAGCATCAAAAGGGAAATATCATTGTGCAAACCGGTCAACCGATCAAAAAGATCGGCATTGTTTTATCCGGCTGTCTGCAGATTTTGCAGCAGGATTACCAGGGAAATGTCACACTCGTCGCGCAGCTCGAACCTGGCGAGCTGTTTGCTGAAGCGTTTGCCTGCGGTGGAGCAATGAGCACCGTCACTGTTATGGCGGCGCAGCTGGCTGCGGTCTGTTGGCTGGATTTTGACCACGTTTTATCCGCCGGTATCGAAAAAGAACCGGTTGGTGCGATATTGATGCGCAATCTGGTGCGGCTGCTGGCAAAAAAGAACGTTTTTTTGACCGGGCGCATTTCCCACATGTCCAAACGAACGCTGCGGGAAAAAGTGTTATCTTATTTGTCGGAACAGGCGGTACGGGCAGGCAAAAACAACTTTCAAATTCCACTGAACCGGCAGCAGATGGCGGATTTTCTGGCAGTCGACCGCAGCGCGCTGTCTGCGGTGCTTTGCAAGTTAAGGGACGAGGGCGTCATTCGTTTTCACAAAAATGAATTTACCCTTTTGTGAAAAAAGAGAATCATCAAAGTCGAGGAATATAAACGCCTGTATCAGGCGCAGGAAAAATGGTATCAGAAAAAAGTCAAAGTTTAAAGAGGGGTAAAAATAAAACCGCCAGCTGCTTTAAATAAGCGGCTGGCGGATGCCTTATCTTTCCACCTCATCCACCGCTACCATGTTTTCACAGCAAGCCGACTGATGAGGTGTTAAAAGGAATTTTCATCAAAATGCGCCACCTGCAAGCCGGAGCGTTTATTGCCCCGGCTTTTTGTTATGCAATGTATAGGCTCAAAAATTTTTTAGACATTTATTGTCTAAAATCTTCATTTTGAAAAATCATGTGTTAGAATGCGGCCAAGGGGGTGACAGAAATGTCAGAAGATAAAGGATACAGAGACATTCAAAATTTTGCCCGCAACGTGAGAACGTGGCGGGAGGAAAGGGGCGTGACAGTCGAAGAATTGGCGCAGGCAACAAACATCGCCGTCGACATTCTAAGGCAGGTGGAATCCGGTGAACTGCCTGAAACATTATATGCTGACGATTTAATCAGCCTGTGCCGGTATTTTCACAAAAAGCCGTATGAATTCTTTGAGGATAAAAAAGCATGATAAACGATCTTTTTCCACCTCATCCACCGCAAGGTGACTGATGAGGTGTTAAAACAACACCTGAAACACAAAATTTTTAAATCAAATATGGGAGGGGGAATCAACATGCAAAACAGGAAACAGGAAAACAAAAAACCTTTGAATCTAACGGGTGCGAACATCCGGCGGGCGCGGAAAAATGCCGGCATGTCGCAGGAACAGCTCGCATTGGTGTTGCGAGAACAGCAATTTGAAGTTTCCCGCCAAACGATCAGTCAAATGGAAAACGGGAAACAGCGGATTCTAGACTTTCAGTTGGCGGGAATGGCAAAGGCTTTAAAAGTATCGGTCGATGCATTATACGGAATTGTTCCACTTGAAAACCAGACACCGGACATCTAGAATAAAAAATGCCCGACATGATCATTTTATCATGTCGGGTATTTTTTGCGGCTTTTGGAGACCAACACGGATGCCGTTTGCGGTCTGGCAGCCCTTTTTCAAATTGCACAAGAAACCGCCCTTTCTTTAGAAGTTATGCACAAAATTGAAAAGATTTTGCTATGCGGGTTGACAGGGGGATTAAGGAGAAATATAATGGCTTTAACATGCGGCAGGGAGGGAAATCAAATGCATGCGTTTCATCCGGATCCAAACGGATTTATCACAAACTGGATCGTGTCGGGGGTTTTGGAAACCGAGATCCCGGAAGAAATTGAGGGGATCAAAAGCGACAAACCGATGCCGACTTTTTTAAGAACCATTCCGATCAAGGAAGCCATTTTCAACGACGCTCTGAAAACACCGGAAACCCCGGTGTTCGGGCAGCTGAGCGCACTGGGCCTGCCCTGGGGCTATTATCAGCCGGGAAAGAGTGTGTTTGTCGATTTCAGCCGGTTTTATTCGATACGCAAAAAAACCGAATTTTATGCCGCCTGCGAAATTTGGGCGGATCGTGACATGGAGGTTTTGGCAGACATTTGGCATCACCCGTGCGTGCACATGTTTTTAAACAAATCGCTGGTTTATTCCGAGCGTCATCTGCGGCATTTTCCGATTCACAGCGCAAATGTGACACTGAAACTTCAAAAAGGAAAAAACGAGCTTTTTGTTCGCGTGCAGGGACTGGGTGTGATCGTGCTCAACAATCTGTTTGCCGTGCAGCTGCAAAAGACCGACGGAATCACCATTGCGTTGTCCGGAGACACCGGACAATATGACGCTATTCTTGCCACAGACCGGTGGCTTTGGTCGCTCAAAGTGGAAAAAGACACGTTGATCGCTCCCACACCGCCGTCATCTCCGGTTTTGATCACCCACAGCGCCAAACCCGGCAACTGGGAAATTGAATATGAACCAAAAGAAATAGACGGTGTGTGGGAGAAAGGCACAACGTTTGATCTGGGCGGGAAATACACCCGCGTGATTTTAAAAACCGAGAGTTGCGGGCAAATGCTTTCCCGGCGGTTTGAACTGGATGAAAATATTATGCCGCGGTTTGATTCGGACGAACCGTCCGACAGGTCTGCCTATGAAAAGGCTTACATGCAGGATATTGCCAACACCGGTGACAAAACGCATTATGCCGTGCTGGCAAGATACCTGATCGGCGCGCCCGCGCCCTCTGATCCGGAAAGGATCCTTTCCATCATAAAAGATGTGGAAAGCCGGAAAGACTGTTCTGATTTTGATCTTTCTTTCCTGCTGCGGTTGTATATCCATTGCGGCGAGCAGTTGGACGACACCCTGAAAGCCAAAATCAAAAGCACGATTTTAGGATTCCGTTATTGGATGGACGAACCCGGCGTCGACACAATGGCGATGGTCACTGAAAACCATTCGCTGCTGTTTCAGATCTGCCAGCGCACCGCCGGATTGTTATTTAAAAATGAGATTTTCACCTGTTCGGGACGAACCGGCAGGGAACAAAGTGAAATCGCCGCATTGCGCATACAAGGATGGTTGAACGAAAAGGAAAGAGACGGTCTGCATGAATTCAACAGCGCAACCTATATCCCGATCACGGTTGCCGCTTTGCTGATGATTGTCGATCATGCTGGGGATCAACAATTGGAATCCCGCGCAGCCGCGTTGCTTGACAAGATTTTTGAAAATCTCGCGCTGCACACCTTCAAAGGCGTGGTGTTTGCACCGCAGGGGCGCATGTACCGCGTGGGGATTTACCCCTACACAACGCCGATTCAGGGCATGCTGTCTTTTGTGTCGCCCGACGCTGCCGTCGCGCGCAATCCCTGGATGAGCGCAATGTACTGTTCCGCTTACCGGCCGCCGCAGCTTAAATGGGATGATCATCAGATCGTCGACACGGAATATGTTTCGGCCGGTGCGAAAATCAAGGTGTTTAAAACAGACGGATATATTTTAACGTCCATTGCCGTGGATGAAAACAGCGGTATGTATCAGGCGGGTCAGATTTTGGATTATGAGCACCAGGAGCATCTGTGGATGGCGTCGATCGGTGCGGATTGTCCGGTTTTTGTCAATCATCCGAGCACTGCCAATGATTTGACCCGCGTCCGACCGGGATTTTGGTATGGAAACGGCGTGACGCCGTGGGTGCGACAGGTCAAAAACACATTGTCCTGCGATTATGTGATCCCAAACACGCTTCCCATTCACTTTACCCACTGTCATTTTCCCAAAAGGCGGTTTGACCGCTGTGTGATAAAGCCGCATTTTCTGTTTGGCCAAAAGGATGATTCCTATATTGCGGTGTGGTGCAGCCTTGAACTTTCACCTGCCGACGATGTGCTGACAGGGTGCGAATTTCGCGCCTATGGCAGTGTGGTCAAATGGAAATGCCGGTGCAGCGATAAAAAGAGCAGCGGCACGTTTGAATCGTTTATCAAAGCGTTTGAAACGGAAATGGAAAACGAAGTGTAAAATAGAAAATCGGCCGTTTCGGTTCGAATCTGTCAGAACAGCAAAAATAAAAAACTTCCCACAAGGGAAGTTTTTTATTTTGGAGCTGCTAACCAGGATTCACAATGTTTCGCTGTGCGAAACATGTATGAAACGGCAGTTGGATTCAGCGAATCGTTAGTAAACTGGCCGTTTCGGTTCGAATCTGTCAGAACAGCAAAAATAAAACACTTACCGCAAGGGTAAGTGTTTTATTTTGGAGCTGCTAACCAGGATTCACAATGTTTCGCTGTGCGAAACATGT
>CAMMAZ010000048.1 GCA_946493765.1 uncultured Clostridia bacterium | reverse complement strand
TTTCCCAAAACTTGTCAGTGATCGCAAATTTATTTTGCGATCGCTTGGGCGCAATGGTATAAAGCTGTGAAAGCACAGAAATCAAGAGCGCCTGCCGTGCGATCTGCAAAGTTTGAAGTTTTGGGATTTTCCCAAAACTTGTCAGTGATCGCAAATTTATTTTGCGATCGCTTGGGCGCAATGGTATAAAGCTGTGAAAGCACAGAAATCAAGAGCGCCTGCCGTGCGATCTGCAAAGTTTGAAGTTTTGGGATTTTCCCAAAACTTGCAAGGGCGCAATAACATAAAGCTGTGAGAGCACGGAAATCAAGTGCGCCCTTTGTCATATCCCCGGCAGACAAACCGAACGCCGAGCTTCTCGGCAATTTTTCTGCACTGCTCGACTTTTTCTTCTCCGATGACATCCACAACGCTCAACCGCACATCGCACCCAAAATCCTTGACTTCTTTTGCAAATTGCAGCATCGCGCCAAACGCCTTTTTCGGGTAAGGGTTGCGGGTGATGGCGTCGAACCCATCGGAATCCGGCGCATTCATCGAAACCGAAACGCTGTCAAAATGCTGTGCGATCTCTTTTGCCGTCGGCCTGCCGTTAATAAGGTCCGACAGTCCGTTGGTGTTCAGCCGCAGATGAAAATCTCCCTTTTGCCGCAGATATGCCGCTGTTTTGATTAGCGCGTCATAGGCACAGGTCGGTTCTCCATAGCCGCAAAACACAATGTTGCGGCAGTCTTTAAAATCAAAGGTGTCGACCGCCGCTTTGATCTGTGCAAAATCCGGCTGCGTTTCATGGAACAGGTTTTTCGCATCGCCCACGGCTTTTGCTCGGTCCCGGATGCAGAAAACACACTTGCAGGGACAGGCGTTGGTGATGTTGAAATAAATGCCGTCGCCAAAATGATAGATAATTTCCGACATGTCAAACACTCCTTTCATCGTCCTGCTGTGAGGCTCATTTTAAAATGCGCTTTATCCAGCGCCGCGGCAAACAAAACAAAAATCAATGTGCTGCCCACCGCCTGCAGGCAGCTCACCGGCACCGACAGCCACGCGCTCGGAAAGGAATACATGAGCCCTTCCGCAATATAATAGCCGAAAACGGTGATAACACCCGAAACGACACTTCCCACAGCCGTTTTCGGGCGCAGGATGCAAAATGCGTCCTTTTCGCTTTTCATCCACTTGAAAATCAGTAAAAACGGAATGGTATTGAGCGCTTTGATGATCGCCGTGACCGGCGCCCAAACCGCCGACCCTGCCAGCAGATCCGCCAACGCGCCGCCGATACCCGCCGCGAACAGCGGATAAGGGAACGGCAGAACACAGGCGGCAAGATAGATCATCGAATCACCAAAATGCAGATACCCGTCGTTGATGCCGGTGGGAATATGTAAAAAAGGAAGGCCGGTCACAAGACAGATGATCGCTGCGAAAATACCGGTCAGCGCAATATTTTTGATTTTTTTATCCATGCTGTTGTTCCTCCCAGAGCAGATGCAAAAAAGATTCAAATTCGATGCCGCCTTTATAGTCCGGCTTTCCGTCGCTGCTTTCAATGGTGCGGCAAATCGACCGGTAAATAAAATCCGTTGCGATTTCGACCGCTTTTTGAACCGGCGTGCCGCACACGATCTTTGCGGTCACGACCGAGACGAACAGGTCGCCCGTCCCGGAAAAGCTGCCGGGCATCGCACCGGACAGCACAAATTCCGCACCGTCTTTTGTAAAAATACCGTTGGCAAGCTGTCCGTCTTTTGCCGGAATCCCGCTGACGATCACCGTTTTGACCCCCTGCTGCAACACCCGTTTTGCATATTCCGCGGCGTTTTGCTGCAAGGTATCCGGATCGGCGGTCAAAATACCGGCGCAGTCTTCACCCGCCAGCAAATACAGTTCCGACAGGTTTGGGGTAACAATATCCGCGTGCATCGCAAGCTGTTTGACGGTTTGCACCATGCCCGGTGTATAAAAATCATAGATGCTGCCGTTGTCCGCCATGACCGGATCGACCACCAGCAGCGTGTTTTCCTTTTGAAATGTCCTGATAAACTGTTCGATCAGCGCACCCTGGCGGCTGCCGGCAATAAAACCGGTCAAAATCGCATCAAACGACGGATGCAGCTTTTCCCATTCTGCAAAAAACAACGGCATTTTGTTGGTAAAATCATCGCAGTAATAGCTGTCGTAGCCGGTCTGGTTGGACAGCACCGCCGTCGGCAGCGGGCAGCACTGCGCACCGCATGCCGAAATCACCGGTATCGCCGCAGTGAGTGAGCACCGGCCGAATCCCGAAAGGTCATTGATTACCGCGATACTTTTCACTGCAACACCCATCCTTTCTTTTTTAACACTTGCCAATCGTTTGCAAACAGTATATACTATAACTGTTCATGAATAAATACACAAATTTTATTATTTTTATATATACAGTTTGAGATAAGGTGAGAAAATGGCAGAATATTTATACTGGTCGATTTATCAGTTTTACAAAGAAAAAATCAGCAGCGGCGCACTGCCGCCGGGGGCAAAGCTGCCGTCGGTGCGAAAATGCGCGGCGCAGTTTAACGTCAGCGTGACGACCAGCCAAACGGCGTATTTGTATCTGGCGGCGGACGGGTATATTCTCTCCCGGCCGCAAAGCGGATATTATGTGACCGCGCAGCGGTTTTTCAAAAAACCGCAGGCTGTACCGGACATGCCGGACAAGACGCCGCCGGTGCTTTATGATTTTTCAACATCGAATGTTGATCGCGACAGCTTCGACTTTGACCTCTGGCGGCGATATGTCAAAAGCGCGATCCGGCAGGATGACCGCATGTGTTCCTACGGCGAGCCGCAGGGTGAACCGGAACTTCGGCTTGCGATTGCGCAGCATCTTGAAAAGCACAGAAATGTGGTCTGTTCGCCGGATCGCATTGTGATCGGCGCGGGGGTGCAAAGCCTTTTGCAGCTTTTGTGCCCCATGCTAAAGGGGAAAAAAAGCGTTTATTTTCAAAATCCGGATTTTAAACAGGGAATCGCTGTTTTTGAAGATCACGGTTTCACATTGGAAAACACAATGGAAAAGGCGGGCGTTTTGTATTTAACGCCGTCGCAGGAAACAGACGAAAAAACAACGCCCGCCCGTCTGCGGCTGCTCGAACAGGCGCGCGAGCGTGGGCAGTGGGTGATCGAGGACGATTACGACGGTGAATTTCGATCCGTCCTGCAAAGCCCGCCGCGCTACCAGGGACTCGACGGCGGCCGGCGCGTGATTTATCTTGGCACCTTTTCAAAACTGCTGTTGCCGTCGATCCGTATCAGCTTTTTAATTTTGCCGGACAGTCTTTGCGATGTGTATGCTCCACGCCGGACGTTATACAACCAGACGGCGTCCAAAACCGAACAGCTCGCATTGGCACGTTTTATGCTTGACGGTCATTTTGAACGGCAGATCAAAAAACTGCGCCGCCTTTATCATGAAAAGGCAGCGCAGCTGAAAATGGCGATTAACACAGTATTTGGATCCGCGGCTCAGGTTCAGTTTGTCAAAGCGGGATTGGCCGCGAAATTGACAGTGCAGTCCGATCGCTCGGCACAAAAAATTCAAAAATATGCGAAAAAACGGCAGCTCTTTGTTTCCCCGGTAGAAAACAGCGGCAAAGTCACGCTGCTGCTTTCGGTGACCGGTCTTGCAGCCAATCAGTTTCTCCCGGCGTTGCAGGCGCTCAAAAGATGCCTTTAAAAATCACCGGAGAGCGCTAATTCCGCTTTTTCGCCGCGTTTGTGGGCATACATATTCTGGTCGGCGCGTTTGCGCATCGCTTCGATCGCATCCATGTCCAAAGGCTTTTTGCAAAAGAACGGTAGGTATAGCCGAACGCGGCGCTGATCGTATACCTACTGC
This sequence comes from uncultured Clostridia bacterium, assembly GCA_946493765.1. Taxonomy (GTDB): domain Bacteria; phylum Bacillota; class Clostridia; order Oscillospirales; family Acutalibacteraceae; genus RUG11462. The sequence continues at coordinate 11,349 of CAMMAZ010000048.1, read as the reverse complement.
TGTCGTTGGATCGATCCATCCGCGTTTTGAAGTTGAGAATCCCGTCGAGCAGGTCGCTTTCCGGCCGATTTTGGATGAGCACCATAAATTCATCCCCGCCGATCCGGTAGCATTCCCCCAAATGCCGGAAACTTTCATCAACGATCGACGCCACCTTTTGGATACAGTTGTCCCCGGCGTGGTGTCCATGTGTGTCGTTGATAGATTTTAAATTATTGATATCCAACGCCACGATTCCCAAAGACGAAACTGTTTCCGGTTGTTCGCACAGTCTCACGATATCCTTTTCAAATGCAAAACGGTTATAAAGCCCGGTCATGCCGTCGGTGAACGCAAGCCGCTGGTAGGTTTTCATCTGGATGGCGTCGGTATATAACGCTTCCATTTTGTAAAACATTTCGGCAAACAGAATGATGGAAAACAAAAACACAAAGTGCTGGAACATGCGAATATAATTGCCGGACTGATAAAAACACGCCATCGCCAAAATATAGCCGAATAATAAAATCAAATTCGCAATGCTCGGCAACAGCATATGTTTATTTTGATCACGAATCAGTTCCACAAAGCTGATTACCATCGTCGAGATAAACACAGTTGCAAGTAAAAGCTGCGGCAACAAAACGGTGAAAATCAGCGGCAGAATATGCAGCGCATGTAACGAAAGGCAAGCTAACGCGCTTGCCGCGACCGCAACGGATAATCCATTAAAAAAACGGCGGCTTTTTTCCCGGATCGATAAGCTGCAAAAATACCGCAGAAAAGGAAGCGGCAGCAGCATAAAGGTCAAATAGCTGATAAAATAAAGTGCCGGAGAATAACCCATCAGCAGCACGCTGGTGTCGGTATCGGTGAACATCCAGACCGCCAGCAGCACCTCCATGCATCCGATATATAAAAAGATCTTCGTGTTTTTATTTTTTCGAATAAATAAAACAAAAAGAAGCAACAAAATCAGACCGCAAATCAAAAACAACAACACATAAAAGGATGTGTCCAGCTCGCCCAGCAAAATATTTTGGGTCAAATGCATCCTGTTGCCGACTAAAATCGGCTGCAGACGCAGGTCGTTTCCCGTATAGGTATCGCCAAAGGTCAACTGAATCGTTTGCCCGGCACAGTTTTCCGGCAGATTAATCAAAAGGTTTGCCTGCCCGATTTTATAATCCATTTTCTGGGATTGTGCATAGAACGTTCCAAAATGCGGACAACTGCAGGTCAGTGAACGATGATCGGTAAAAACGACCATTGCGGGATCAGCAGGCAGGGTATCGGGCAGGGTAACGAAAACCGTCGTTTCAACGGACGAATGATCAACGCGGGTCCCCTTTTCGGAAACCGACACTGCATTGCTGTCCGGCATGGTGGAAAAGGTTGTGATCTCATATATTTGATCGTCGGTCTGCAACGCCTGCACTTCAATATTTACTAAAAAACTTTGTAAAACCGCCATGCCAAGCGCCGCCAACGCCAGCACCAAAATGATTGCCGGCACAATTTTCCGCCGCGATTTACGCATCCTTTTTACTCCTTCCCTGAAAAATATTGCTGCTGATTATTTCTATGTTTAACGAATTACCTATATTTAGTATATTAAAAGAAAAATAGATTGTCAACGCTTTTTGCGACGGTATTCCCTGATCTTGTTTTGCAAAAGGCGCAGCTGCTCGTTGTATTTCATCGAATGCAGGTTCGGGAATGCCTTTAAGATCCGGCGGGTGAAAGCATTGTGTTTTTGCAGCAGCTTTTCATATTGCAAGCGCATATCCGCTTGTTTTTCCGCCAGCCAGATGCCGTTTTTGGAAACGGCGCGTCCGATTTTATCCGAATCGGATTTCAGTTTTTCCGCCAAAAGTGAAAGGCCGCGCAGCTGCCGGTTGATGCCGCGCACCGTGAACACCGTGGCGACACAGTCGGAAAGCAGGAGCACTGTAAAGAAAATCAGCAATGCAACGCCAAGTCCAAACGGGATCCAGTCGACCAGCCGCTGTGTCAGCGGCAGGATCCATTTCACGATGATCAGACAGGCCGCACCCCACAAAAGCGAAAATTGCAGACAGATATAGCCGCCGATATTCAGCGGTTTATCCGAATAGTCCCACCATTTGCTGTGAAAGATCTTTTCGAGCAGAAAACCGGTCAGCCATTCCAGCGCGGAGGTCAACACCACCGAACAGACAAACAGCAAAACAAAGGTTTCGCGCATCGGATGCAGCAAAAAAGCGACGATCACGATCCCAAACCCATAGATCGGGCAGACCGGACCGTTCAAAAAGCCGCGGTTGACAAACCGCCGCTGGCGCACGGCGGCATAGGTCACCTCGGCGCACCAGCCGAGAAAAGCGAAAATAAAAAAATACCAACAGTAAATATACAATTTGCACCATCCTGTCTTTTAATAAAAATAAAGATCGATCCCGGCTTTTTTCGCCTGGATGTGCTGTTTTTCGCGCGGGATGGCGTAGCATTTCCCATCCTTTAAAAACCGCGCGCCGGTCTGTTTGAAAGAAAACGCAACGCCCGCCTTTTCGCACTGCCGGCGCAGATGCAAAACCCAGTTATAATCGCAAACCCGTGCATCCGGTCCGCTTTCGCCGCCGGCGGTGATTTTTTCAACGCCATCCAGCAGCGGCTGTGGAAAATCGATGTCTGTTAGCAGCGGTTCACAGATGATTTCCTTGTGCACCGCGGGAAGAGCTGCAAAGACCGGCAGCCGAATATCGCACTGCCGCTGGTTTTCGATCGTGCAAATGAGCGTCACCTGCGGCCAACCGCTGCGCCAATCCGACGGCAGGCAATCCACACACCGCGCAACCCGCTTGGTGATGATGGAAAAATGCAGATCTGGACGCCTGCGAATGCAGTCCCAGGCATCCTGCCGCCAATCGTCCGCCGCCGGAAGAAAAAAATCCGAGGTCATGCAGGCAAACACATGCGTCCCCGCTTTGATTTTATATAAACCCGCGCGGTCGCGCCGCTGCGGCAGGTCAAACTGCTTTGTTTTGTAAACCGCCGACGCGTCCTTTCCGATCGATTCGTCCCGCCGGTAAACATAGCAGTTTTGGCAGCCTTCGGAAAATTTTTCACAGCCGTGCCAGGGATTCCAGATGATATCCGCCATCAAAACAGCCCTTTCTCTATCGCCGGTAAACGGTTTTGCCGCCGACCACCGTTTGCAGCACGTTCATCGCCGCGTCCGCCGCAAAAAAGTCCGCCGCATAACCCGGCGCCAGCCTTCCGGCACGGATATGCAGCTGCCGGGCAGGCGTGCTGCTCGCCATTTGCAGCGCGTCATCCTTTGGAATGCCGAACGCGGTCGCTTTTTTGACACAATCCAGCAAAAAAGAGGTGCTGCCGGCAAGCGTGCCGTCCACCAGTCGGGCAATATTTTCTTTCACCTGCACCCTTTGTCCGCCTAGCTCATAATCCCCGTCCGGCAGACCGGTGGCGCGCATGGAATCGCTGATGAGAACCAGCCGTTCTTTGCCGAACAGCCGGTAAAGCAGCCGCACGGTGGCAGGATGCAGATGCACCCCGTCGCAGATGCATTGCACAAAAACATCCGCGTCCAGCGCCGCGCCCAAAACGCCCGGTGCACGGTGATGAAAAGGCGGCATGGCATTCAAAATGTGTGTGACGCCCACGGCGCCGTTTTGGAAAGCCTGCATCGCCATGTCATAATCGCAGGCGGTGTGCCCGATGCACACAACAGCGTCGATCTTTTGCAGTTCACCAGCACACACGCATTCCGGCGCAAGGGTGATCATTTTGACATGCCGGAAAGATGCATATTCCGCCGCATCAAAGGGACGGACAAGCGCAGGGGATTGCGCGCCGGCGAAAGCTTGTGACAAATAAGGTCCCTCCAAATGATAACCCAGGGCTCTGGCCGTCCCGGTATCGGGCAGATCTTTTGTTATGTCCCGCAGCCGGTCGCCGGTCGCCGTCATGGTTGTCGGCAAAAAGGCGGTCGTGCCGTGCTGCGCCTGCGCCGCGGCAATGACAGACAGATCGCCGTCCATCGTGTCCTGCCCCATGCAGCCATGGGTATGGATATCGATCAGCCCCGGAAAAACCGCGGCGCCATAAAGCTCCGTACCGCCAAAACCGGTTTTTTCAAGGCTTTGGATCACACCGTCACAAACGGTGATATCGGTGATTTTGCCGTTGATATTTGCGTTTTTAAAAACACGATCCATTTCGCCACCGCCTTTTGTTTTTTCTATTGTATCACAAACCGGACGATTTGCAAACCCGCTATATTCCCCAAAAAGAAAACGCCCGCAGAAAACCTTTCGGCTTTCCTGCGGACGTTTCTTTGCCCCTGAACGAAAACGGGGGCGCGCTGTCAATAGCATATGCGCTAAGACAGTGTGATATTCAGTTCTTTGATCGGATCCACCCACTCATTATCCTTTTTCACCGAAAAATGCAGGTGATACTGCTGCGCGATTTCCGACGGGATCTCGCCGATGCCGCCGATCGTCTGACCTGCGTCGACCACGTCATCGACCGCAACGGTCGGGGTCGCAACGCCGCTGTAATAAGCGATAATACCGTTGCCGTGATCGATCACGACCGTTTGCCCCATGATCTCGTCCTCATAAATATCCGTGACCCTGCCGTTGCCGCTGGCATGGATTTCACTGCCCTTTTCGGCTGCGATATCCACACCCAAATGCAACCGCCAATCCAGATAGGTATCGGAATATTGCAGATTTTCATCATCGAACTCTTTATAAATCGAGCCGCCGACGGGTAAAATAAAAAAGGTTGCGGTATCGCTGATGGTGGTTTGCGGTTTTACCGTTGTGGTTGTGGTTGCCGCTGTAGTAGAGGTTTTTGCCGCAACACCGGATTGATCTTCAATAACCGGCTGGGTTTTATAAGCGGTGGTCACCTCCGCCAAATCGCCCGAATCCGTATCTTTTCCGATGCGGGTCGCGGCGGTGTAATAACCCACGCCGATTGCGAGTATGCAAATCAAAAGCGCAATATACATGCCGATCTTTTTTGCGCCTTTTGTCTTTTTTTCAAATTGTATCGTACTCATGTTGGTTGTCCTTTCTTAGAATATCGTTCTGGCATTAGTTTTGCCAATGAAAAAACTGTTTATACATGCAGATTCTTTTGGAATGCAATCGACCACGGTGTGGCAATTTTCCCAAATGGTCTTTAAAAGTCAAAAAAGGTCAAACTGTTAATAATTTTTTTACAATTCATCTATTGACAACGCCTGTAAACAGTGTTAAATTATAAATGCTGGCACTCGAAAGTGATGAGTGCTAATTCATCAAAAAGAAAGGCTGTGAGACATATGGAACTGAGTCAGGCGAACCGTGAGATTTTGTCTGCGGTGATTCGCGCGTATGTGCTCACAGGCGAACCGGTCGGTTCAAAGGTTTTGCGGGAACTGGCAGGACTGCATTGTTCCCCCGCGACCATTCGGGCAAAGATGAGCGAACTGTGCGAGCTTGGATTTTTATCGCAGCCGCACACGTCGGCCGGCAGAGTGCCGACCGCATTGGGCTATCGCTTTTATGTGGAGCAGCTCATGGACAGGTATAAATTGTCACAAGCGGATAAAAATGAAATTGACTCCCTTTTGCCCAGTCCCGACACAACGCCGGAAAAACTGATTGACTGTGCCTGCGAGGCATTGGCGGAACTGACCAATTGCGCCGCCATGCTGACCACTCCGGCAGACGCGCAGGCGCAGATCGCAAAGGTGCAGTTTATCCCGATCGGGCGGCGCACCGTGATGGTGGTGCTGATCACATCCGCCGGGATGATCAAAAACCGGGTGGCAAGATGTGATTTTGACATGCATCCGCAAACGCTGCTGAAAATGAACCGCTTGGTGGAACAAACGGTCTGCGGAAAAACGCTGGAAGAGTTCACATCGGCAGACGCGCAGGCGCTGCTTGTGGCAAGCGGCGTGAATGTGTTCAGCGCGGCGCCGCTGATTGCGGCGCTTGTCGATACGGTGGGGGATGCGGTGGATGCCGAGCTGCGGCTCAAAGGCACATCCAATCTGTTGACACACCGGGAATTTTCCGCACAAAAGGCAAGAGAACTTTTGGATTACCTGCAAAACAAAGGAAAGCTTCTAACGATTCTCCGGCATGAGGATAAGGATTTTGAAATTCTGCTCGGCAGCGAAACCGGCGAGGAAGCGCTTTCGAGCTCCGGCGTGATCGTCACCCGATACAGCGTCGGCGGCCGGGAAGTCGGAAGTATCGGAATCTTAGGTCCTGCGCGCATGGATTATGAACACATCATCCCCAGCATATTATATTTCAGAGATAGCTTTGGCAGGCTGCTCACAGAAAGCTACGCTGAAGATATCTAAAAGAGAGGATTGAAAACGCATGGCAAAAGAAAAGAAAGAAAAGAAAATGCCGGACCTACAGCCGGAAGCCGAAACCGAAAGGGCGCAAAACGCCGAGCCGAAACCGGAAAACGCGCCGAAAGCGCAAAAGGAAACAAAAGAGCCGGCAGATAAAAAGGCGGATGAAACCGAATCGCTCAAAGCGGAGCTGGCGGCTGCCAAAGACATGCTGCTGCGCACTGCGGCGGAATTTGATAACTATAAAAAGCGGGAAACCGCCGCAAAGGAAAAGCTGGCGGAATTCACCAAAGGCGAAACGCTCAAAGCGTTGCTGCCGTCGCTGGATAATATCAACCGCGCGCTTGAAGCGGATCCGGATTCTCCCGACTATGCAAAGGGGGTTGCGATGACCGTCAAGGGCCTTAGCGACGCGCTGAAAAAGCTGGGGCTGGAGGAAATCAATCCGCAGGGCGAGCCGTTCGACGTGCAGTATCACCAGGCGGTCATGCGTGTTGAGGATGAAAACCTTGGTAAAAATGTTGTGGCGCAGGTGTTGCAAACCGGCTATAAGCTCGGCGACAATGTGCTGCGGCACGCGATGGTAAAGGTCGCGAACTGCGACTGATTTTGCGCTTTGCAAAAGCAATTTAAAAAATTGCATTTTGATTTTGATAGATAAACCTATTTTTTGAAAGGATGTTATGTATTATGTCAAAAATTATCGGTATTGACCTTGGAACCACAAACTCCTGTGTCGCTGTTATCGAAGGCGGCGAACCGGTTGTTATCGCCAACGCGGAGGGTTCAAGAACCACGCCGTCGGTCGTCGCTTTCTCCAAAAACGGGGAAAGGATGGTCGGCCAGGTAGCAAAACGGCAGGCGATCACCAATCCGGACCGCACCATTTCCTCAATTAAACGTGAAATGGGCACCTCCCATACCGTCACCATCGACGGCAAATCCTATACCCCGCAGGAAATCTCTGCGATCATTCTGCAAAAACTGAAAACCGACGCGGAAGCGTATCTGGGCGGACCGGTCACCGAAGCGGTCATCACCGTTCCGGCTTATTTTACCGACGCGCAGCGTCAAGCCACAAAAGACGCGGGCAAGATCGCGGGGCTGGACGTCAAACGTATCATCAATGAACCGACCGCCGCGGCACTCGCTTACGGTGTGGATAAAGAAAGCGACCAGAAAGTCATGGTCTATGACCTTGGCGGCGGCACCTTCGATGTTTCCATCATCGAAATGGGCGACGGCGTGCAGGAAGTGCTCGCAACCGCCGGTAACAACCGTCTGGGCGGCGACGATTTTGATAAACGCATCATGGACTATATCGTCAATGATTTCAAGTCACAGACCGGTATTGACCTGTCGACCGATAAAATGGCGATGCAGCGTGTGAAAGAAGCAGCGGAAAAAGCAAAGATCGACCTGTCCGGCGTGACGAGCGTGGACATCAATCTGCCGTTTATTTCAGCCGATGCATCCGGTCCGAAGCACTATGAAGCGACATTGACCAGAGCCAAATTCAACGAACTGACTGCGGATCTCGTGGAAGCGACCATGGGTCCGGTGCGTCAGGCGCTGCAAGATTCCGGCCTTTCCGCATCGGATATCAACAAAGTGCTGATGGTCGGCGGCTCCAGCCGTATTCCGGCAGTCAACGACGCGATCAAAAACTTCTTAAATAAAGAACCCTTCAAAGGCATCAACCCGGATGAATGCGTCGCAGTCGGCGCGGCAATCCAGGCTGGCGTGCTCGGCGGCGACGTCAAAGGACTTCTGCTGCTCGACGTCACACCGCTGTCGCTGGGTATTGAAACGATGGGCGGCGTGTCGACCAAGGTCATCGAACGCAACACCACCATCCCGACCAAGAAAAGCCAGATCTTCTCCACTGCGGCAGACGGGCAGACTTCGGTTGAAGTGCATGTTTTGCAGGGTGAACGTGAATTCGCAAAGGACAATAAAACGCTCGGCGTGTTCCATCTCGACGGCATCGCACCGGCGCCCAGAGGGGTCCCGCAGATCGAAGTGACCTTTGATATCGACGCAAACGGCATCGTGCACGTTTCCGCGAAAGATAAAGGCACCGGTAAAGAACAGGCGATTACCATTACCTCCAACACCTCCATGTCCAAAGAAGATATTGAAAAAGCGGTGCATGAAGCGGAGCAGTATGCCGCGGAAGACAAAAAACGCCGTGAGGATGTGGACACCCGCAACAACGCAGACCAGATGGTCTATCAGGCGGAAAAAACGCTCAACGATTTCGGCGATAAATTGACCGACGCAGATAAAACACCGGTCAAAACAGCGATCGATGCGTTAAAAGAAGCGCTCAAAGGCACCGATACCGACGCGATCAAGGCAAAACAGGAAGAATTGCAAAAAGCGCTGTATGCCGTGAGCGAAAAGGTGTATCAGGCGGGCAATGCGCAAGGGGCCAATCCGGATCCGAACGCAGCGGCAGGCGGTCAAAACGACAGCAACGTCTATGACGCCGAGTTCACCGAAGACGATAAGGATAAAAAATAATCAAAACGGTATATAAAAATGCAGCAGTCCCCCTCAAAGTCCCTTTGAGGGGGTACATACGATCTGGGAGTGGAAATATTGAATGGCAGATAAACGGGATTATTATGAGGTTTTGGGCGTTGATAAAAACGCCGACGAAGCCACCATCAAAAAAGCCTACCGGCAGCTGGCAAAAAAATATCACCCGGACCTGAATCCGGGCGATAAGACGGCCGAAGCCAAATTCAAGGAAGTCAACGAGGCTTATGAGGTGCTGTCCGACAGCGAGAAAAAAGCGCGCTATGATCAGTTCGGTCACGCGGGGGTAGACCCGAATTTTAATGCGGGCGGCGGCAGCGGATTCGGCGGCGGATTCGGCGGATTTGATGATCTGGGCGATATTTTCTCCAGCATTTTCGGCGGCGGATTCGGCGGCAGCGGCACACGCCGTTCCAACCCCAACGCACCGCGCCGCGGCGCCGATACCGTCATTTCCCTGACGCTGTCGTTTGAAGAAGCGGCCAAAGGCTGCACTAAAGAGATCAACGTTTCTCATGTGGAAACCTGCCCCGATTGTAACGGCAGCGGCGCAAAGCCCGGCACATCGGTGAAAACCTGCGGCGAGTGCGGCGGTACCGGACAGGTCACCTCCACACAGCGCACGCCGTTCGGCGTGATGCAAACGCAGCATCAGTGTTCCCGCTGCGGCGGTAAAGGTAAATTTGTCGAAACGCCCTGTCCAAAATGCGGCGGCAGGGGCAGGATCCGGGTGACAAAACAGCAGTCGGTTAACGTGCCGGCCGGTATCGACGACCAGCAGGTTCTGAACGTGCGCGGTCAGGGCGACGCCGGAATCAACGGCGGACCGGCAGGCGATCTGCGCATCGAAGTCAATGTGCGTCCGCATCCGATCTTTGAACGCGACGGATTCGACGTTTATTGTGAAGTGCCGGTCACCTTTGTGCAGGCGGCGCTGGGCGCGGAAATTTCGGTGCCGACGCTGGATGGCAATGTGAAATTCAAAATCCATGAGGGTACCCAGCCGGGCGATGAATTCAAACTGTCCGGCAAGGGCATCAAACGCATTCAGGGCAGCGGACGCGGCGACCAGTTTGTCAAGATCACGGTGGAAATCCCGAAAAATCTGTCCAACGCGCAAAAAGATGCGCTGCGCAGCTTTGAATCAATGACAAACGACCAAAACTATAAAAAGCGCAAAAGCTTTTTTGATAAAATCAAGGATATGTTTTAAAAAAGCGAACAGCATAAGCTGTTCGCTTTTTTCTTATTCCGGCAGCCAGTCGATCGGCAGGAGTTCGGCATACCGTATATCTTCTGCATACAGAATAGAATCGTTTGTTTGATCTAACACAAAATTAGGCAGATACCTTCGCTTTTCCACAACAATTTCATCTCCCTTTCTGTCATAGAAAAACTCCAATATGCCGTCATCCAGAAAACTCCAAGAAGAAAACGTTACCCTTGTATCTTCCTGATACATGCGGTTTGCATGATAAAGGTTGATAAAAATCTGTGTTGTGGGATCGATCTTTTTAATATCTTCAATGGTGGATTCTCCGTCTTTGATTTCCGAAAAATCCGCTTTGGTCAGCCGTTTTTGCACATAAAACCAATGAAGCACCTCCCGTTTTTGCGGATCTTCATCATCAGAATAGAAAAGGTAAAACAAACCGCCCTGTTCAGCTATATGCACGCTGTAATACGTGTCGGTTTTTCGCAAGCACTCCACCCCGATGTCCGCTGCGATCTCGGTAAAAAGAGGGTTTGCCAGCATCCAGTCGCCGAAATACTTTTCGATGACATAATGAATATCGATTGATTTGGTGATCAGCTCGTCATAAGGCGTTTCGTTGTCCACCTTGACATCCGCTGCCGGTTTGGCTGCCGTTGTCGTTATGGATGTTGTGACATCTCCCGCCGGCGCGGTGTTTTTCGGCTGTGTGACCGTGGTGTAGGTTTGTTCCAGGCTGTTGGAATCGCAGGACACCGCCGCAAAAACCATGCAGCAGACAAGCACACACATCAAAATTTTTCTTGTCATTTTTCATTCCCCCTAGTGACCTTTATGATTCTTTTGGCGGAAAATCGTCTGGCAGAAGCTGAGCGTAATGAACCGGTGCGCTGGCTTCTGTTGTTAACCGTAAAATAAAATCGTCCCAAAAGACCTGCATGTTGACTTTAAATACATCATTTTGCTTTTTATACTCGATTTCCAGAATACCATCCTCTAACAGGTGCCATGATCCCATTTCTTCCGGATATTCTTGATAATAAACACTTGTTTGAGAGAGATTTTCAAAAATCTGCACCGCCGGATCGATCTTTTTCACATCATCAATAGTGGATTCCCCGTCTTTGATTCCCGCAAAATCCGCTTTACACAATCGTTTCGGCTCATAAAACCAACGGATAACTTTCCGCTTTTGCGGGTCTTCTTCATCAGAATAGAAAAGATAAAACAAGCCGCCTTGCTT
>CAMMAZ010000047.1 GCA_946493765.1 uncultured Clostridia bacterium | reverse complement strand
ACCCATAAAAAATATGCACCTCCAAAAGTGTCTAACTTTTGGGGTGCATATCATTAAAACGCCTCTTTTTTTATGTTTATTCGTTCACAGCAGCTGTGCGAGCATGAGCATCAGCGGCATGGTCAAAATGGAGGTCACGGTGGAAAGCGAAACGGTTTGCGATGCGATTTTTTCATCGCCGCCGAACCGCGCGGAAAACATGACGACGATCACCGCACAGGGCGCGCTGACCGCCAAAACCGCAGATTGCAAAAGCAGTCCCGAAACGCCGAACACAAAATGGTAAAGCAGCATCAAAACGACCGGCAATCCAATTTGACGGATAAATGCTGTCAGCCATGCAAAACCGTCCTTCACACAGCTGCGCACACTGGTGCCGACCAGATAAAAACCGGTGACCAGCATGGCAAGCGGGGTGTTGAGTGCCGAAAGATACGACACGGTATCCGAAACCATCAACGGCAGATAGACCTGTTTTAGCAGCGCCGCCAAAACGCCCAAAATCACGCCGATCACGCCGGGATTGAAAACCATTTTGCGAACCGGCACCTTTTCTTCGCTTTTAAACATGGCGCGGCCGAGCGTCCAGTTGAAAATGTTGACCATGATGACATAAATGCTCACCAGCAACACCCCGTCGCCGGAAAAGACCGCCTGCGCCAGCGGCAGCGCCATAAATCCGGCGTTGCTGATCATGGAACCGAAGCGATAGACCGTGCGCCGGCTGTTGGGCCGGACTTTATAAAACACAAAGCCCGCGGCATAGCCCGCCAGATGGGAAAACAGCGCCAGTCCCACAGCTTCCAGCATTTTAATAATATAAGAAGCGTCAAACTGCACATCCAGAAAAGAGTGGATGATCACACAGGGGGTGACCACCCAAAACACCAGATCGGTTAACTGTGCAATGGTAGGTCTTGAAAGCTTCCCCATTTTGGCCAGCACATAGCCGATCAGCATCAGCAGCGCCATGATGACCGTTTGTGTGAAAATCGTTTTGCCGTAGATTAAAATATCCAATTTTTCATTCCCCGCTTTTTCGTTTTACACTCCAATTTATTGTAGCGGATACAAAAGGATTTGTCAATTATCTCTCTTATGTTGACAAAAAAGGAACGGATTGTTATCATAAAGGAAAAAGATGTTATGGGGGAATGAAAAATGGATGAAAAGGTCATGCAAACCGAGAACGAACAGGCGGATGTGTGTGTAAACTGTGGTGAAAAGCTGGAACCTCGCTATCACTTTTGCCCAATATGCGGTGAAATGATCCGTTTTACAGCAAGTGAAGATTTCTTTACCGTTCAAAATAAACCGCAGGAAACGGAAAAAACAGCGGCCCCAAAACACAGTCCGCTAAAAATTGTGCTTAGCATTGGTATTCCGGTGATCGCCTGTGCGATCGCCGCCGCGCTGCTGCTGCCCGGTTTGTTTGCGCCCAAAATCGCGGAAGGCACCTATATTTCCTGTGATAACATCAATCTTTCCTATGTGCTGGAGGATGGAGGCTTTACCGCGAACACCTATAATATGATCTATCGCGGCGAATATGAAGCGCAGGGTAAAATCCTGCATCTGGAATCGTTCGACGGGGTGCTGGACGTCACGCTGATTCAAAACGGGGATTACCTGTTTGAGGACAGATATAAATTTGAAAATATGGCTGTTGAAGACACGGTCGCCGGCAAAATATTTCAAATCACCAGTGATCCGTTTGTGGATATCGTTCTGACTTTTTCGGAAGATGGGAGCTGCCTTTTTGAACAACTTCGGAAGTATGATTATTATGAGATTTTAGACAGCCAGTACGATTCCGAGTGGGAACCGCAAACCATGCGGATAGAAGGAACCTACCAGCAAAACGGCAATGTGATTACCTTGCAATTGGACGATGATGAAACGACGCTGATTTTATACAACGGTTATTTATATTATAACGTTTATCAGCGCACCGCCGAATAAAACCTGCAAAGCGCCAAAAAAAGCTGCCGTCACGATTTGGTGAACGGCAGCTTTTTTTGTTTTAAGAGGTAATAGCCCACGCCCAATGCATCCGCTAAAAACCAGCCGATGGGGACCGCCCACCAGATGCCCACAACGCCGATCGATTCAATTGCAGAAAGCGCATAGGCCAGCGCAACCCGCACGCCTAGGGACACAACTGTGAGAACAACAGACATACCGGGTTTTCCAATCGCACGATATAGTCCGTAAAGCAAAAACAGTCCACCAATCAAAAAATAGAAGGACCCTTCGATATGAAGATAACAGACGCCCTGTGCGATCACAGCGGTCTCTTTTGCATTGATAAAAAGCGTCATCAACGGCTTTGCAAACACAAAAACACAAAGGGAAATGATAACGCTAAACGTCACAGAAGTCAAAACCGCCACACGAATCCCTTTTTGAATACGGTCTGTTTGCTTTGCACCAAAATTTTGCGCAACAAAAATGGAGAATGCATTGCCGAAATCCTGCACCGGCAGATAAGCAAACGCATCGATTTTCACGGCAGCGGCAAAAGCCGCCATGATGGTGGTTCCAAAGCTGTTGACCAACCCCTGCACCGCCAAAATACCGAGATTCATGATCGATTGCTGCAGGCAGGTCAACACGGAAAAACTGGCGATTTCCCGCATGCGGTGCAAACGAAGCCGGATTTTTTTATCTCTTTGCCAAAGCCAAGGAAATTTGATCTTTGTGTAAATGGCGATTCCGATTCCGGAAACATACTGCGAAATAACCGTCGCCTCGGCAGCCCCGGCCACACCGCGGTTCAGTCCCGCTACAAACCAAAGATCCAAGCCGATATTCAGGCAAGCGGAAATCCCTAAAAAAACAAGGGGAACCACCGAATTGCCCAGCGAGCGCAGCAGCGCGGCAAAAAAGTTATATAAGAAAATTCCAACAAGTCCCGCAAATATCACAATCAGGTATTCCCACATCTGTTCCACTAAGGCAGTCGGTGTGCGCAGCGCCCAAATGATCCAGTCGATCCCGATAAAAATCAAAACATTTAAAATAACTGTAACGAGACCGAGAAGGGTGAAAGAAGCAAGAATCCCCTCTTTTAATCCAACCATGTCCTTTTGTCCAAAGCGGATCGAAAAAACAGTTCCGCTGCCCATGGCCAGTCCCAGCAGAATCGAAGTGAGAAAGGTCATCAGCGAAAACGCCGATCCCACGGCCGCCAGCGCGTCAGCGCCTAAAAATCGGCCCACGATCAGTGTGTCGGCAATGTTATAGCATTGCTGCAAAAGATTTCCCAGAATCATTGGAACCGCAAAACGCAGCATGCTTTTCATGACAGGTCCTCGCGTTAACTCATTTTCCACTTGATCCACCGGCTCTTTCGTTTTGAAATATGTTAATTAACATTCGAAAGATATTATAATTTAATATCAATGAAAAGTCAAGTAATAACTTTCGTTTTGCTTGACTTCTGATAAGAATCGGTTGTATAATATCAATAAATAAAATAATCGATGGTCAAGAAAGGGGATGTTTCCTTTTGTTTTTGGATGGTCTTGATGAACTGGACCAGAAAATCGTCCGGCTGCTGATACAAAATGCCAGAATGTCTTATTCCGATATCGGGCAACAGATTGGAATCTCACGTGTTGCTGTCAAGATGCGGGTGCAGGCGCTTGAGAAAAAGGGCATCATCGAGGAATACACAACCATCATCAATCCTCAAAAAATCAGCGGGGCTGTTTCCTGCTATTTTGAAATCGAGACGACGCCGGATACCCTAATGGATGTCGCCGGACTGCTCCGGCAAAACGACACCATCACGCAGATCTACCGGGTGACCGGAAAGAGCAAGCTGCATGTGCATGCGGTCGCGTCTTCCAACGAAGAAATGGAAGCATTGATTTATAACACAATCGATAAGCTGCCCGGCGTGCTGGAATGCACCTGCAATATGATCTTTTCCAGAATTAAAGATATTAAGGGATTGCGTCTGTAAAATAAAAATGCCGCGACACTTTTCTTTTTCCAGATGATGTGAACGTTTTTCCCCTTACACACATAATATAAAATGGAAAGGGGACACCACAAATGGATCAAGAAGAATTATTGCTTTATGAAGCATTTGCAAACCATGCGATTGATAATCTGTTCTGGAGCTTGTCTTATATCAACAATGTAGCTTTCAACACGCCGATGAAAACGGATATTCAAAAAAAGCTGATCAATTTAAATCAGGCCTATGAACTGCTGATCTCCGGAATCTATCCGGCGGAAAAAGGACAGGAACTGATTCGACTGGCAGCAAGCCACAACCAACTGTTCATCGCCTATGTCGACCATCTGTTTCAGAATAGCGGACAGACTGCGCAGATTAAGCAGAAATGGAAAGAAAACGGGCAGCAGATCGCACAGGCGCTCAGCAAGATGAATCACTACTGGATGGTGGCGGAATGGGCGGCGATGATCAACCATGAATCCGATCTGCTGGAAACGATTGCAATCAATATGAAAGACAAAAAATACATGACCTTTATCAACACAGCGCCGGTTTGCCGGCGGCTCGCTATCGATATGTCCAAATACATGTGCGGCGGCATCACAAAACAAAGACAGGATACCTGGAACACTTAATGTGGTTGACTGACCGCTGCAAAAGGACCGGCGTGACGAAAGTCACACCGGTCCTTTTGCATGCTTATAATCTGCCAATGAAAAGGCTCCTGCATCTTTTTTTACCCCAATGTCCAATTCTGGCTTTTGGTTTGCAGCTTTACCATTCGGGCATAAGCGCCGTTTTGCTCCAGCAGCTTAGCGGGTGTTCCTTCCTCTGCCACCACGCCGTTATCCAGCACCACGATTTGATCCGCCCCTGCCACGGTGCGCATGCGGTGCGCGATCACAAGCACCGTTTTGTTCTGAATCAGCCGGGAAAGGGCGGTCTGGATAAGGGTTTCGTTTTCCACGTCCAAAGAAGCGGTGGCCTCGTCCAATAAAATGATCGGCGCGTTTTTAAGGAAAGCCCGGGCAATCGAAATGCGCTGGCGCTCGCCGCCGGAAAGCTCGCATCCGTTTTCCCCGATATTGCTGTTCCATTTGTCCGGCAGTTTTTCGGCAAATTCATCCACATTCGCTAAACGCGCCGCCGCCAGCACCTCTTCATCCGTCGCATCCTTGTTTCCGATGCGGATGTTTTCCAAAATGGTATTGTCAAACAGGGTGACGTCCTGAAACACGATGGAATAAAGGGAAAGCAAAACTTCCGGGTCGATCTGCGAAATATCCATGCCGCCCACGGTGATCTTTCCTTTTTGAATATCCCAAAAACGGGCAGCTAATCGCGACACTGTGGTTTTTCCCCCGCCGGAAGGGCCGACCAGCGCTGTGACCTCACCCTGCTTTGCCGTGAAGGAAACGTCCTGTAAAACCGTTTCGCCGGTGTTGTAGGCAAATCCAACATGATCGAAGGTGATGTCATAGCCTTTATTGGAGAGTCTGTTTGCCCCCTGCTGGATGGGATGCTCTAAAATTTCATTCATGCGGGCGATATTGGTGCGGGTGCTGATCACCGCCGCAAGATTTTGCAAAGCGCCTTGCAGCGGGTCATACAACCGGGACACCACCAGCAAAAACATAAAAAAGGTCAAAATATCAAGCGTCCCCCGCATCAGCAGGACAGCACCCGTCAGCGCCACCGTTGCAATACCCAGCTTTAAAATGAGCGACGCGCTGACGACAAAGGCCGCCAGGCCAAACTCGTTGATAATGGAACGCCGTTCCACTGCCCGAATTTTCTTTTCAAGTCCTTTTAGATATTTATTTTCCGCATTGTTGGCTTTTAGATCCCGCACCGTCTCAATGCACTCCTGAATGCCGTCCGCGCAGGCCATTTTCGCATCCATCGCTTTTTGGTTCAACCGTTCCTGCACCTTGGCGGAAAATCCCACAATCGCAAAGGATACCGGCATGACCCATAACGCCGCCAGCGCCATGCGCCAGTCGAAAAACAAAAGGCTCAGGGCGATCAGCAGTGTGGAAAGGATGGAACCGGCAAGTTCCGGAATAAAGTGAGAAAAACTCTGCTCCAAAAAGGTACAGTCCGCCATGATGGTACTGGTCAGATCCGCCAGGTCCTTCTTGCCGAAAAAGGATAAGGGAATTTTGCGCAGCCGTTCCGCCAATGTGATCCGGCGCACGCCGCTTTCCACATAGGTTGCAAAATAAGTCGCGTTATACTGAAAATAGGTTGCAATGAGGATCAGTCCCACGCAAAAAACGCAGCCGATGATATAAAATACCGTCCTGCCGCCGTTGACCCCGCCGTGCAGAAGATCACGGACGAGCAGGTATAAAAGCCCGACCGGAAACATGAAGGAAATGTTCTGTACCACACAGGCGGCACAGCCTTTGATCAGGTCTTTCGCGCCCTGCCGCGACAGGGCATATCGTTTTTGCAGTTTTTCAATCATACCTTTAGCCCTCCCTTGAAACCTTCCACTGCACGGAAGTCTGATAATTGTTCCACATGCTGCTAAAAATGCCGTCCTGTTCGAGCAATTCCCGGCCGGTTCCGCTTTGCACGATCGTTCCGTCTTTGATCACATAGATTTTATCCGCGTTCATCACTGTGGACAACCGGTGGGCGATCATAATGACGGTTTTCCCTTTGGAAAGGTTGGAAAACGCCGCCTGCACCTTGGATTCATTGTCGGGATCCGCAAAGGCGGTCGCTTCGTCCAGAATGACGATCGGCGCGTTTTTCAGCATCACACGCGCAATGGCGATACGCTGCTGTTCACCTCCGGACAGGTAAACGCCTTTTGCACCGATAACGGTATCCACACCGTTTGGCAATTTTTCAATAATATCGGCGCACTGGGCATTTTGAAGCGCCTGCATGACTTCTTCGCGGGTCGCGTCGGGTTTTCCCATCCGCACATTTTCCAAAATGGAAGCCTTGATCAAACGGCTGTTCTGAAAGACAAAGGAAACGGTGTCCATCAGCTTTTCCTTGGCAATATCCCGCGCATCCACGCCGCCGATTTTAACCCGTCCGCCCTGCGGATCAAAAAAGCGGGCGATGACGTTGGCAAGCGTCGTTTTGCCGCCGCCGGACGGACCGACAAACGCGACCGTCTCCCCGGCGGGAATGGTCAGCGTGATGTCTTTGAGCACATCCTTTTCCCCGTCATAGCTAAAACGGATATGTTCCAGTTCCACCGTGCCGTCTTTGGGCGACTGCGCACATCCGGTTTCCTTGAGTGGTTCCAATTCCAGCACACTATCGATTCTTTGGAGCGCATCCTCCACGATCATTGCATTTTCACTCTGGAACATGATCTTTGTTAAGGTAACGGAAATAATCGGCGTGATGATGATATAAAAAATCAGGTTCAGCAGAAATTCAGCCGTCACACCGTTGCGGATAAAGATAAGGGCGCCTGCGATCAAAAACACAAACACGCCGTTGATGGCCGCCGTGTAGAATAGCATAGGCGCGCGAAGCTCTTTTGTGTAGGCAATCACCCATTTCTGGTAACGGTCGATGGAACCTTTGAATTTTTTGAAAGAAAAAATAGTCTGTCCAAAGGTTTTCACCACCGGGATTCCCCGGACATATTCCACCGCTTCATTGGACATATCATCCAATGCATTCTGGTATTCCTTCATTTTCTGCTGCATGCGCGCGCCGGTCATGGTCATCATGATGAGAAAGCCAAGCAGCACCGGCACAAGGCTCAAAAGCCCCAGCCGCCAATCGAACATAAACAGCAGCACCAAAAGACCGCAGGGTGTCGCGATCGCACCTGCCCGGTCGGGCAGCTGGTGCGCCAGATAGGTTTCGGTCGCCGCGCTGGATTCATTGACGATTTTACGCAGCTTTCCGCTGCCAAATGCCTCGGCCGCTCCCAGCGGCAGCTTGACGATATGCTCCATCACCGCAATGCGCAGATTGGTCGCAATCCGGAAAGCGCCCAAATGGGAGCACATGAGTCCGGCAATATAGACCAGCACGGCGATCACCGCCAAAAGCACCGCCATCCATCCGTTTTGCGTGAGATGCTGCGCTTTGCTAAAATCCGGCGCCACCGCCAACACTTCCTGCATGATCCGCCAGATATACCAATACGGCACCAGTGCAAGCAGCGCACTGACGGCGGATAGCACCCACGACGCCCAGCTCAGGTATTTGTGGTTGCCCGCATATCCCATCAAGCGTGATAAATTGGACTGTTTTTTCAACAAGAATTCCTCCTTTTAAAATAAGTTGATCCTATAAAGGGCAATACACCCTTTTATATTCTTACCTTTAAGTTAGTCTAAGCTAACCTCATGCCAAAAATATTAGGGGCTTCACTGCCCAGGTCTTTTTGCATTCAAGAATCTGAAAACGAAAATAAAATTGTTCATCATTGTTTTTTTGCCGACATGCGCAGCAAAAAAACACCTTGTCGGCGCAATCCGCATTGTAATGCGGATTGCAAGAGGCAGGGGTGGTATTGGCGGGGATAGAGCGCTGTCCGGAAATCTTTGATTTTCGAGCAAACGGCATCCCCGCCAAAAGCGTGTCGATCTTTCGACACGCGTAGTATTAGGGGCTTCACTGCCCCAATATTTTCATCCATCCCGCGGTGTAAAACGCCCGCATCTCCCGCAGATAATTTTCCGCATCCGCCAGCGGCATTTCGTGAATAATCAGTTCAAAAAAAGTGTGAAACATGCCGGTAATCAAAATATGCTCCAGTTTGGGATCGATCTGCGGGGAAGGCCGCCCCAATTTTCCCAATACCTTTTGGTAGGCATGGGTGGCGTCGGTTTCGATCTGCACCATCTCATCAACCAGTCCCGCAAACGCCGTTCCTTCCGAACAACAGAGGATCAGCTTAAAAGCATCCAGGTGCGCATAGGCGTAATGCAGCATATCGAACATGCACAGCCCGGAGACCTCGCCCAACGCTTCCGGCTGCTTCCAGTGTGGCAATTCGGCAAATTCGCTTTGCGCAGCTTTAAACCGGTTGAGCATATAATCATAATGCTCCCCGCAAAGCGCCGCAAACAGCTCCTCCTTGCTTTTATAGTAGCCATAGAAAGCGCCGGTGGTCATGCCGACACTTTTCACAATATTCCGCAAAGAAGCGCCCTGAAAACCTTTTTCCAGAAATTCCGCTTTGGCCGCACGGTGGATGCGCTCCAGCGTTGTCAAATGTTCGGCAGTCACCAGATCATCCCCTTTTTATAACACTGCTATATAGCACTGTTATATTATAAATCGGTTCTCCTCGATTGTCAAGGGGGAAATACTGTTTTTGTTCTTTGCAGATAAAAATACCTGCAAAGAACAAAAACCGCAATCAAAACAGGTTTGTGTTTTGACTGCGGTTTTCTATTTTCTTTTTCAGTGTTGATCGGGTCAGCGAATCCATTCCTTTGCCGCAAAATCGATCAGTTCATCTGCCCGACTGCGGGAACCGGGATAGGTTTCGATGAAAACACCGTCGCATCCCACAGCGTCGAAAATTGCAGAGATCTGGTTGGGGCGCACCCCCAAAAGCACCACCTTTTTCCCAGCGGCAAGCGTTTTGCGATAGACGTCAATAGACTCCTTATCCGCAAAATCCTGATAAAACCGGCCGTTTTGATCTTTGGTGTTGGGCAGCGGAACCCATTGCACCGCGTGAACCTCCGGTAAAGACAAAATCATATCCAAATGCTTGATTTCGCCGGGACCGTCCAGATGATAAACGGCCTGCCCGATCGACGCTGCGACTTTGGCAAGCGACGGCAACACAAATTCTTCAAACATGGCAGGCGAGATCATCACCGACATGTCGCATTGCAGCGGATACCACGGTTTGTCGTGCACCAGCGGAATCCAGTTGGTATAGCCGCAGCCGGTCGGACCGATCATTTTTTGAAGCGTGTTGAAATACTCGATAAATTCGCGGTCGATCTGTGCTTCGGCAGCCAGCACTTCATCCGGATATTCGAGCAGATCCATTAAAAGTTCTTCACCGCGCATTGAATACAGCACATCGAGTTGCCCGCCGATGTCGGTAAAAGACACCGCATACCGGCCCTTGCTATGTTCACAAAGCGCACGGGTGTGTTCCGCAATTGCGTGATACAAAGGATGTTCCGGATCGGTTTTGAAAACCACCGGATGCTCCCAATCCTTGATCGGCGGCTGCCGATCAAACCAGATGCTGTCCTTTGTAATCGCATAAGGCGCGCCCAGCAGCGCCGCCTGCACGCCCGGACCAAAATTGACAAATTCACATTGAATCGCATCCTGCCCGAAATAGGTGTTTTGCATCCGGGCTTCAGCTTTTTCCAAACGATACTGCGTTGACAGCCAGTTTTCCTCGACGCTTTCGGCCTTTCGCAGATGATAAGGCGGCTGCCCATCGCTTACCGGCGCGACGACCGACAGATAAGCGCCCTCTCCTTTTTGCAGCGGCTGCCAGAACCGCCGGTGCCGCGCGCGTTTTTGTTCCATGTCCATATTTACCCCCGCTTTCTTTTTTTGCTTTGCACAGCATTTTTTCTGGGTCATTATAACACACACGTTCCCCTGCTGCAACGTTTTTTTGTGCATTCTGTTTCATTATTTTTTCAGTAATTTTTTCGGTGTAGGCGGCGTACCGTTCTTCATTTGTAAGGGTATCACTTAAAAACGATACAGGTAGCTTTATAAAATCGTCTTCCGGCACAAGGATTTTTCTGATTTTATTTTTTGTATTTTCTTAGTCTATTTCGTTTCCCAACTGATGCAATTCAGCACACCGCCCGCCTTTGCAATTTCGTTGATATTGACCGGCACAATTGTTTTAGAAAAGATTTCTTTTGCCATTGACACAGCCTCCCCATCCATTTCGGAACCGAATATAGGCAGGAAGATATGCCGTTCTGTTTCCAAAAAATTGAGATAACACCCAATTGCACTGTTGTTTGGCGAAGAAAAATAGGGGAAATCAATCACATGGATTCCATGACCTTGTAAAACCGATCGGATGCGTTGTTCTAATCCGTTTTTGGCTAAAACGCGGTTGCCAATCACAGTGTTTTCATCCACAAACCGCACCATGCCGTCGGCATGACCGGTCATATCATTTTTCAATGACGGAATCAGAATAACTTGAGCCTTTAACTGTTGCTCCAGCGCTTCGATGTGTTCAGCTTGCGTATCGTTTGGATTTTCCGTCAATATCCGGTCGCTGATGATCGCCTTTTCTTTCGATGGGGAAAATACCACATTCCCGCCGTCGAGGTTGATATCGGAATAGATGATCGGAAAGGAAAACTGCGTGCTTAAATCGTTTTTAAAGCTCGTTTGCAGTTCCGGCGCATTTCCCAGATAGCTCGGCTCATACCGAAAGGAAACAAAGCTGCCGTCCCGGATCTGAACCGGCATGAAATCCCGCATCCAGATATCACGAGTGCCGTCGATCAGCTGATATTCCACGCCCGCAGAGGATAATGCGGCGAACAATCTGTCCACTGCATACTTATACGTAGGATTCTTTTGGAGAAGAGAGGATAAGTAAAGCATATTATTCTTTAAATTCCTTTTCAAATTCGGTTTTGCTCCCGTTTGGATATAATTCTTTACGCATTTTGTCGAGTTCTTCTTTACTAACAGTCGGATTGTTTAATCTATATTCTTTTAGATATTCCACAACCGCCTTATCTCCGCCATATCCAGCTTCAAAATCGAACTGTGAAGAGGTGTGATCTTTCAATTCAATAAAAGAAGAAATCATCAGCTTGTTATATTTATTTTGTTCCTCTTTTTTGAAATCATCGCGTTCGACAATTCTATTTAATCCATTTCTTATAGTTCTAAAGACGACCGTGTTATTTGGCGATTCTTTTTTGTATAAAACTTTGTCATCGCAATCATTTGAAATTCCGTGTTCTTTCAGGATTTTTGCCACACCATATTGTTTGACAAACGGATACATTGCCTTATTATCAATTAGTATTCGTGAATTTTTGATCAAAAACGAAAATGCATATTCGTCGCTATCAGATAAAACAATATCTACTCCTGTAAATCCTTTATGTATATATAACTTTCCGAAACGATTTCTTTGATGCGGTCCATATATTCTGCCATTTTTTGAATCTATATAATGCATAAACTTATCTTCGTAAATAGGTGGCATAAATAAATACGGCTCTACTCGCAAAGGTTCAATAATTATATCCTTTATTCTTATTTCGTACTTTGTAAGTAATTCGGCACCAATCTCCCGCAAAATTTGCTGTATCTGTTCTTCTTTGTTTATTTTGTCTTTGAGTTTTTCTATTAATTTTTCCACTCTTATCATTTCCCTTTTTAATTTATTGTTTCATATGCTCAATCCCAAATCCGCAAAATAACGACGGGTCCAGCATCAAAAACTTCTTTTTCACCGACCGCAATCTTATACTCCTGATACGGTTCAGCCGTAATCTTTTCCACGGCTTCCCGTTTTGCCAATTCCTCCACAAGCTCACGTGTTGATACTTTAGATAAATCCATCTTGTTCACATTCCTTTCTTTTTATAAAGTTCATTATATGCAGACATATAATGATTCCTTTTTAGATTACCATCCAAGCCGTTCGTTCCGCCATTTGATTCTTGCTTCGACATATTGGCGGTACCATTTTGCCGCTTCTTTGTACTGCTTTCCGTCTTTATAGTATTCTGCTAAATGCAGCATACCTGCCTCACAGCCCTGATTGGCGGATTTTTGATACCAATAAACCGCCTGTGACATATCCCGCTTGGTTCCGTTGCCGTAAAAGTACCGATGTCCCAATCGGTTTTGTGCCGCGGCGTCCCCAGACCACGCCGCTTCTTTATCCGCTGCAAAAGAGTCGTCTGCTTCATCTTTCTTGGCATCGAGTATTCCATCTACCAGTTTGGTATATTCCTCATCTTGAAAATATCGGCGAATTGCGGCGCGCGCCGCATCTCCTATGGGATCTGGGTGATTCATGAGATCATCTGTTATGTTTTGATCGGTGCGGATATACCACTGAACGGCTTGATCATAACTCTTTCTAACACCTTTACCCGTTTCATAGCATCTGCCTAATGCAAGCATTGCCTCCGTATAGCCCTGCTTGGCGGATTTTTTATATAAATCAAATGCTTTTTTATCTGTTGTCTCGGTCTGAAGCTTTATGTAAACTGACGCTAACAAAAATTGTGCGCGTTTCTCATTTCTGTTTACGGCTTTATCCCACACTTTTATGAGATTCTTAAATTGTTGCGAATATTCTACTTGCATGTTCAAATCCTTTCCGACTTGACAAGCTGTTCGGCTTCTAAACAGCATTATAGCACAAAAATTTTTCAATTCCAATTTTGCTAAAAGGAAAACGGTTAGAACAGCCCTTTCCTTGTTATTGCCTATCCGCTTGCAGCCTCTATGCTCTTTCTTTAGATGACCACCGGACGGCTATCATCCTTTCCCGCAAACCTGCTCGGATGTTGCGGCATGCCGATTTCCAGCGCGCCAAACAATATCGCGGCAAATTTCGCAGTTCAATGCAGTATCATGAGAATCCATCCTCTCATCTTTATTTTTTTACTGTGACAACATCCTTCGGTTACAAGCTTAGATGAAACGCATCCGCTATTGTTTCTAAATCAGCTTCTGTAATGGCAATCGGCGGTTCCCATTTCTTATATTCTGGTGAATAACAGCGGTCGGGCGAATATCTGCATGCGATTGTTTCCAAAAAATCTTTCTTTGCATCAATACCACAGATATTTCCCAGCAGCCTGTTAAAATCCAACACGGTTTTCTCGTTATCAAATCGAATTGGCGGATCGTATATCAGGCTCGGAGCATTGCAGGAATACGAGAAACCGTTACATTCCGAAACGACTCTGCTTTTCATAACCGAATTGAGAAATAAATAGCGTTCGATCAGCAAGGGCATATACCTTCTGAACCTTTCATCCTCTATACCGGTAAGCAGATAAAAACGATATCTGTTTTCACCTTTCCATTCAGGAATCAATTGCATTGCGAGTTCCTTGCAATTGAAATTTATCTTTTCGGGGTCGATTCCGTGACGCATTTCGGCAGGCGTTGTAAAACGAAATAATTTGTCCGGGCGGGGAATATCGTGCAAAACCGGAGATACGGAAAGGCTATGTACCTGTAATGGCACGGCATTGACACGATCGATAAGCTCTGTAAGCGTATACGGCTTAGATATAAAAATATAGAGTCCGGGTTGGCCGTTGTTTAGATGATAGTCAAATGATTTCCCGTGTAATGTTCGCGCATTGATGAGCGCATAGACCAGTTGCTGCGAAGTATCCGACAGGCTGAGATAGTTGCTGAAAAACAGTACAGTGGGCCGATTGGCCTTTCGATTTTTCTCTGTCCAAAGTATCCAGAAGGGTGTTGTTTCTTTTAAGCTATTCAAGCAAGTATAACCATAATCATTTTCTTTTGCGGTATTTGATTTTTTAACAGAAAAACGAATATCAAGAAAACGCGCACGGATATCCTGTGCAAATTTCATGGCAGTTGCTCTGTTATGCTTCGCAGTGCCCTGCAACATCACGGGGATTTTTGCCGCCAATTCAAAAACTTTCTGATTCATAAAACAAACGTCCTTTCCTTTTAAATTACATGTAATTAAAATCCAATTTTATAATTTTTAGCGTTATGGGGTGGAGCATGCATAGGAATATCATCTGCTGTCAATGTCTGCAGTGCTGTTTCTGTCACATTTTCATAATCCATCTGCACAATACGGTTTGCCTGCTCCATCCTTGCCTGCTCGATCAGGTTCCTGACATACCGTCCGTTGCCGAAATCCGCTGTTTTTCGTGCCGTATCAAGAACGGAAAACAGCTTATTGTAAGATTCTTTTGTGAAGCGCAGATTGCTTTTGCACGCAATCCGTTCTGCGATCGCTACAAGTTCGTCCGTGTCATAATCGTGAAATGGCACATGAAAAGCAATGCGGGAACGCAGTCCGGGATTTCGATTGAGAAACTGTTCCATTTTGTCGGGATAGCCGGCAAATATCACAATCATATTTTCTCTGTTGTTCTCCATTTCCTGCACGATGGTGTTGATCGCCTCATCGCCGTATAGACCATCTTTGTCGTCAATCAGCGAATAGGCTTCATCGATAAACAGCACGCTGCCTTTCGCATCCTTGAATTTAGCCTTTACGATCTGCGCTGTCCATCCTACATACTTTCCTACCAGATCTGCCCTTCCGACTTCATATAGATCGCCTTTGGTAAGCAGACCGTTATCCCGCATAATTTCTGCAAAAAGACGTGCAACCGTGGTTTTTGCAGTACCGGGGTTGCCTGTAAACACCATATGCATTGCCGGTTTATCCGTCGATATTCCTTTATCTTTATATAGCTTTTGTACTTTATAATAATTCAGCGCTTTATCAATAACGGCTTTGGCTTCCTTAAGCCCGACCATTTCATTCAGTTCGTCAATAGCGCTGCCTTTCGGTTTTGCCTTGACAATCTCTTTGGATGAGATTTTAGCTTCCGCGTATTGCGGATAGATAGAATGGAGAAGCTTATGGTTGTACCATTCTTCAAAAAGAGATTTCAATTGAACGGCACAATATGTGGAGAACAATCATCCAGCCATCATCGAGCCGGGAGTATTCGACAGAGTTC
>CAMMAZ010000046.1 GCA_946493765.1 uncultured Clostridia bacterium | reverse complement strand
GATTTTATCTACCATAGGGTGTTTTTGTACTGTCCGTACAAATTGGGGCAGTTCATAAATCAGACAGCGGTTGTTTTTTAGGAAGTTTATAAAAAATTGAGCAAGTGCATGTGTGTCTTAGTACTTATTAAGCGCGGGCAAAAAACAAAACGCATCTCACAAACGTGAGATGCATTTCTTGAAAGCGGCAGCCTACCGCTGGCGCGCTTGGAGGGACTCGAACCCCCGACCCTCTGCTTAGAAGGCAGATGCTCTATCCAGCTGAGCTACAAGCGCAAAATCAATTTTGACGACTTTGTTATCATAGCATAAATTGATCAGAATTGCAAGTATTTTTGGAAAGAAGATGAATTTTTATTTTTGAAGAAGAAAAGAATTGACAAAGTTTGTTTTGTTTTATATAATGAAAACGAACAATTGAATAACAGAACCGGATATGGTCTGTGCTTAGCGCAGATAAGAGGGAAGCGCGGTGAGAATCCGCCACAACAGCCATTATCGTATTTAAAGCAACGTCTTTATAAGTCGGAATGCTCGCCATATTGCAGGGGATAAAAACATTTTTGGGCAAAAGAAGAATGTTCCGTTATTCTGAATTCGGCGGTGGAAAACACCGCCTGTTTATGAAACGATAAAAGAGTCTTTTGTTTTCAAAGGACTCTTTTATTATATTGTGCCGTGTTTTAAAATTTGAATAAAAATGCATGGCGGACATTAAAAAGGAGAAACGAAAATGAAAAGAATCGCATCTGTTTTAACGGTAATCACATTGCTCGCATCGCTGTTTTGTTTTGGCGCAGCGGCGGAAGGTACTGTGCAAGTTACCCTTCGTATAGAGGGAATCAACAGTAATTTCTATTATGATACCCTTAAATTGGAAGAAAATGCAACAGTATTGGATGCGCTCAAAATGGCGAACGCGGACGCCGATTTGGATATGAAGGGTCTGGAAGAAGGATATATTACAGAAGTCAATGGAGAAGCAGCAGCGACGTTCGGCGGTTGGGACGGCTGGCTGTTTCGCGTGAACGGCATTTCGCCGACAGTCAGCTGCAGAGAATATGTTTTGCAAAACAATGACCAGATCGTGTTTTATTACAGCGACGAATACGGTGTTGGTATGCAGTTCCCGCAGGTGGAAGTCCTGGAAAACGGTGTGATTCGCTTTACCAGCGAGGATGTGACCTATGACGCAGATTTTAATCCGGTCACACAGGTCAATTCGGTAACCGGTGCACAGGTCACGCTTGAGGGTAAAACCTATCAGACGGATGAAAACGGAGAGATTTCTGTTGGACAGGACATTACCCGAAGCGGGGAATATCGTTTGCAGATTGAGCGTTATGCGGATTCCGGCGTGCCGACGGTGCTGCGGCTGGCTCCGGATTTCACCGTTTCTCTCACAGCAGGCGTTTCTGAAACAGAGACAAATGACGTGATTACAACGACTACAGAAGGCACAAATGCGCCCGACGAAAATGAATCTAACACATCCCCTAAGACCGGTGTTTCCACTTCGATGTTCGGTGTGTTGGCAGTCGCTTTGTCTGCTGGTGTGGTTTTAAAACTGACAAAGAAGCATGAAAAATAAGTATTTTTGTTTGATCCTTGCATTTCTGATGGTCGTATCCGGCAGCAGTGTTGCCGCCGCACAAACAGATACAGTTGCGTCTGCAATTGCGCATGTTTTATCTTATAAATGTGTATTAGAAAATGTAAAGGATACTGATGCGTTGGCTGATGCGCTTTGTGCCTCGGCGGCAACTTCACCTGCGGACTGGTATATTATTGGGTTTAAACAATATACAGGCGGCGATTTTACCGCCTACCAAAAAGCGTTGCAAAGCAATGCAGCAAATGTGAAAAGCGCGACCGACAAGCAACGCGTTGCACTGACGATGCTGGCGCTTGGAATGCATTCTTCTTTCATCGATGAGGCAAGGAACAGCGCGGGCCAGCTTGGTGTTATGAGCGATATTTATGGCTTGATGCTTTTTCCTCAGAATGAACAAACGATCATGATACAGCTGCTGGACCTGCAAAAAGAGGACGGGGGATGGAACCTGTCCGGCGCGGTATCCGACACAGATGTAACGGCGATGGCGGTACAAGCGTTAGCGCCTTATTACCAGACGGAACCACGCGTCAAATCTGCGGTAGATAAAGCGCTTCCTTTGCTGTCCAAACGACAAAAAACAACGGGGGATTGCACTGGATTTGGCGGCGCTGTCAATGCGGAATCCACTGCGCAGGTGCTTTGTGCGCTGATTGCAATGGGGTTAGATCCGCTGACAGATTCCCGCTTTATCAAAAATGGAAAAACGTTGTTGGACGGGCTGCTTTTGTATCAAAATAAAGACGGCGGTTTTTCGCATACCGCGGGTGCGGCATCGGGTGATTTAACATCTGCACAGGCGTTTTACGCTTTAGTTGCGTTTTACAGATTTGAAAACGGACAAAATTTTATCTTTGATTTTCGACCGGCAGACCGGCAGACGACAGCTGCCGACCTGACTTCAAACACCACTTTGACTCGTCGTACCGCACCTACGACGAAAACGACATCCGGTAACGGACGTCCGGCAGAACAATCAACGGCAAGTCAAGCGCAGACGACAGCGTCTCAGGGGATGGAGCAAACAGGTGAAATAAAAACAACCGTTACCCAAGGGCAGCATGAATCGCAAACCGAGACGGCATCGCAAATGACGCAGACAGATTTTTCTTTTGTTTATATTCTGCTTGCAGTGGCGGCCGGACTTATCATAGCCGGTGGTATCTTTGTTGTTGTCAAAAAGAAAAAATCGGTTTAAAAGTATATAAAATAACCCCATCTAAAATAGATGGGGTTATTGCTTATAACATAATATAAATCAATGCATAAATCAAATATTCGTCGCTGGTGTTGTCGGAGATCAGCACTAAAATCAACAATAAAAGCAGTGCCTGTTCAGAGTTGTCACCAATCAGCTTTTTAATATCAAAAAAGTTTAAAAAATTTAGAGGGCCCTTTTTCGGTGCGGATTCCGAAGGAGGGGACTTATGCTCCTTTTTTTGTGGCGATTCCGAGCGAGGAGGCTGTTGTGGCGGGGGATTCGGTTTTGTGTTTCTTGCTTGATTTGCGTTTTGTACCGTCCGTTTGGAACGTTCGTTCATTTCCCGAACACGCCTTGTCGCTTCTTCCTGCATACTTTTAATTTGTGCCATCGTATAATCGCTCATATTCGTTGACCCTTCCAGAACAGCATCATAATAAATTGAAAAGTCCGCTTTCCTGAATGAGAGGCAGCAGAGAAGACAATTTGAGCAGTTTCACCGCTTTATCAACTTTTTTTTGACGCTCTTCACTCAAATGTGGTTTAAGCGCCAAAAGAAGATGTGTCCGTTTATCGTCGGCACGGTTATTTTGCAGCGCGGATAACATCTGCATCATACCGCTAAGCTGTGCTGGGGAGATCGGAAGCTCCTCGTCAGGCGTTTCTTCTTTGGGTTCCGGCGGCGTGTTTTGGGCTCCCATAAAAGATTGTGCGATATTGCGGATGGTTTCCATACCTTGCGGATCGTTTAATAAACTGGTGATTTTCTCTGTGATATCGTCCACTGCCGTGTCTCCTTATTTTTTACCGCTGTCTTTTAACTTTTTCAGCAGCATTTTCGCCTGCGGTGAATTTAATAATTTTTCAGTTGCTTCTTTGTCGTTTAAAACACCTTGAACCTTTTGCATGTCTTCCTTACTGAGCTTGCTCAACATACTGTTGATGGCGTTTTTGGTGTTTTCATTGTTAATATCGCCCTGTTTTTGATTCATTTTCTTTTCAGCAAATCCCAATAAATCATTGATTTGTTGATTATCAAGCATTGCATTTCACTCCTTTTGGTATATAATATGTATTATATGAAGGATTTATGTTTAGGTGAATGATATGAGAATTGTTGTTATATCGGATGCACATGGTAAGGTAACGCCGGTGGAAACGGCAATTGAACGTTCCCGCCCAGATGTGGTCATTTTTTTAGGGGATGGTCTGCACGCATTATCGGATTTGCCGGATATATATCCGGCGATTCAATTTTATTTTGTGAAGGGTAATTGCGACTTTGATGACGCCAAAGAAACGGACATGCTGCGTTTTGGCGGAAAAACGATCTTTTTCACGCACGGGCACTTGTATCATGTCAAATTGACATTGGAAGAGCTCAAAGCAGCGGCACGGCAAAAAAAGGCGGATATCGTTTTGTTCGGACATACACATGTCAGTTTGCAGTTGTATGAAGACGGCGTTTATTATCTGAATCCTGGTTCCTGTGCGTTGCCGAACAACGGAAAGCCGAGTTACGGATTTGTAGATATTATCGGCAACAATGTGGTAACCAATATTGTTTATTTATAGAGGTTGAAAATAGAAATAGCAGGATCCAATAACCGGGTCCTGCTATTTCTATTTGATCTTTGGAAAAAATACGCGGTGAATAACGAGCGATATCAAGGTGGTTAAAAGAATTAAAAAAGTAATGCCAAAAACTACGAGTCCGAAATTTTCCTGAACGATTGGGATATTACTGAAAAAGTAGCCAAGCGAACTGTAAATAACCGTCCAAATTGCCACACCGGCTAAATTGTTTTTTAAAAACCAACGATAACTGTGTTTGCTGATGCCGGCCACAAAGGGTGCACAGGATCTTAAAATCGGTATAAACCTTGCAACCACAACGGTGACATTTCCGTTTTTTTGATAAAACCGTTCTGTTTTTTCAATGCTTTCCTGTTTAATAAACTTGATTTTTTTACCTGTTTTGATTTTTTTGCGAAGTGTGCGGCCAATGGCAAAATTGAGAGAGTCACCTAAAGCGGCCGCGACAAAAAACATGGGGACCAATACCGGAAAGGATAGAGAACCATTTAAACTTGCAAGAGCACAAGCGGCGAAAAGCACAGTGTCACTTGGCAAAAATACAGTGACGATAAAACCCGTTTCTGCAAAAACAATAAAGAAGATAAGCAGATAGGAAAAAATCCCTGCACTGTCGACCAGTTGCGCTAAATATTGATCCAGATGCAGGATATATTCATTAAAAAAAGTTGCAAAATCCATATGGCAGATCCTTATTTTGTGATTTAGAAATTTTTTAATTTCATTTTAATGCGTTGAAACAACACAAAGTAACGAGAAACAGTATATTGTAAAGCAAATTTTAGTAGAACATTTCTATTTTACTACAAAAATGTGAAATTGCAACAGAATTAAAAAAAATCTTTTCAATTGCTACAAATTGTTATAATGGTTCGGTAGAAAGTATTGAATTTCATAAAAATAACGAGGAATATTTATTGAAATAATACATGCTTTATGGTATCATAATACTATAAAAATAGTTGGAGGGGTTGATTTGAAAACTATACATTTGAAAAAAGATTTTTTTGTTTATGCGTTTCTTTCCGTTTTATTAGGTATCACGATTTCGAATATCATTACTTTGTTTAGAACGCTTTTTTCGTTGAAGATGAGTGTTTACCCGGATTTGGAAGCAGCGCTTTATGACCAATCTTTTTTCAGTTTGCAAAATCTGCTTGTTTTTGTTGCCATGACCTTTGCTTGTGGTTGTTGGTTTTATTATTTGCACGCATCCCAAAAAGATTCCAAATGGTGCGCGACGTTTTTAAAAATATTGACCCATCCGCTGACGGTTGTTTTGTTACTGGTATTTTGCTTTCGTTTTTGGTATTACCCCCATCATCCCGCTTATGTGCTTTATTATGACTCATCTTCTTATTATGAGTATGATTATAATTTATTAAAACTGCAAACAGATCATTTCCGCACGCCAGTTTATCCCTATTTTATTAAACTAGTGGCGTTTCTAACCGGATTTTCATCGGCCAGCGGGGCATATCCCCCTGCTTTTTATGGTGTGCTGGCGTTTGTGCAGAAAATGCTTTCTTTTTGTGCAGTTGCGATTCTTTATGTGGCGTTGCGAAAAGTGATCCGGCGGCGATGGCTTGTGGCGCTGATCTGTCTATGTTATGGTTGTGCCCCTGCGGTTATTTCCTGGGATATTTGCATTTTAACGGAATCACTATCGTTTTTCTTTATGGTCTTAATGCTTTATTGTGTTTTTTCCTATTTGAGAAAGCCTTCTATTTTAACAGCGATCATGCTTGGCGTTGTCAGTTTGATCATGGTGTTGCTACGGCCAACATTTATCTATTTGATTGCAATATTTGCTGTTTTCTTTATCGCCCGGTTGATTTTATGTCGCAGTGAATGGAAAAAGGCAGTCAGCGGAATAGTATCTTTAGGGATTTGTGGTTTGTTGTTGTTGGGATATTGTCAATTAAATTATGTAAATAATCATTATTTTGGCATCAGTTCCGTTGGTACAAATATCAATCAATTGTATATGGTCATTGAGAATGCTTATTACAAAAATGCTGATTATCCAGAAATCACAAATTATATCGAACAACGAATCGGTGCGGCCAATAATCTGGTGGTGGATATCATTGAGCCGTTAAATGAGCAATTTGATTTGACAGAGATCAAGCATTATGTGAAAAGTTGCTTGCAAAACAATGCAGCTGATTTCAGGGAATATACAGTTGAAAAATTTATGAATCAGATGCCGACGGATATCGCAACGCAATATAGCTCTAATTATGCTGATCCGTATGGAAATTTCCGCTATTTGGACCGTGTTTTATTATATGGCCTATGTCCGTTCTCAATCGGTTTTTGTTTTGTTTTGGTTGTGATGACCGTGGTTC
The DNA here is from genome assembly GCA_946493765.1 of uncultured Clostridia bacterium. Classification (GTDB taxonomy): domain Bacteria; phylum Bacillota; class Clostridia; order Oscillospirales; family Acutalibacteraceae; genus RUG11462. Next base: position 9,338 of record CAMMAZ010000046.1, on the reverse strand, counting down.
TTTCAATATTTGTTTTTGTTGGGAAAAAGAGATGTTTGTGGCACGCCATTGGACTGTCCGCTTTTCTGTTTTCTCATTTATTCGTTTCTATTTATGGCTCGATGGCTGAATTTGAACGTTTGTCCACGGTTGTCATTCCGGTTGTTTTGGCGTTGTTGTGTTATTTGATCGATATTGTGATGGCATCGATGGATCGCAAAAAGCTGTATACAGTTTTGGAAACTGTTTCGACGTCGGCTACTTTGCCGGCGAAAAAGGCTGAAAAAGAGGAAGCAGAGCAAACACAAGCGTGATAAAAATATTTTAAAAATTAAGAGACTTGGGAGTGTGGATCTGTGGCGGCAATTGGGCAATTTTTTGTGGATATTTGGAACAATATCGTTGTTTTGATTTTTTCGTCCAACAACGGGATTCTGGATATATTGGATATTGCGGTCGTAACTTTTATTATTTATAAAGCTATCCAGTTTATGCGGCAAACACGTGCAGAACAGCTTTTGAAAGGCATTTTGGTGTTTTTGCTTGTCTATGTGTTAGCGGAACTATTGAATTTGAAAGCATTGCTTTGGATTGTTTCAATGGTTTATGTGAACGCAATCGTTGTTTTTGTCGTTTTGTTTCAACCGGAGTTGCGAGCGATTCTGGAGCGTCTGGGTCGTGGGAGCAGTAACCTGAAATCGATCGGGAAAAGCTGGTCACACAGATCCAACGATGAAATTCAAAAAACAATCGATGCGGTCTGTAAGGCGTGCCAATCCATGCAAAACAGCAGGACCGGCGCACTGATCGTGATTGAAAGGGAAACGAAACTGAGCGATATCGCATTAAGCGGCACGATTATCGATGCAATTCCTTCAAAAGAGTTGATTTGCAATATCTTTTTTAAAAATTCGGCTTTACATGACGGCGCGATGATTATCCGAGATGATAAAATACATGCGGCTGCGTGTATTTTGCCGTTGACGAAAAATATCGACATTGACAGCGCACTGGGAACGCGGCATCGAGCGGCCATCGGCATTTCTGAAAATTCAGATGCGTTGGTGATTGTGGTGTCGGAGGAAACCGGCGTGATTTCGGTTGCGGAGGCAGGTCATATTCAGCGGAATTTTAACAGCATCACACTGAAAACAATGCTCAAATCTGCTTTGATTGGTTCCGATGACGCTTATGTAGAGGCAAAAGGAATCAAACGTCTGTTTGTGCGCAAAGGAGGGAAAGACAATGGCAAAAAATAAAGAAACGGATGCCCCCCAAAAGACCAGTACGCGAAAAAGTCTGTTTGACAATAATAAATTTGTTTTTGTATTGTCTTTGGTTTTTGCGATTGCATTATGGATCACGATCAGTCCGGAACGGTCGAAAACCATTCAGGACATTACAGTAAATATTAACACCGAAAACACCGCACCCGGCAATTTGGGATTGGATGTGATTAGTGGACAGGGACAAACAGTATCGGTGGAAGTGACGGGGAAATGGTATGTAATCAGTGAGTTGACGCAGGATGATATTGCGATCAATTATTCTTTGAGCGATGTAACGGAAGCCGGAACGCACGAGGTCCAGTTAACGGCTTCCAAAAATTCAACTTTAACAGATTATGAGATCACAAGAATTACCCCGTCTTCTCTGGTTATCGGTTTCGATAGAGTGACCAGTAAGCAATTCAAGGTGGTGCCGGATGCACAGGAATTGGTTGATCACTGTGCCGAAGGATTATTTATTGATAACGGAAGGGTGTTTGTGGAACAGGCTTTCAGCAATGTGGAAATTACCGGTTCTGCGACCATTATTGAAAACATTGCTTCTGTAAGCGCTTCTGTTGAGGTGGATACTTCTGCGGCTGATTTTGAACCATTAACGCATATGACATCTTATACCACCCCGTTGAAATTATATGATGCGCAGGGTAGCCTGATGTATTACACAAGAGACGGGCAGCTGTATGATACAGAGGATCAGCCTGTAGATGCTTCTACGCTTTCCTTATCCTTCTGGGAGGTTGAGGTTACCGTTCCGGTTTATAAAACAGAGGTTTTGACGATTACACCGGAATTCGAGAATGTGCCGGATTATTATTTGACGAATCCAATTGATTACAAATTGAGTAAAAGCACAATTAAAGTCAACCGATCGATTGGAACGCCAGAAGATTTGGAAAATTTTGATGCAACGAAGGCTGCCACGATCGGACCGATTGATTTTACTACCATCGGTGAAAATTATCAGGAGACTTTTGATATCGTATTTTCGGATAATTCGATTACGCCGGTGGATGACGACACAAAAGTGACGATTACCATTGCAGGTTTGTCATCCACACAAGTGGATGTGTCCAATTTCAGGGCAGTCAATGGCAGTACGGCCATTACGACAAGATTGGTAACAACGACAAAAACGGTAACAGTCGTCGGACCATCGGATGTGATTGAAGATATTAACGGTGAATATTTATATCTGGAGTATGATTTAAGCACGCTCAGTGCCAATGCCTCCGGCAATGTGGTGATTAGCGCGACGCTGAAATCCGATCAGTACAAAACAATTTGGGGATATGGAAATTACGACCTGCAAATCACGGTGACAAGGAATTCGTAAAATGAAAAAGTATTTCTATGAGTCGGTGTTGGTTTGTGTTGCATTGGTTTTAACGGCGGCGATCCTGGTTTATCTGGTTGTATCCGCGAATCATGTTGAGACGGTTTCAGCTGTAGTTTCCACCGGGACATCAGGAGATGCTTCTTCACAGATTGTTTCAACGGAAGAGATGTCCGTTATCTCGACAACAGTAACAACGATTGAGAAGGACACCATGGCAGCAGGGAAGATCAATGTAAACACAGCAACGGTCGAAGAGTTGAAGACGTTAAAGGGTATCGGAGATGTGCTTGCGCAAAACATAATAGATTATCGTCGGACTTACGGCCCGTTTACAAAACCGGAGGATTTACTCGAGGTTAGTGGCATTGGAGAAGTCAAGTTGGAAAATATTCGAGATTCAATTTGTTTTTCGTGAGCAATTCGTTTAGATCACTGCAGGATACAATTTTAGATTTTGTTTTCATTAAAAAAGTTCCGTACTTTTTAGTACGGAACTTTTTTTAATGATTTAATGAAATAAGATTTTATCTTGCACTCGCATCATCGACATACAAAACACGAACAGTGTCTTCGTCATTTGTTTTAACGGCGGCAGGTTCACGTTTTTCCGGATGATCGCGGTATTCAAAGAATTTAGCTGCAACCTGCGGGAACAAAGCATAGCTTAAAACATCTTCTTCAGATTTTGCAATGTCCTTGGTTTCCTCTTTGTATTTTTCCAGCTCCGGTTCCAACAGATCAGCAGGACGGCAAGTAATAACTTCCGTATCGCCAATCGCCTTTTTGCGGACCTCTTCATTAACGGGAGCCGGCAACGCGCCGTATTCTCCGCGTAAAAGTGCTTTGGATTCTTTCGTCACCATTTTATACCGTTCGCCGGACAGAATGTTTAAGACGGCTTGTGTGCCGACAATCTGACTGGTTGGAGTGACAAGCGGCGGGTAACCAAAGTCCTTGCGAACACGCGGAACTTCATTTAAAACATCCTCATATTTATCTTCCGCATTGGCTTGTTTTAACTGTGAAATCAAATTAGAAAGCATACCGCCCGGTACCTGATAAATCAATGTATTGGTATCCACACGCAGTACTTTCGGATCCAGAAAGCCTTCTTCCTGCAAACGTGCCGCTACTTTTCGGAAATGCGCAGCAGCTTCACTTAATTTATTCAGATCTAATCCTGTATCACGATCGGTACCTTTAAGCGTTGCAACAAGTGCTTCAGTTGCAGGATTGGAAGTGCCGTTTCCAAGTGGAGACAATGCGGTGTCAACAATATCAACACCGGCCTGCGCCGCCATCAGCAACGTCATATCACCGGTACCGGTGGTATTATGCGTGTGCAGATGAATGGGAACATTCACTGCTGCTTTTAGCTTTTTCACTAATGAATAAGCGTCGTAAGGCAACAACAGGTTTGCCATGTCTTTAATGCAGATGATATCCGCACCCATCTCAGCAAGATCCGTTGCCAGTTTCACAAAATAATCCTCATTGTGAACCGGACTTACGGTATAACTGATGGCGGTTTCGCAAATGCCGCCGTATTTTTTAACACTTTCAATAGCCTGGCGCATGTTGCGGACATCGTTTAATGCGTCGAACACGCGAACAACATTGATACCGTTTTTGATGGACATTTTGCAAAACGCATCCACCACATCATCTGCATAATGCTTATAACCAAGAATATTCTGGCCTCTGAACAACATTTGCAGCTTTGTGTTTGGCATAGCTTTTTTCAGTGTGCGCAACCGTTCCCACGGATCTTCATTCAAAAAACGCATGCAAGCGTCGAATGTTGCGCCGCCCCAGCATTCCAGCGACCAGTAGCCCATCTGATCTAAAAGGCTGCAAGCAGGGAGCATATCTTCCAGTCGCATACGGGTTGCCGCCTGCGACTGGTGCGCGTCACGAAGAATTGTATCTGTAATCAATAATGGATTTTTTGCCATTTCATGTACCTTAACCTTTCCGGCCTCAAAAAGCCTGATTCATCCTGCATAGGATTATCCGAATACTGCGATCAAAACACCGGCCGCAATTGCGGAACCGATAACACCGGCAACGTTCGGACCCATGGCGTGCATCAGCAGGAAGTTTCCGGGATTTTCTTTTTGACCGACAACCTGTGAAACACGCGCGGCCATCGGAACGGCAGAAACGCCTGCGGAACCAATCAGCGGATTGATTTTGTTTTTCAAGAACAGGTTCATGAATTTAGCGAGTAAAACACCGCCGGCCGTGCCCAATGCAAAGGCGCAGACACCCATGACAAGAATTTTGATGGTTTGCCAATTCAAGAACGCGTCAGCCGTTGCGGTTGCACCGACCGTCACGCCGAGGAAAATGGTAACAATATTCATTAATTCATTCTGAACCGTTTTGGAGAGTCGTTCTGTCACACCGCATTCTTTAAACAGGTTGCCAAGCATTAAAGAACCGACAAGCGGAGCGGCGGCAGGAACCAGAAGCGCCACAAAAATGGTAATTAAAATCGGAAAAATAATTTTTTCTGTTCTTGAAACTTTTCGCAACGGTTTCATCACGATGGAACGTTCTTTTTTCGTGGTGAGCAACTTCATAATCGGAGGCTGAATCACCGGAACCAAAGCCATATAAGAATATGCAGCAACTGCAATTGGTCCGAGCAGATGCGGAGCCAGCTTGGAAGTGACGAAAATCGCGGTCGGACCGTCGGCACCGCCGATGATACCGATTGAGGAAGCCTCCAGACCGGTAAATCCCAACAGAGCTGCACCGATAAAGGTGACAAAAATGCCCAGCTGCGCTGCCGCGCCAAGCAAAAGAGATTTCGGATTTGCAATCAGCGGCTCAAAATCGGTCATTGCACCAACACCTAAGAAAATCAGGCAAGGATAAATGCCGAGTTTAACGCCCAAATACAAATAATCCAATAATCCCGGCGTCACAATTGAAGCGCTTCGTGCAATCTCCAGTCCTTCTTGATAAAGCACACCATCCTGAATATAAGTTGCAGCAAGGTCGATCACAACCGGAACATTTTCGCTTAACACTTCACCGGCAGCTGAAACGACTTGACCGTAATTGTTAATAAAAGCACCGTAAAGAGAAGAATCCGCGATGTGTCCGATGATCAAATTGCTAAATCCATTGTTCATAGCAACATCGCCGGACTGCAAAATGCTGAGATTGCCCAACATATCATAATTAAAATCAGCAGAATTTACAACTGTTGCACCGCCGAACATGTCCCAGTTGACGTGTCCGCCGGTAAAAAGATCATTATGAAAGAGCTCTGCAATCGGCAGGTTTGTCAGCAACATACCGAATGCGATCGGTAATAGCAGCAACGGCTCAAATTTTTTCACGATTGCCAAATACATCAGCACACAGGAAATCAGAATCATCACAAGCTCTTTCCAGTGACCGGTGAAAAATTGATAAAATCCGGTGCTTTCTATAAAATTGATAATTGCATCCATGGCTTGTTTGATCCTCCGTGTTTATTGGATCACGCAGAGCAGAGTTCCAGAATCAACAGAAGCCCCTTTGCTTACATTAACGGAAGCGATTGTTCCATCACAAGGAGACATGATTTCATTTTCCATTTTCATTGCTTCCAGAACCATCAGAACCTGTCCTTTTTGAATGACATCGCCGGCAGCAACATTTACACTTAAAATTGTGCCGGGCATCGGGCTTTCAATCTTTTCGCCGTTTGCGGCAGGAGAGGTGGAAGCAGGCGTGGGGGGCATGGTCTGCGGCGCCGGAGCTGCCGCCGGTGCAGGAGCGGGAGCAGGAGCTGCCGGAGCTGCTGCAGGAGCGGGAGCCGCGGCTGTCTGCGCTTCCTGCACAGAAATTTCTTCTAATGTGATTTCGTAGGTTGTACCATTAACATTGACCTTATACTTTTTCATAAAATAAAATCATCCTTTCATCATTCACAGACGATCGTCTGTTGCTTTAAAGTTTTTTAGTAGATAAAATACGAATACCAGAAATATCAGTGCCCATATCCTCTGCGATTGCAGCAGAGACTGCAGCCACGAATTCCTGATGGTCAGGAGTCGCCATATTTTCTGCCGCCGCGGCGGAGGGGATCGTAATAGAATGAATACGGATACCGGAAATATCGGTATTCAAATCCTCAGCGATCGCAGCCGAAACTGCAGCCACGAATTCCTGCCTGTTGGGAATCGCCGCATTTTTAGCCGGTGCGACAGCAATCGGCGTGGCAAGCGGAGTCATATCGGATTTTGTTTCGGACGGTTTGCCGTTGGATCGCAGCAATAGGGACATAATATTGCAGATGATTACAATGCAAATCAGCCCGATAAAGACGACGCCTAGACCCAATGCACATACAAATAAAACCTCAGAAACGCCAAATCCTTCTGAACCAAATTTTACATTTCCCAATATAGCGGAAATGAAATGCATGTCCATTTTTCAACCTCCTATTTTTCAATCTATAAAAAAACAATTTTTCATATATTATACAATAGTTTTAACACATAATGCAAGTAAATTCACAGTGGAATTTTCGTTTTCTATACAGTTGACAAAAAAGCCTTTTATTTCACTGCTGATATGGTGAAAAACACAAAATCAGAACCTTTTTCTATTTGTTCGGCGGCGGTTGACAACAAAATTAGCTTATGCTAAAATAACAATAATATTTTCACACTTTAAAATAGGAAAGGAACTTGAGAATGATCAGCAAAATAAAAGGAGATAATGCGGACGCACTGTTTGAAGCGATATTGAGTTTGCAAACAGTGGATGAATGTTATGCATTTTTCGAGGATCTATGTACATATAAAGAAATTCAGTCGATATCCCAGCGTTTCGCTGTTGCAAAAATGCTCAATGAAAACAGAATTTATAATGAAATCGTAGAAAAGACAGGCGCGAGCACAGCGACAATCAGCCGAGTCAAGCGGTCATTGCAAAATGGAAACGATGGGTACACCATGGTTTTCGAGAGATTGAAATAATGAAAACTTACACACAGTTTGCTAATGTTTACGATCGTTTGATGCAGGATGTCGATTATGTGAAATTATGCGACCAGATGCTGTTTGTATCAGAATCATTTGGGCACCGACCACATCTTGTACTGGATGCTGCCTGCGGTACCGGCAGTTTTACTTTGCAGCTGGCGACGCGAAAATTGGACGTTATCGGCGTGGATCAAAGTCCCGAAATGCTTGCCGTCGCACGGAAAAAATTGCAAGGCACAAACACATTGCTTTTGTGTCAGGATTTAAAGGCGCTTGATTTGTATGGCACTGTGGATACCGCTTTTTGCACATTGGACGGGTTGAATCATATTACGAACAAAAATGATCTTGTCCGCATTTTGAAAAAAATTGCTTTGTTTTTAGATCCGGGCGGCCTTTTCCTTTTTGATGTCAACACGGTTTATAAACATAAAAAAATTTTGGGAAACAATATATTCGTATCAGAAGAAAACGGGATTTATCTGGTGTGGCAGAACCGGTGCCGGCAAAATACCGTTACAATGGATATGGATGTGTTTGTAAACGGAGAGAATGGCTACACACGTATTTGCGAACAGATCACAGAACGCGCTTATTCGCATGATGAGCTTTGTGGATTATTGCAGCAGGCAGGACTGTATGTTTTGAAAACATTTGATTTTAACACCATGCGTCGTCCCGGAACGAAAAGTGAAAAAATCATTTATGTTGTAAGGAAGGAATTATAATGGGAGAACTATTAAGATGTATTACCACTGATGGGTTGGTTGCAGCAACTGCATTAGATGCAACGGATATTGCTGCGGTATTTGAACAAATTCACAAAACTTCCGCCGTGGTCACGGCGGCGCAAGGACGTTTACTGACAGCCGCTTCTTTGATGGGCTGTCAATTAAAAGAATCCGGAAATTCCATCACACTGCGGATAAACGGGGACGGCCCGATCGGCAGTTTGGTCGCTGTTAGTGATTGGCAGGGGAATGTGCGGGGCTATTGTGCCAATCCGATCGTGGAACTGCCGCTGAATGCCAAAGGAAAACTGGATGTTGGTACAGCGGTTGGAAAGGGCACCTTATTTGTCACAAAGGATTTGGGACTCAAAGAACCGTATAACGGGGCTGTTGCATTGGTTTCCGGAGAAATTGCGGAAGATATTACGGCTTACTATGCGGAAAGTGAACAGATTCCCACTGTTTGTGCACTGGGTGTGCTTGTTAATCCGGATTTAACTGTGCGATGTGCCGGCGGATTGCTTATTCAGCTTTTGCCGGCTGCCGGGGAAGATACGATTTCGGCGGTGGAAGATTCTATAAAGGATCTGCCGCCGATCACCGCGATGATGCAGGAAGGGATGCAGCCGTTTGATATTGTTAAACGTGCGCTGAAAAATTTTGACGTGGAGGTTTTATCAAAAGATCGGGCCGCATATAAATGTAACTGCAACCGGGAACGGGTAAAGCGTGTTTTAAAAAGCATCGGAAAAGAAGATTTATTGCAGTTGGCCAAAGAACAAAAGATAACAGAGGTTGATTGTCATTTCTGTAAAAAATCTTACGCTTTTTCATCGGAAGAGTTAATGCAACTTGTAGAACAGGAAAAATAAAAAATTAAAGTTTTTTCAAAAAAAGTATTGACAAATCTTTGATGTTATGCTATCATAGCATACGTCGCCTGAGAGGGCACATGGTGTGCGGGAGCATAGCTCAGCTGGGAGAGCATCTGCCTTACAAGCAGAGGGTCACAGGT
>CAMMAZ010000045.1 GCA_946493765.1 uncultured Clostridia bacterium | reverse complement strand
CATTCGTCACTTCTTTTTTTATTCTTTTTGTAACACATCTATTGTAAACCTACAACCCCAAATGAATTATTTTGAAAAATGATTTGATTATTAGTGGCAATTATATTATAATATATTGTAAATGATAAAATTGTGGAGGTTCTTTATGGATATTCAGGTCGGCGACGTGATTTTGATGAAAAAACCGCATCCCTGCGGATCCAAGGAATTTACCGTTTTGCGTATCGGCATGGATTTTAAAATCAAATGCCGCGGCTGTGCCCATGAAGTGATGCTTCCGCGTTCCAAATGTGAAAAAAACATCAAAAAGGTCATCCGGGAAAGCGCGTTGTAGCTATTCTTTGGTTATTGCCCGCTAGCAACAAACTATTTTTCGGAGGATATTGTTTTATGTTTGATAAATTAAAAGAAGTCGAAGCGCGTTTTGACGCGATTCAAAATGAATTGATGGATCCGAATGTTGTTTCGGATATGCAGCAATACACAAAGCTGATGAAAGAAACAAAGCAGCTAACGCCGATCGTTGAAAAATACCGGGAATATACCGCCGCGCAAAAAACGCTGGATGAAGCCAAAGAAATGCTGGCGGCCGGCGGACTGGATAAAGAATTCAAGGAAATGCTGGAAGAAGAAATCGATGGTGCAAAGAAAACGATCGACGCCTGCGCAGAGGAATTGAAAATCCTGTTGCTGCCGCATGATCCAAACGACGACAAAAACGTCATCATGGAAATCCGCGGCGGCGCCGGCGGTGAGGAAGCGGCGTTGTTTGCAGCGGAACTGACCCGGATGTATATGATGTATGCCGAGTCAAAACGCTGGAAATTTGAAATTTTATCTGCGAACGAAACGGAACTTGGCGGCTATAAGGAAATCAGTTTCATGATCGAAGGCGAAGGCGCCTATTCCCGCTTAAAATACGAAAGCGGCGGCCATCGGGTGCAGCGTGTTCCGGAAACGGAATCGCAAGGCCGGATTCACACCTCCGCAGTGACCGTCGCCGTTTTGCCGGAGGCGGAGGAAGTGGAAATCGACATCAATCCGGCTGATTTGCAGATCGACACCTATCGTTCTGGCGGCGCGGGCGGCCAGCATGTCAACAAAACAGAATCTGCGATCCGGATCACCCATATCCCGACCGGTACCGTTGTGGAATGTCAGGACGAACGCTCACAGCACAAAAACAAGGAAAAAGCAATGAAAATCCTGCGTTCACGCATTTATGACAAAATGATGCAGGAACAGCATCAGGAAATTGCCGATGCCAGAAAATCACAGATCGGCAGCGGCGACCGTTCGGAACGCATCCGGACTTATAATTATCCGCAAAGCCGTGTTTCCGATCACCGCATCGGGTTGACGATCTATAAGCTCGAACAGTTTTTAAACGGCGATATGGATGAAGTGATCGACGCATTGATCACCGCAGACAGAGCCGAAAAATTAAAAGTAAGCGAAGAAGACGGAGAATGAATACAAAATTATTGCACACACTGGATACGGATTTGGATTTAGCCGCAGAAATTTTAAAAAACGGCGGCCTTGTTGCGATGCCTACCGAAACGGTCTATGGACTGGCAGCCAATGCGCTGAACACACAGGCTGTTGTTAATATTTTCAAAGCAAAAGGACGCGCGCAGGACAATCCGCTGATCGTGCATATTGCAAAATTTGAGGATTTACCGCGTTATGTGCGGGACATTCCCCCTGCCGCACAGAAATTGGCCGACGCTTTCTGGCCCGGTCCGTTGACGATGATCTTTCAAAAACAGCCGGTGATCCCCGCGCAGGTCACCTGCGGCATGGAAACAGTCGCTGTTCGCATGCCGGCTCATCCGGTCGCTTTGCAGTTGATCCAAAAAAGCGGCTGCCCGCTTGCGGCGCCGAGCGCGAATCTGTCCGGCGGCGTCAGCCCGACAAGTGCTACCGCCTGCATGCAGGATTTAAACGGCAAAATCGATGCCGTGGTCGACGGCGGCAGCTGCCGCGTGGGACTGGAATCCACGATTGTGTTAATGACCAGCACCCCGCCGCGGCTTTTGCGGCCCGGCTTTATCACCAAAGAGCAGATCGAAAATGTGATCGGGCCGATCAATGTGGATCCGGCGGTTTTAAAGCCGCTTGCAAAGGGTGTAAAGCCGACCTCCCCCGGCATGAAATACAAGCATTATGCCCCCAAAGCCAAAGTGGTCCTGATCGATGGAGAAAGCCAAAAATATATTGATTATGTCAACCAGCACACAGGCGATAATGTGTTTGCCCTGTGTTTTTCGGAAGAGCAAAATGCACTTTTAAAACCGAGCCTGTCTTATGGCGCCGAGCACGACGGCAAAACGCAGGCGGCGTTGTTGTTTCAATCTCTGCGGGAATTCGACCGGCTGGGCGCAAAACTGGTTTTAGCGCATATGCCGTCTGCCGAGGGAATCGGTCTGGCGGTGCTCAACCGGCTGCTGCGTGCAGCCGCCTTTGAGGTGATCCATCTATGAAAAGCAGTCGGATTATCGGTATCACCGGTCCCAGCGGTTCCGGCAAATCGGCGCTGACCGCTGTTTTGAAAAACATGGGTTATCCGTGTGTTGACGCGGATCAGATCGCAAGGCAGGTCGTTTATCCCGGTTCTCCTTGTTTGTCCGCTTTATCCCAGCGATTCGGCAGCGGGATTTTGAATCCGGACAACAGTTTGAACCGAAAAGCGCTGGCGGCGATCGGATTTGCGACAAAGGAAAACACAGCGGCGCTCAACCGGATCATGCATCCGGCAATTTTAGACGCCATTGCAGAAAAGATCAATGCTTACCGCGCCTTCCATCCGGAATGGATCTTTATCGATGCGCCGCAGCTGTTTGAAAGCGGTCTTGACCGGCAATGTGATGCGACGGTGGCGGTGCTTTCAGATGAACAGACGCGTCTCAATCGGATTATGCGCCGGGACGGTATCACTAAGCAGCAGGCCAAACTGCGCATGCAGGCCGCATATACCGACGCTTTTTTTCAACAGCATGCCGATCTCGTGCTTTACAATCCGTCGGATGATTTTGATTTACAGGAATGCGCAAAGGCACTGTGTGGACAGCTGGACGGTATTTGCGCGCAAAAAAACGCTGATAAAACCGATGTGCCTTTCCGTTAAAGTTATATACATATGGGGTGAAACAAGAACCATTGAAACTGATAAAAACCATTTTAGGGTTAGGGATTATTGCCCTGCTGATCGTTGTTGTCGTTTTTTCCACACAAAAGCTTGAAAGCTTCATTTACCCAATTAAATATGCAGAATATGTGGAACCCTATGCCGAGGAAAACGATCTGGATCCGGCGCTTGTTTATGCTGTGATCAAGTGTGAAAGCTCCTTTAAAAGCGACGCTGTGTCCTCAGTCGGCGCTGTGGGACTGATGCAGATCACACCGGATACCTTTGACTGGCTGTTGACGAAAACCGGTGAACAGGATCGTTATGACACCGACGATCTTTATGATCCGGAAGTTAACATCCAATATGGAACTTATTTTTTAAAGTTGCTGTTAAAGGAATTTTCCGATGTGAAAACGGCGGTGACCGCTTATCATGCCGGGATGGGTATTGTCGGCAAATGGCTGGATGATGAGACCTATTCCAGCGACGGGCAGACATTGGAGGAAATTCCCTATGCCGATACATCCGATTATGTCGACCGGGTTATAAAAACGATCGATAAATACAATACTATATATGATTTTAAGGAGGATGCAAAATGAGTGAAAAAACAACCGCCCAAATGTTGAAAGAAAAACTGTTCAAAAACAATAAAAACGGCTATTTCAAAGCAAGCGAACAGGATATCAAAGAGGCTTACACCTTCAGCGAAGATTATAAAACGTTTTTGACCCGTTCCAAAACGGAACGCCTGTTTGCTTCCAATATTTGCGAACTGGCACAAAAAAACGGATATACGGCGTTTGACCCGCAAAAAAAATACAAATCGGGCGACAAGGTCTATCTATTGCACAGAAACAAAGCAGTGTTGTTGTGTGTGTTCGGCAAGCAGCCGCTTGAGAAAGGACTGCGCATCGCGGCAGCGCATATCGATTCCCCGCGCATCGATTTAAAGCCCAATCCGATCTATGAAGCAGATGAACTCGGCTATTTCAAAACCCATTACTATGGCGGCATTAAAAAATACCAGTGGCCGACCATTCCACTATGCTTATATGGCGTTGTGTATAAAGCGGACGGCAGCAGCGTGACGGTCAGTATCGGCGAAAAACCGGAAGACCCCAAATTTGTGATCACCGATCTTTTGCCCCATCTTGCCGTGGAACAGCAAAAACGCACCCTTGCAGAAGGCATTAAAGGCGAAGAACTGAACATCCTGATTGGTTCCCGCCCGTTCCAGGACGACGAGGCCAGCGAAGCGGTCAAGCTGAACCTGCTGAACCTGTTATTTGAAAAATACGGAATCACTGAAGGCGATTTTCAATCCGCCGAACTGGAATTTGTTCCTGCATTTGACGCCTGCGACATCGGACTGGATCGTTCGCTCATCGGCGGCTACGGGCACGACGACCGTGTCTGCTCCTATCCTGCGGCAATGGCGTCTTTCGCTGTTGAAAGTCCGGAAAAAACCACGCTGACCGTTTTGACCGACAAAGAGGAAATCGGTTCAGAGGGCAACACCGGTCTGCAGTCAGCTTATATGGTGAATTTCATCAAAGATATTGCGAAAGCAGCCGGAACAGACGCATATATCGTTCTGCGCAATTCCCAGTGCCTGTCTGCGGACGTCAACGCGGCGCATGACCCGACGTTTGCGGATGTAACCGAAAAAAACAACGCTGCGTTTATCAACAAGGGCGTTGTGATCACCAAATACACCGGCTCCAGAGGAAAATCCGGCACTTCCGACGCCAATGCCGAATATATGGGCTTTATCCGCAAGCTGCTCAATGACAACAACGTTGTTTGGCAGACCGGTGAGCTCGGTAAAGTCGATGCGGGCGGCGGCGGTACCGTTGCAATGTATATTGCTAACCTAGATGTAGATACCGTGGATCTCGGCGTACCTGTTTTGTCGATGCACGCGCCGTTTGAAGTGATTTCCAAACTCGATTTATATATGGCCTATCGCGCTTTTGTTGCATTCTTCAGATAATATTTTTTGTCCCCTTGGCATATAATGAAGCAAATATGTGAAGGGGACTGTTATCTATGATAGGATTTACTGCAAAAATTACAAGATTTCGACTGATTGCTGCGATTGTTCTGCTGCTGATCCCGTTTTTACTGATCGCCATTTTCAATTCCGGAAATGCGGCCGCACAAACGGACTTCAATCTGGACGCGGGCACCGCGCAGCAAAGGATTGATTTTCTGAAGCAATTCGGCTGGGAATGCGATGAAAAAAGCGAAGAGGTCAAAACAACAGTGATCCCTTCCGAATTTGATGAGGTTTATTCTGTTTATAATGAACTGCAAATCGAACAAGACTTTGATCTGGGTCCCTATAAAGGCCAATCTGTAGAGCTTTACAGTATTAAAATCAACAATTATCCGCAGGACAGTGAATATGTTTACGCATCTCTTCTTGTCAAAGATGGCAAAGTGATCGGCGGCGATATTCATTCTGTGGCGCTGGATGGATTCATGCATGGATTTGAATTAAAACAAGCATAACAAAGGAACAAACGGTGGTGGCAAATGGCGCTGATACGGCTGGACAGGCTGATTTCCAACCGGCTTTGCATCACGCGAAGCGAAGCCAAAGAAAAAATAAAAAAAGGACAGATAATGGTCAATGGCGAAACGCAGCGTAGTGCGGATATCAAAATTGATCCGGCGCTTGATACAGTTTTGTGTGATAATCAGCCGATCCAGTGCAAACAATATATCTATATCCTGCTAAACAAACCCAAAGGCGTTGTTTGCGCAACCAGAGACGACGCGCAAACGGTTTTGGATATTCTTCCGGAAAAACTGCGCCGCAAGGATCTGTTCCCTGTCGGCCGGTTGGACAAGGATACCACCGGACTGCTGCTTATTACCAATGACGGACAGTTTGCCCATCAGGTGATTTCTCCGAAAAAACAAATTCACAAAACATATATTGCCACGCTTTCCTCTCCCCTTCCGGATGCCGGTGCTGCTGCCATCCAATCCGGTATTAAGTTGGCAGACGGCACCAAAGCGCTTCCGGCATTTTTAAAGCCGTTAAATGCAGATCAAACGCAGTTCGAAATTCGGATCACGGAAGGAAAATACCATCAGGTTCGGCGCATGTTTGCCGCCGCAGGCAGTCATGTTGCCGATTTAAAACGCATCGCAATCGGCGCATTGCGGCTGGACACATCGCTGCCGGAGGGATCAGCGTTGGAACTGTCTTTCGATGCGGTACAAGCATGTTTGTGCAATGCCGATAATTCATTTCCATAAATAGTCGCGAAGTTTGTCAATTTCTTGACGATTGTCGTTATTTTTACTAAAACTGGTACATGAAGTTTGGACAAATATTTTTATTGCATTTAAATAGGAAATATGGTATTATATATACGATATATAGGTAGAATTCTCTGCCTTTAAATATTTAGGAGGACAAAATTAATATGGCTGGCTTATCTTTTAAAAATATTTATAAAAAATATCCGGGCGGTGTTATTGCCGTTTCAGATTTTAATCTGGAAATCAAAGATAAAGAATTTATCATTTTGGTCGGTCCGTCCGGTTGCGGTAAATCGACAACACTGCGTATGATTGCCGGTCTGGAGGAAATTTCTGAAGGTGAGCTGTACATAGGTACAAAGCTCGTTAACGATGTTGCTCCGAAAGATCGTGATATCGCAATGGTGTTCCAGAACTATGCGTTGTATCCGCATATGTCTGTTTTTGAAAACATGGCATTCGGTTTGAAGCTCAGAAAAACACCAAGAGATGAAATCAAGCGCCGCGTGGATGAGGCAGCCAGAATTCTTGACATCTCCCATTTATTGGATAGAAAGCCGAAGGCTTTGTCCGGCGGTCAGCGTCAGCGTGTTGCGTTGGGACGTGCAATCGTTCGTGAGCCGCAGGTGTTCCTGCTTGACGAACCGCTGTCTAACTTGGATGCAAAACTGCGTGCACAGATGCGTACTGAGCTTTCCAAACTGCATCAGAGACTGGGAACCACTTTTATTTACGTTACGCATGACCAAACCGAAGCGATGACCATGGCGGACAGAATCGTCGTTATGAAAGACGGTTTCATCCAGCAGGTCGACACACCGCAGCATCTGTATGACATGCCGACCAATATGTTCGTTGCTGGATTCATCGGTTCCCCGCAAATGAATTTCATCGAAAGTAAGATTCTTAAAAAAGACGATGGATTCTATGTGGAATTCGGATCTGAAGATACCAAACGTCGCGAAGGTGTGAAGTTCCAGATTAAATTGCCGGAATCCAAAAATCCGAAGGGCATTCTGGAACAGTATGAAGACAAGACCGTGATCATGGGTATTCGTCCGGAACACATTCATGATGAGCCGAAGCTTTTAAAAGAATTTGAGGCCGGTAAAGTTGTTGCGAATGTTGAAGTTACCGAGTTGATGGGTGCGGAAACTTATCTTTATATTAACGTGGAAGGTCATTACCTGACCGCACGCGTTGCTCCGACAACCACTGCCAAAACAGGTATGGAAATCGAAATTGCTTTTGAACCGGAACGTATTTATCTGTTCGATAAAGAAACGGAACAAGCAATCGCTCACTAAAAGAAGAAAGCCAACTGAAATCAATCAGTTGGCTTTTTTGTGTCATTTTAGGTTCTATTAAACGTGGCAAGGCTCCTGAAGAACGTTGGACTATTCCTCTTTTTTGGTTCCAATTGTTTTACTTGACGATCTGCCGCGATACAGAAGAAAACCATTATCCCAGATGTGATTGGTTTCCTTGTGAAAGAGAATTAAAATATTACATTTAAAAGCAATAAAATGGCTGCTCCTTGTGTTTTTTGCACCGGAGCAGCCTTCTTCTTATTTTATATTTCACCCGACAGCGGCGGCAGTTTGTGGAATATCCGCTTGTTGTGTTGTCCCGGAATCCGCTGTGGATTCTGCTGTCGTTGTGGTAGAGCCGGTTGTCGCCTGTGTTGTTGGTTTTTGCGTGGTGGTTGGCTTTTGCGTAGTCGTAGTCGTTGTTGTGGTGGTTGTCGTAGTCGTTGTTGTTGGCGGCTGATAACCGATATGTTTAAAATAGGTATTAAACATTGCTTTAGTCAAACTGTACCGCTGCGAATAGGTATCGCAGTCCATCACGACCGTGATGACCGTGTGCCCGTCCTTTTTTGCGGCGCCGACCAGACATTTTCCAGAGCTTGCCGACGTTCCGGTTTTCATACCGATCGCATAAGCATAATAATCATTGCTTCCCTTTCGGATCAGATTGTTTGTATTTTGAAAATAAAAGGTTCTGCCGGATTTGATCGTTACGGTTTTGCTGCTGGTTCCCACAACAGTACGAATCAACGAATAGGACAGCGCTTCCTTGGCGATCACGGCAAGGTCATATGCCGATGTATAATGTCCGGTGACCGGGTATCCGCTCGGGTTTTTAAACTGAGTGTTTTGCAGTCCGAGCCCCGCTGCATATTGATTCATTAACCGCACAAAATACTGAATTGCCGCGCTGCCTGTCAACGATGAATCCTTAGAAACAATGCGGGCGGTGTTCGCCGCGATCGCATAGGCGGCGTCACACCCGGATGGCAGCAGCATGCCATACAGCATATCCCGCAGGGTCGCTTTATTCCCTACCGACAACCCGCAGATGCTGGAATTGGAATTCATGCTGTAAAGCTCGGAACCGACGGTAAAAACAGTATCGGGATCAACATAATGTAATGCCACGCAGGCTGTCATTAATTTGGTAGTACTTGCTGGATTCACACGATAATCCTTGTTTTTCGAATCTAAAACCTGATTGGAATCCGCGTCCATGACAACGAAATATTTTGCATCGCTGCTATATTTTTTCAGATCCTGCTGGATCATCTTTTTAATATGATCCAAACCGGCAATCTGTTTGACCGTGTGGTCGCCTGAAACCGAAAAATCAGACGGAAGTGTCAGCGGAGGACGCGAAACGGTCGTTGTGGTCGTTTTGGGTTTGGTTTTTGCATTTGTTTGCAAAACAGTTGACTTAACTGTTGTTGTGGACGTCGTCGTTGTCGAAGCTGTTGAAGATGCACTGGTTGTTGTGCTGGAGGACAAAACCGTCGATATGGTGGCGGTAGTTGTTCCGCTGGTCGTTTCCGCCGTACTGCATCCCGAAAAAATGATTAAAAAAATAAAAAGAATAGGTAAAATTTTATATTTGTGCTGCGTTTTCAAATCTATCCCTCCAACAGATTTTACAAGTATTACTATACTCTTTTTTAAATTCCTTGTCAATGAATGTTACAAACATGTAATATTGATTTATTGGGAAATCTACACAAAATAAGTAATGTGTTTTTTATTGATGCTTCGAAAAAGATACAAAATAAATATAAGTTATATCATATTTATTAATATTTTTTAATAAATTGCATAATTTTCAATAAACTTAAAATTTTTCCTTGCTTTTAACGCAAATATCCCTTATAATAGACAAGTACTTTATTTTGGGGCGTAGCTCAGATGGTTAGAGTGCTTGCTTGACATGCAAGAGGTCGCCGGTTCAATTCCGGCCGTCCCAACCAGCGTGACGCTGGACCCAATTTGTTTTGGGTTCAGCGTTATTTTTTATGGCGCGTTTCCGCAGATAAATTCGCACACTTGCCTTTGCGGAATGTGTTTTGTTTTGTGCTCGCGATTCAGTGGTATCTTTGTGTTCCTCTTTTTGAAAACTTATTGTCAAAATGTGCTTTCACTGATCTATTCGCGCTTTGTTCTGCCTTTCACTCAAAAAATCACAAAAATATGCAGCCGGTCGGAAATTTTATTTCCAACCGGCTGCAATTCTGTTTTTTAATGCAGAATGTGCACCTTTAAAACGCGCACAATCTCATTGAATGTCAAACACAACTGATTTTCTCCTTGTTTCAGTTCTGTTCGTGCTTTTTGCACAACTGTTTTTCCAGAAGTGCCGTTAAGTGCATAAACCAATTCCTTTTCGTTGATCTTGACAACCACCGTCATCTGTGCCAAAGGATCCGCGTCTGATACCATTTCCAGCGCAATCACATATTCTCCTTTTTCATCAGCCTGGAAAGAAACAGT
Organism: uncultured Clostridia bacterium; assembly: GCA_946493765.1. Classification (GTDB taxonomy): domain Bacteria; phylum Bacillota; class Clostridia; order Oscillospirales; family Acutalibacteraceae; genus RUG11462. The sequence goes on along the minus strand of CAMMAZ010000045.1, from coordinate 6,092 downwards.
TTTATCTGATTCCGGTTCTCCGATCGTCACGACCTCCAACCGGTCTGCATCTGTATCCGTTTCAAAAACCGGCGGCTGACAGCCGTTTTCAACATAGTGTTCAAAGGCGGGCGTTTGCAGAATAAAACGGAAAAGGTTCATTGCACAGCGCTGCAATTCGCCGCGGGTGATAAAGCCTTCTTTAAGACCCTGCAAAATATTATCGCCGTATTCAGCAGGCGTCGGGCACACCATAAAGATATCATTTTGTGCACGCACCATGCATTTTAGATTCTTAACGTCTGCCGGTTTCCCTTCTTCGTTCATTTTCGCCCACCAATCGGTCATGACCATCCCGTCATAGCCCCATTCGCCGCGCAGAACCGTTGTGTTCAGATCATAGTTCCCCGCGCTCCAAATGCCGTTGACCGGATTATAAGAAGTCATCAGCGCTTTCGCATTGCCCTCTTTAACAGCGATTTCAAAGCCCTTTAAATAAATTTCTCGAATCGCGCGCTCGGAAATGACCGAATCCGCAAAAGAACGGCTGATTTCCTGATTATTGGCAATAAAATGCTTGATTGTCGCGGTTGTGCCACACTGAGAAATACCTCTGGTGATCGCCGCCGCAATTTTACCGGTAAGCAACGGATCCTCTGAAAAATATTCAAAGTTTCTGCCGTTCATCGGATGCCGGTGAATATTCATACCAGGACCCAACAGCGCGTCGATCCGGTAGGCGTACATTTCAACGCCCTCCAGCACATATAGCTCTTGTGTCAGCGCATCGTTCCATGTGCAGGCAAGCAAGGTTCCGTTCGGCATAGCCGTTGCAGGACCGCCGCCGTCCATCCGCACGCCGGAAGGGCCGTCGGTCGCACAGACGACCGGGATCCCAAATGATGCTAGTTGCGGCGTGATACCGCCAAATGCCGCACCGGTGCCGATGGTGACCTTCGGGCTGTTCATCCCTTCTCCATGCACAAAACAGGCAAGATCACGGTCGCTGATCTGCGCAATAAAATCTTCGAGTGAAGCTTTTCCGTCATAGACATCCAAAAGCTTAATGCCTTTATCCCCGGTATAGGCGATATCAGCGGGTCGGTTCTCGCGAATGCGTTGTTGCAGATCGATCGTGCGGGTCGGCACAGGCTCATAGGCAACCTGAAAACTGCCGTCTTTCGCTTGGGGGCACATGCGGTCAAATGCTTTGACCGGCGCCAGCGCTTCTGTGAGTTGCTTTGTGACAACAAGGTTATCGACCGTGTAGGTGAATACCGGCTGTGCACTGCGTACATCCGTGCCGGCAAAAATGACATAGTCCCCTGCTTCCAACACATAGCAGGACTTATTTCCGGTTTTTCCGCCGTCATCATAAGACGCCATTTCATGAATCGGGAAAGAAAGCTGCAAGGATTGGCTTTCTCCGGGTGCAAGCAGTTTTGTTTTCGCATAGGTGCAAAGCTGTTTTACCGGTTTACCCAAAACGCCCTGCGGCGCCCCGAAATAAACCTGAACAACTTCCTTACCCGAATATATATCGCCGGTATTTTGGACTGTAACATCCAATGTGATCGTATCTGCCGTCGCTGTCACGCCGGTGGTCTTAACGGAAAAGGTAGTGTAAGACAAACCGAAACCAAACGGATACTGCACCTTTTCCGGCGCAAAGGTTTCAAAATACCGGTAGCCGACATAGATATCCTCTGTGTATTTATTTTCATCTTCCGCACCAAAATTGGCATCGGACGGATAATCCGAAACATGGTATGCAAAGGTATCCGACAACTTACCACTCGGCGTTACATCGCCGCACAAAACATCTGCTGCAGCATGACCGCCTTCCTGTCCGCCTTGCCACACATAAAGCAGCGATTTAATATTCTCATATTGATCCACAAAGGAATTGTCGATCATGTTACCCGAATTGACAACAACACACACTTTATCAAAAACAGATGTTACCGTTTTGAGCATCTCTTCTTCGGTTTTTGTCAACAGATAGCTGCCCGGCGCTACTGAATTGTCTTTGTCTTCCCCGGCGGTCCGACCGATAATAATCAGCGCCACATCCGATTTTGCCGCTGCCTGCTTTGCGATTTCTTCCGCCAACGGCATTTCCTCCTGGCACCATGGTTCCTGCGCCCAGCCTTTTCCGACGTCGAACGGATGGGTTTTGATCCACTCTGCATAGACAGATGCTAATTCCTCGTTTACCTCGACTTTAGGGTTCTCCCGCAAGCTGTCTAAAATATTGGTAACATAAGGTGCATTCACCATACCGCCGGAACCGGTTCCGCTTTTATAATAGGTGCTTTGAATTCTGCCAAAAACAGAAACACGCTGCCCTTTTTGAAAGGGGAGCAAATTGTCCTTGTTTTGCAACAAAACGATGCCTTCCCCTGCGGCAACTCTCGAAACAGCCGCCAGTTGTTCAACCGCCTGCTGCGGCAGATCATGCAGCACATAGCCGGCGACTGTTTTTTTCTGATCGATAACCATATTCATTTCCTCCAAATTTTGGTATTGTCATTTTATCAATACAAGACAATGATTGCCTTTTATTCCGATTCTTGTACAAAACTGCCGCCCCATTCCACAACGGTAAATCCGTCACGAGTAAATGCCGGAAATTCCTGCGGCTTTAACTTTACAAATGTATCAGACGGTTTAAATGCCATAAACACACGCAGCTCGCTATCCGGCTTTGGCGTGATATGCAATTTTGCCGTGTCTGTGTAGGTTTCGGCTTGAAAGCTGATGATATTATAAGCATTATCCCGCATCAACGGCAGCCAATATTTCAAAAAATCATTGGTTTCAACGGCGTTGAGTCCGATCTCTTGCAGTTTGTTTGTCAAAAAGGTTTTGGTTTCACTGCCGCGCACACAAAATCCCTCGTCAAAGGTAAACACTGCGTCGGAATTTCCATCCCAGAAAAGATAAGGGTATTCCAACCCGTTTTGATCAAATAATCTTCCATCGGGATAGGCTGTCACATTCCAACCGTTTTCCGGATAAACCGGGAAAGAATGCACCAATTCCCCGGAAAAGAAAAGCTGCACATTTACTTGTGTCGGTTCTTCCGGATACAGATAAATCACAGGTTTAGCAGTTTTGGGAGAATTATTTCCGATAAATGCTTCTTCCGTTGACGGAGAAACAGATAAAGCGGTTACAACACCCAATAAATCCCCGGTATAATTTCTTTCGTTCCAAATACCTTCCCATGTTTTCCCGCCTTCATATTTTTTATCAAAGACAACAATCTCAAGTTCATTGCCAACATAATAATATGACTCAACTTCCACGCAATCTCCAATTTGATAATTATGATCGATTGTTGCTCTTATTTCATACATCATATCGAAATAATTGTCGGCTGGATCGAGATCCTGATAAGCGCCTACAAAATAATCTTCATGTTGCTCTATAATCTTGACTGTCATAGATGAACGAATTTTTTCCGTTGTTTGTATATTGGTTTCATCTATTACAGGATGTGTAGATTCCGACTCCGTGTTTTGCGTAGTTTCTGACGCTTTCACAATCATTTCTGATGTTGTAGTAGACAAACTGGATGTTTTTGAAAAGGCAGGGGTATAGACCGTTGTCCCTGCGGCGGTTGTGGTTGTGGATTCAGGTTCACTGTCTGCGCATCCGGATAATAAAAGAAGACAAGCAAGACATAAAAGCACAAATTTTTTCATACAAAATCCCCCTAATGATTTGCTTTTTACTGCATGATGATTATAGCATATGCCTTTTTTATTTGCAACTGGTTTCTCACGCTTTTGTCATAAAAACAGCCCGGTTTTGAAAAACCGGGCGTTTTGCAATTTTTTCTTTATACCAAGCGGCGAATCAGGTCTTCTTTCTCGCCATAAAGCAGATCCATCGGCGGCAGCTCGATCATGGTATAGCAGCCGGGCGCCTGTTTTTTAACCGCACGTGCGGCGGAAACCAAAATCTGTCCGGTCAATGCCGGATTGTTGATTTCCATGGTAAAGCCGATACGCTGGCTGTGTGTGTTACCGGAAACACCTTTACGAACAAGATGCACACCGTGTCCCATATCCTTTAAAGCGTCTACGCTGTCCACCTTTATCACATGTGTTTCATCGTGCACAAAATAAGCGTCGTTTTTGATCGCAGATGCGACCTTCTCAAAATCATAACCGTCTTCCAGCTCGATATAAACCATCCGACGGTGGATACCGGTTCCCAGCGGAATGGTCATCGACAAAGCGTTTTTCACACCGTCAATCGCTTTGACGGCAACGGTGTGTCCCATGCTCATGCCAGGGCCAAAATCGGTATAAGTGATGCCTTTTGGCGCCATCGCTTCCAAAAGCGCGCGCACCATCGAATCGGTTCCCGGATCCCATCCGGCGGACATGACCGCCGCAGTCCCGTTTTCCTTTGCGATTTTGTCCAAGCGCTCATGCACTTCATAAACGGTGGTGTGGATATCGTAGCTGTCTACCGTGCAAATCCCCTTTGCCAGCAGTTGTGCTGCAATGTCCGGTACCGCACGGCTGGGTGCGCACAAAATCGCAACATCAACATTGGAAAGTGCATCGATGTCCCGCACCACCGGGATATCTCCTAACGCGCCGGGCTCCAAACTGCCGCTGACAACACCCGCCACCTCAAAATCCGGGCTTGCAAGCAAAGCCTCCAACACCGCATGACCGATGTTCCCATAACTGTAAACCGCTGCTCTGATCATCGTTAAATCCATCCTTTATTCTTTGAAATTGATGAAAACAGTATAGCACAAAAAATTCCCAAAAGCAATGCCGGATCTGCAAATGCACAGACCCGGCGTGGATATATGTCATTTGGACGGCAAAGACTGATACCACAAAAGTGCGTCCTGCTCCAAACGTTTAACAAAAGCGTCCTTTCCGTCACAATAACTTTCAATATCAAATGGAAATTTATCTGCAAGCTTTTGTTTCATCGCACCATAGGCCGCGGCGACATCGGGATGGGTTCGCAGATAATCCCGTACCGCCAAATGCCGCGCAATATCCTTTTCATTGCTTTTTTCAAAAATATGCACTTGATGGGTACGTTCATCACCGCCTTTGCGCAGATAACGCCTGCCGGGAATGCCGAATTCGCCCATCCATTCATAACCGATCGCATCAAACTGCATTTTCAGTGTATCCGTTTTGGCAATATCAAAAACCACCGGCATGATATCAATAATCGGTTTTGCTGCCAGTCCCGGAACGGCGGTGCTCCCGATATGATAGATATCAAACAGATTATTCTTTAAAATCGAACGAATTTTTTCCGCTTCCGCTTCATAAAGTGACGCCCATTCCGGTCGGTACTGCGTGACAACAACATGCTGCGGCATATTTTCCCTGCTTTCTGCGTTATTTTGCCTGTGCGCGTTTATCCAGTCTCCGGTTTCTGAAATACAAACCGATGTCAATGCTGACCATCACAAGGTTGATAATATAGAAAACCAGCACATATGTGATCGAAGCGGCCAAAAACTTTGAAATGATACCGCAGACATAGCCGAACGCAATCGCGCACAAAAAGAAAAGGCTTTTCCCCTTTGCCGTTTTCGCCGTGTAGGATTTGATGATCGACATCGGCCAGGAAACGCCAAAAGAAACGACCATAAATGCTTCTAATAATTCTGCCATTTTTATCCTCCTTTCTTTTTTAACGCCAAATTACCTGTTTTTCATTTTAGCGAAACAATCTTTTTGACATTTAAAACATCAAATGAAATTCATTTTCAACACAGGTATTTTTATTCAAAAGAAAATCCGACCCACAAAAGGTGGATCGGTCTTTTGGGTCGAGGCGACAAGATTTGAACTTAAACCGGCCAGCGTCTGGACTGCACCAGCCGCATATGAAATTCCTCCGGAATTTCAAGAGACCGCGCGAACAAATCTCACTGCATCGAAAAAGACCGCCCCACCTTCGGTGAGCGGTCTTTTTTGGTCGAGGCGACAAGATTTGAACTTAAACCGGCCAGCGTCTGGCCTGCGCCAGCCGCATCTGAAATCCCTCCGGGATTTCGAGTGACCGCGCGAACAAATCTCACTGCATCGAAAAAGACCGCCCCACCTTCGGTGAGC
>CAMMAZ010000044.1 GCA_946493765.1 uncultured Clostridia bacterium | reverse complement strand
TCATTCACAAACAATTTAATATTTAATTTTGTCTAAACTTTGGGGTTCACTTCACAAGAACGTCTTTTATTTTTATCAAATTTAAGGAGCACTTGCAGGATGGCATTGTTTGTGTTATACTGAACTTGCAAAAAGGAGCGAAAAAACATGACCATTGCACAAGTCAGTCAAAAATATGATCTGTCCGCCGATACGCTGCGGTATTATGAACGCATCGGTCTGATCCCGAAGATCAAGCGGACTACTGGCGGGATTCGGGACTATTCTGAAAACGACTGCCGTTGGATCGAATTTGCAAAATGTATGCGCGCAGCCGGCGTGCAGATCGAGGCGCTGATTGAATATGTGGGGTTGTTTATGCAGGGAGAACAGACCGTGCAGGCACGAAAGCAGATTTTGATTGAGCAGCGCGACCAGCTGGTTGAAAAAATTGAAGCGATGCAGCAAACATTGGAACGGTTGAACGGAAAAATTGAACGGTATGAACAAGGAATATTACCGGCAGAAAATCTGTTGCGCAACGGTTTATAATTCGATTATTTTGACACTATAAGAGGAACAGCGCATTTGGCTGTTCCTTTTTGTGTCACAAATTGCCAATAAAACTTGTTTAAAAATGAAAAGGTGATGCTTTGAAAACGGATTCTCTCTACCGGCGGCTGCCGGATCTGCTTTTGCCGTGGTACCTGCAAAATGCACGAGTGCTTCCCTGGCGTGCCGACCGGGAGCCTTATCATGTCTGGCTTTCGGAAATTATGCTGCAGCAAACGCGTGTGGAAGCGGTGATCGATTACTATAACCGATTTTTGTCTGCCTTGCCGGATATTGCGCAGCTTGCTGCATGCGAGGAGGAAACCCTGTTAAAACTCTGGGAAGGTCTGGGATACTACAGCCGTGTGCGCAACCTGCAAAAAGCGGCAGTGGAAATTATGGAAAAGCACGGCGGCGTTTTCCCAAATACCTACGCCGGCATTCTGGCGTTGCCCGGCGTCGGTCCCTATACCGCGGGGGCGATCGCGTCGATCTGCTTTGAACTGCCCTGTCCTGCGGTGGACGGCAACGTTTTGCGCGTTATCACCCGCATCACGGAGGACTTTTCGCCGATCGATGCGCCAAAGACCAAAAAGGAGATCGCAAAACAATTAGAATCGGTCTATCCCAAAGGGAGCTGCGGCGACTTTACACAAGCGCTCATGGAGCTTGGCGCTTGTGTCTGCACCCCGAAATCTCCAAAATGCGGAACATGCCCGGTTCGGGATTTGTGCAAAGCAAAAGCGCATCAAACGATCGAGCAACTGCCGGTAAAGACAAAAAAGATGCAGCAGCGCGTGGAAGAGCGAACCGTTTTTTTGCTGCAATGCGACGACAAATTCGCGATTGCAAAACGGGAAGACAAAGGATTGTTGGCCGGCCTTTGGCAGCTGCCCAATGTTTTAGGAAAACTGACGGCCGAACAGGCGATCGGTATGGCGGGGACGTTTGGCGTGCGTCCTGCCGGTATTATAAAAGAGACGCACAAGGAGCATGTTTTCACCCATATCCGCTGGCAGATGACCTGCTATCATCTGCAATGTGCCGTGCAGGCGAAAAACTACCAATGGGCGACATTGCAGCAATTGGAATCGGTCTACGCCCTGCCGACTGCGTTTCGCATTTTTTTGTAATTAAAAATATTGAAATTTTTCAGCTTCTTTGCCAACATTTTTAAGGCCTGCGGTACTTATAGGTTGGGTACCCAAAAAGAAAGGCTGTGTGGAATCAAGTGGAATTATCTCAAGCACTGATAGACGAATATGCAAAAAAAATCTTTGGCTTCGCGTTTTCAAAGCTGCATGATTTTCACAAAGCGGAAGATCTCTCCCAGGAAATTTTGACCCAACTGTTTGCAAACAGCACGCAGGAAAAGGACATTCAGAATATGAATGCGTTTATTTATCGTGTGTGCCAATACACCTGGGCAAAATACCTGCGCGGCAACAAGCGGCACTGGCAGGCGATGGGGGATATGTCGGTTTTTGAACATTTGCAAAGCGAAGACAACACCGAACAAACGCTGATAAACAAAGAAACAATCAAGCAATTAAGACAGGAAATTGCATATTTGAGCCGGCAGCGCCGTGAAATTCTGATCGCATATTACTATGATAATCTGTCTTCCGATCAGATTGCGGCAGCGCTTTGTGTTCCGGCTTCCACTGTCCGCTGGCATTTGCACAAAACCAGATTGGATTTAAAGGAGCGAATGGAGATGGAGAAAACAAATGCGATTTATAATCCCGTCCGCCTGTGTGTAGGACATAACGGCTGGGTCAGCAGCATGGATATGAACGGGCTGTGCAGCGATCTTTTGATGCAGAACATCTGCTGGCTGTGCAGAAAACCGCAGACGGTGGAAGCGCTTGCGCAGACCATGAACGTCGCAGCGGTTTATTTGGAGGATAAAATTGAAAAGCTGCTGTATATGGATTATCTCAAATCCACCGGCAGCAAGCTGCAAACCAATTTTTTCATTCGGGACGAAACTTATCAGATGCAGCACGCGGACTATGTTTTCAAGCACGCGCTGCCGCTTGCAAAATCTTTTTTGTCGGTAATGACCGCAGCGTTGCCGGAAATCCGTGCTGTCGGTTTTTGCAGCAGTGATGAACCGGACAGCGAGTTGATTTTCAATCTGATGCCGCTTTTTCTCATGCATAAAATCGGTCAGATCGATCACCGGGTGGCTGAAAAGAATCATTGGCAGCATAAAAGACCGATCCGCAAAGACGGAACCGAGCATTGGGTGCATGCGTTTTTGGAATTTTCGCTGAAACCACAACAAGACCCCGCCTTTTCGGAATTTATGCAAAAGGGAGGCGGCAGCGGACCCAAAACCCGCGGTACCGGCGATCTGTTTTCGGTGCAGATCGATCTGAATTGTTTTAGCGGCTGGCGGGAATTCAACGGGGAAGAGCTCGAACAGCTCAAACGCGTTTATACCATTATCAAAGAAAACCAGACGCCGAACGACTATGACAAAGGTATGATCGCACAGCTGGCGCAGTTGGGGTATGTTCGGGTGGAAAACGGTAGACCGCAGATGCTGATTCCCTATCTGACCGCACCGCAAATGGAACAGGTCAATGCGATTCTGGATCGTTATACCGACAGCATGTTTGATTTTGATGCGGCTGTTGCCGTTTTTGAAGGGTATGCCAAACAAATGAAACCGCTGATTCCGGACAGTATCGATGAAAATGAGCGCCGACATCTGATCACCAGCTTCGCCAATGCGCCGGACTTTCTGTTTTTGCTTTTGCAGAACGGTCTTTTGCCGCAGCCGGACGCTGCGCTGCAAAAACGCATGTGCACGGTGGTTTATCAAACAAAATAAAACAATGATCGACAGACCCCGGCAAACAAGAAAACTGTTTGCCGGGGTCTGTTATGTTTACAGCTTTTTATTCTATATCAATACACCGGATATGCTGTTTTTGCTTTGCATAGCTTAATGTTTTATAAGCGCCGCCGAAAGGACGGACAACATAGGAAAGACAAAAATCACAGCGGTCGACCATCCATTGGTTTCGCATCGGTATGGCAGCTTTATAATAGGGTACTTTGTGTCCGGGACAGATCAGACCATCGTAGTCTCTTTGAGAATACTGCCGAAAGGACGGTAAACTAGGACTAACATAGTAAAGCTGCAATCGAGGCTTGCTTTTTTTCATTTCGCGGATCATATGCTCACATTCTTCATCAAATGCTCCCATACCGCCCGACCAGAATTCTTTCACACCGCTTTCGATCAGTTTGCTGATTTCTTCCCGCGCTTTTTGCAGGACATGCTGCTTATTTTCTTCAAATTTTCCGTGTCCACAGAACATACAACGCATTATTTTCCTCCTTGGTCTATATATAGCTCAATGGTATCATATATAGCCCATATTGTCAAGCAAAAAGGGCTAAAATTAGCCCATAATAAGTGATGGAGGGAAAATAATGACGACAAATGCTGCTGTTAAAAATAGAATTTTGGAATTATGTGGGCAAAAGAATATAACCATTAACAAACTTGCCACAGAATCCGGGATTCCCAGGTCGACAATCAAAAATATCTTATATGGGAAAAGTCAGAATCCCGGAATCCTCACGATCAAAAAGTTATGTGATGGTTTAGAGATAACTTTGCCGGAGTTTTTCAACACAAAAGTATTTGAGGAATTGGAACAGGAAATCAGGTAAAAGAATAAAAAGCTGCCAAACAGAAGAATTGATTGGCAGCTTTTTAATATCTTATCAAATTCCGTTTGACTTTTCAAAAAACAGTTGCTGCAAAAAATAATTTTTGCAAAATCGGGCTGGAATTTGCAGCAAAAACATGGTATGCTCATTATAATCAAATTGGACGCGCAGCGTCAAGTTGGGAGTGGGAAAAATGAATAGACAAAAACATCTTGGTGTCATGCTGGATTGCTCACGCAACGGTGTGATCCGGCTTTCGGCTTTGCGGCGGTTTATTCCGCTGATTGCAAAAATGGGATATAACACCCTTTTGTTATATACCGAAGATACCTATACGATTGAAGGGGAACCGTATTTCGGTTATCTGCGGGGACGGTACAGCGCAGATGAAATCAAAGAGATCGATAAGATCTGCATGCAAAACGGGGTGGAACTGATTCCCTGCATCCAGACACTTGCGCATCTGGGCGCGATCCTGCGCTGGCCGGCTTATTCTTCGGTGCATGATGTGAATGACATTTTATTGTGTGGAGAAGAAAAAACCTATGCGCTGATCGATAAAATGCTGAAATGCTGCGCGGAATGCTTTTCTTCCAAACGTGTGCATATCGGTATGGATGAGGCGCATATGGTCGGGCTCGGCAAATATTTGGACCGGCATGGTTTTTGCGATCGGTTTTCCGTTTTAAAAGCGCATCTTGATCGTGTGGCGGCGCTGACCGAAAAGCACGGGTTGCAGCCTATGATGTGGAGCGATATGTTTTTCAGGCTTTGCAGCAAAGGGCAATATTATATCAAAGATCCGGATGCGGTCACCAAGCAGGCGATCGATGCAGTTCCAAAAAACATGGAGCTGGTTTACTGGGATTACTATTCGACGGATAAACCGCATTACGACACCATGTTCAAAGCGCATCAAAAATTCAACCGTCCGGTTTGGTTTGCCGGCGGCGCTTATTCCTGGAGTGGATTTACCCCGCACAATGGATTTTCTATTCGCGCGAACACAGCGGCGCTGCAAAGCTGCAGGGAATCCGGTGTGCAGAATATTTTTATCACCATGTGGGGCGATAACGGATCGGAGTGCTCCTGTTTTGCGCTGCTGCCGGCGCTTTACCACGCTGCTGCGACAGTAAATGGGATCACGGATAAAGCACAGATCAAAGCTGGATTTGAAGAACAAATCGGTATTCCCTATGATGCGTTTATGCTGCTGGATCTGCCGGGAACGGAATATACAAACAGCGGTTCACCTGCAAATCCCGATAAATATCTGTTTTACAACGATTATTTTCTGGGTGTGTTTGACACAACGGTGAAGCCGGAACAGGCGGCGCTATATCGTGCGCTGGAACCAAGGCTTTTAGAATATGCAAACCATCCGGAATTCGGCTATCTTTTTGCGATGGAAAGCGCGTTGTGCGGCGTTTTAAAACTCAAGGCCGATTTTGGCGTGCGGCTGCGCGCAGCTTATGAAAAACGGGATTTGCCGCGGCTTTTCAAACTGGCGGAAGAAATGGAAAGCATGGAACAAAAGATCAAAGATTTTGCAAAGGCTTTTGCATCTGCCTGGGAAAAGGAGAAAAAGCCGCACGGATTTGAAACGCATGATCTGCGAATCGGCGGACTACTGCAAAGAACGCAGCGCTGCAAAGAACGGCTGCTGGCGTTTGCAAATGGAACGCTGCCCTCCATTCCGGAACTGGAAGAAACGTTGCTGGACCCGGAATGCAATCCAAATGCCGGTGCGCGCAATGTTTATAAAAATGATTGGACCGGCAGTTTTGCAAGCAGATTCGGCTGGTAATATCGGCACCTAAAGAACAAAAACAGGCGGTAAAAATTCATCACTGTTCAGCTTGTTAAATAAATTTCCAAATAATAAAAGTACTTTAAAAGGTTTTTTCGCTGACATGTGCGGCGAAAAAACACCTTGTAAGCGAAATCCGCATCATTATGCGGATTTCAAGGGGTAGGGGTGGTATTGGCGGGGACAGAGTGTAGTCCGAAAATATAAGATTTTCGAGCGAACGGCGTCCCCGTCCAAGAGCGTGGCGACCTTTTTCGACACGCGCACAGGCGGTAAAAATTCACCGCCTGTTTTTGTTCATAAAGTCAATTGACTTAAAAAATATAAATTTTTATAATAAAAGATATTGAGTTTGCGGGGGCGGAAAATTTGTTTGTATCTTTTTTGAAGAAATACGGCTGGCTGTATGTCGTCGGAATTGTGATTCTGGTTATCCATTCCAGAATCAAAACGCTGATTCCGTCGGAACTTGGCAATGCGATCGACCTTTTAAATGACCGTGCGCCAAGATCGGATATTTATCATTGCGCACTGCTGATCGTTTTGCTGGCTGTGCTGGTGTTTATCACACAGTTTTTTTGGCGGATCTGCATTATTGGCAATTCCAGACGGCTGGATATCGAACTGCGAAAGGATTATTTTGCAAAACTGCAAAGTCTGCCGGTTTCCTTTTTTTCCAAACAGCGGTCCGGCGATTTGATCGCTTATGCCATCAATGATATTTCCGCGGTGCGCATGATGTTCGGTCCGGTGTTTGCCATGAGCATCAACGGCATCGTCACCGCGACGCTTTCCATCTTTTCGATGACCGGAGATATTGATCCGCACATGACGCTGTTTGCGCTGCTTCCGGTACCGGTTGCGATTCTGGCGCTGGTAGTGCTGGGACAAATGGTGCAAAAGCGCAGCCGCAAAGCACAGGATTTATTCTCTAAAATTTCCGGATTTGTCAACGAGTCGATCATGGGCATCAAGGTTGTCAAAAGCTTTGCAAAAGAAGAAAACTGGACTGCGGACTACAAAGAGATTTCCGATGAAATGAAACAGGCGAACATCCGGCTGAACAATGCTGGTTCGTTGATCGGTCCCGCCGTTTCGGTGACCTTTGCGGTCAGTTTCACGATCAGCTTGATCTATGGCGGCAATCTGGTGCTAAACGGCGAGATGTCGGTGGGTGATCTGGTCGCATTCCAAAGCTATTTGACGCTGGTGCAAACGCCTGTGATCCAGCTTGGCCGCATTATCAACATGGTGCAGCGCGGTATTGCGTCTTACAAACGTTTGAATGTGATCTTTAAAGAGCCGTCGATCGACACAAAGGAATTTGCGGACTATAATCAACCGATCAAAGGGGATATTTCCTGCCGGCATTTAAACTTTTGCTATCCGGGCAGCGAAAAACCGGCGCTTTGCGATGTCAGCTTTGATCTGCACGCCGGGCAGACGCTGGGGATCGCCGGCACGACCGGCAGCGGCAAAACGACGCTTTGCAGTCTGCTTTTAAAATTTTACCACACGCCGCGCGGCATGCTGTTTATTGATGGCGTCGATATCAACGATATTCCGGCAAAAGCGGTGCGGGAAGCAGTCGGATATGTGGCGCAGGACGGCTTTTTGTTTTCCAGTTCGGTGGAGGACAATATCCGGTTTTATGCGGACATGCTAAACGGACGGACGCAAAAAGCGGCGGCGCTTTCCAACATCGATACCGAGATCCAGCAATTTGAACAAAAGTATGAAACCAGGGTCGGCGAACGCGGTACCCGCCTTTCCGGCGGTCAAAAACAGCGCATTTCGCTGGCACGGGCGTTGTATAAAGACCCGCAGATCTTGATTTTAGACGACACCCTGTCGGCTGTCGACAACATCACCGAAACGGTGATCACCGGACATTTGGACGGGGTGCTGAAAAACAAAACGGCGATCGTGATCAGCCACCGCCTCAGCGCGCTGCAGCACAGCGATCTGATTTTATACATGCAGGACGGTAAAGTGATAGAGGCGGGCACACACGAACAGCTCATGCGCAAAAACGGAATGTATGCAAACACTTATCGGATGCAGCAGGAAAGGCAGGACGATCACGTTGAAGAAGAATAAATCAGGCTTTGTGCGGCTGGCAAAGCTGATGGCGCCGTATCATGCGATGCTGTTGCTTTGTCTTCTCTGTGTGATCGTGGCAAATGTCGCACAGATTTTAAATCCGATTTTCGCGGAAAAGATTATCGACGATTTTTTGATTGCAAAAAAACCGCAAAGCGGATTGTATTCCATTGCAGGGCTGGCGGTCAGTTATTTCTTGGTGGAATTGATCGGCGCAGTGGGATCTGTTTGTCAGTCGCGGTGTATGGCGCGCATGTCCCAGAGTATTTTGCATGACATGCGGGTAACGGTGTTTGATAAGATCATGAACATGTCGATGCGGGTGATCGATAAAAACGGAACCGGCCGGTTGATTACCCGTGCGACCAACGATGTGGAAACCATCAATGAATTTTATTCCGATGTGTTTATCAATCTGTTCAAGGATGTGTTTTTGCTGATCGGGATTTTAATCATGATGGCGGCGATGAATTTTAAATTGGCGCTGGTTTCTTTCACCGGCATTCCGTTGATTTTTCTGATTTCTTTCTCTTTAAAAAAAGTCATCAAGGAGAATTTCAAAAAGGTCAAGCGGACCATCGGTAAGATCAACGGTTTTATTTCCGAAAACATCAACGGGATGAAGATCGTGCAGGCCTATAACCGGCAAAAGGATAAATATGATGAGTTTGAAACGCTCAATGACGAGTATTTCAAGGGCACCTTCACCCAGGTGGTTTTGAACAGCTTTCTGCGTCCGGCGATGGAGATCATCAACAATCTGGTCATCGCGCTTTTGATCGCCTACAGTATCGGCGGCATCGAAAACGGCGTTTTGGAAGTCGGCGTTTTATATGCGTTCACCAATTATGTCAAGAAGTTTTTCGATCCCATCAACGATCTTGCCGAGAAATACACCTCCATTCAATCGGCGTTCGTTTCGGTCGATCGGATTTATGAGG
Organism: uncultured Clostridia bacterium; assembly: GCA_946493765.1. Classification (GTDB taxonomy): domain Bacteria; phylum Bacillota; class Clostridia; order Oscillospirales; family Acutalibacteraceae; genus RUG11462. The sequence continues at coordinate 7,373 of CAMMAZ010000044.1, read as the reverse complement.
TGCTGGATGAAACCGACTGCGATAATCTGCGCGGCGGCACCTATCGTGCGCCGGTGCGGGGCGAAGTGGAGTTCCAGCATGTCTGGTTTGCCTATAACAATGAAAACTGGATTTTAAAAGATGTGAGCTTTAAACTGCATATCGGGCAGAAAGCGGCGTTTGTCGGTGCGACGGGCGCCGGGAAAAGCACCATTATCAATTTGATCAGCGGTTATTATCTGGCACAGAAAGGCCGGATTTTGGTCGACGGCGTTCCGGTGGAGGATTGGGATGTCAAGGCGCTGCGGGACGGCGTGACCACCGTGCAGCAGGATGTGTTTTTGTTTGCCGGAAACATCCGGGACAACATCCGCATGCGCACCGACCTGCCGGACAACGCGGTGCAAAAAGCGCTGCATATCGCCCATGCCGATACCTTTGTCAATGGAGAAGGGAGCCTGGAATTCCCGGTTACGGAACAGGGCCTTAATTTTTCCACCGGTCAGCGGCAGTTGCTTTCCTTTGCACGCGCGGTGGCGGCCGATCCTGCGGTGCTGGTGCTGGATGAGGCAACCGCGCATATCGATTCCAATACCGAAGAAACGGTGCAGCAATCCATCGTGTCGATCTCACAGAACAGAACCTGCATTTTCATTGCGCACCGGCTTTCTACCATTCGCAGCTGCGATGTCATTTTTGTGATCGATCACGGCAAGATTTTGGAATCGGGCACACATGATGCGCTATATGCGCAAAAAGGGCGGTATTATCAGCTGGTGCAGGCGGCGGAAGAGACCACGCAGACATTGTCGTGCTGAAAATATTGTTGAATTGCGCCGATATGCAATGTGGGTCGGCGGAAATGCAATTTCAATTTGCATGATTTTCCCTTATAATCCTCTTAAAGAGGAGGGAACAATCATGCAAATTTGTTTAAATGGGGAAGTCAGAGAAGTCTATTCTGTTGCATGCGCCGAAATTTTGATCTTTGAATCGGAAACACCAACGGTGCAAGTCGAGATCAAGGAAGGGCCGCAGGTGCGGTCGGTGCGGCCGCTGGGACTGAGCGTTCCGCCCTGCAGCAGTTTTACTGTGCCGGCCGGCAGCAAGGTGATCGTTGAATTTGAAACGGGAAAACCGCTGTTTTTATTCACCTATTTGCAGCAGGCGGTCGATCCGGCGGATTATACCTATTATTTTGCACCGGGGGAGCATCGTCTGGAGGAATTGCAACTCAAAGCGGGAGATAAGGTTTATTTGGCAGGCGGCGCGGTTTTGCGCACTCACATTTGCGCCGACGGTGCGGACGGGATCGTCATTGCCGGGCGCGGGATTCTGGACACTGACGGTATCGGCCGGAAAAAGCGGCGGCAGGTGCGGCTGATCGAATGCGACAGGCTCAGTGTTGCGGATGTCACGTTGGTCGGTGCGGTGGACTGGGCGCTGGTGCCGATTCACTGCGACACGGTGGACATCAGCGGGGTCAATATTGTCACCTGGGAGGTCAACGGCGACGGCATCGATGTTGTCGGCTGCAAAAATGTTTCGATCACCGATTGTTTCATGTATTGTGCAGACGACTGCATCGCCGTGAAAGCCACCGATTATGACGATCAAAGAGGCTGCAACAATTGTGAGAATATTCGGGTGGAAAACTGCGTGTTCTGGAACATCCGGCCCGGCAATGCAATGGAGATCGGTTTTGAAACGCGTTGCGAAGAGATCCGCGGTGTGACCTTTGCCGAATGCGACGTTTTGCACTGCGATTATGAGGGCTGGGAGTCCGGCGGCGTGTTTACCATCCATAACGGCGACCGTGCGCTGATCCACGATGTGCAATACACGCATATCCGGGTGGAGAACGCACAACAAAAACTCTTTGATTTTAAGGTGTTAAAATCCAGATATTCAAAGGACGAGCAGAGAGGATTGATCCGGGATATTCAGATTAAAGATATTTTTGTTTTCGGCGATGAATTGCCGCCGTCGATCCTGCGCGGGAGCGACAATGACCACGGCGTCAAAAATGTGCGGATCGACGGGCTGTATCACGACGGGAGAAAGGTCGAAAATTTACTGGCGGCGCATATCATCACCGAATCGGGCAGTGAAGTGGTTTTCGGCGAAGTTCTTTGATTATGTGTTTGTAATAAATGATCCCCTGCGTTATCGCAGGGGATCATTTTTTTAATGAAACTTAAAATAAAGCGATTTCCCACCGGCAGCATCGATGACTTTTCGGTTAATCCGCGTTTGTCAACGCTACGTTTGGACCGTTTAAAGGATCGACAAATTGGGTGAGCAGATGACTTTCATAACCGGTTTTATAACGATTCGGACCACTGGTCATCTGATTCCAGACAATAATTTGATAACCGATTCCATAGTAAACTTTTGATCCGCCGTCATTGAGTGTGGTTGTGCAGATGGAAAACAGCGGAGGTTCTCCGCCTTCTACCCGGCTTGTGTCTACATGATAGGCGCCGACCGCAGCGCAGCCCAATAAAAGCAGCAGACCGAATACAATACAAAGCAAAATCAAAGCTTTTTTCATCTAACATTCCCCCTTTTGTTACGATAACGATTGTCTGGTCATCACGGGTTGCATTTTGTCCTTTCAATATGACAAATGCAAGTCGATTCCATGCCGCATAATCATGGTACATCTTTCCACTTTCAGTTTAACATGGAACATTGGTTTTGTAAAGCGTTTAAGATCAAAAATTTGTCTATTGACAATCGCGATCGAAAAAAGCTACTGTGCATTTTAAGATGCTTTAAAAGAATAAATATTTTTGGAGTGGTGAAACTGTTGTTAAACGGGAAATAGAATATAGTAGGAAAAATAGCTATTTTTTAAATTTTTGAACGCCGGTGCATGCGGAAAACGAAAGGGGCGGCGCTTCGTGGAGAAACAGATTCTGATTTTAACGACAACCCACGATTTTTTGTGGAAATTTGAACGCGAAAATGTGAAAATTCTGCAAAAAATGGGGTACACTGTGCATTTTGCCACCAATATGCATGAACCACAGTATCTTTCCCATGCCGACCGAATCCGGGACCTTGGCGTTTTGGCGCACCACATCGATATTGCACGGTCCCCCTTTTTATTTCATGAAAATCAAAAGGCACTGCGGCAGCTGACTTCCCTGATCCGCACACATCATATACAGGTGATGCACTGCCACACGCCGGTCGGCGGATTGCTCGGCCGGCTTGCGGGAAAGATCTGCCGGGAACAAAAGCCGGTTGTGATCTATACCGCACACGGCTTTCATTTTTATAAAGGCGCGCCGCTTTTTAACCATGTGTTTTATTATCCGGTGGAAAAAATGCTCGCCCGGCTGACGGATATTTTAATCGTTATCAATGCGGAGGATTTTAAAATCGCAAAACGGTTCCGTTTGAAAAAAGGCGGCCGCATTTTTAAAATCCCCGGCGTTGGACTCGATAACACCGTTTTTTATCCTTTTTCCACGCAAAAGCGCGCCGAACTGCGGCAAAAGCTCGGTGTTCCCGCCGATGTGTTTTTGCTGGTATCGGTCGGGGAACTCAATGAAAACAAAAACCAGATGACCGTTTTAAAAGCGCTGCAAATTTTAAAAAACAAGACAAGAAAGCCGCTGTCCCTTCGGTATTTCATCTGCGGTGACGGCTTTTTCCGGCCGCAATTGGAAACAGCGATCGACCGCATGGGACTTGCATCGGTCGTGACGCTCGCCGGCTGGTGCGATCCGGTCGCCGATGTGGTCGGCTGTGCCGACGCGATGATTTTTCCATCCAGACGGGAGGGACTCGGCATGGCGGGACTGGAAGCGCTGGCGATGGGGGTGCCGGTGATTGCAGCGGATAACCGCGGTACCCGTGAATACATGGAGCACGGGGAAAACGGGTTTGTTTACCGGTATGACGATGCGGCCGGTTTTGCCAAAGGCATCGAAACGATGCAAAACATGGACGCGGCGGCAAAGCGGGAGATGCAAAAGAGGTGCTGCGACACCGTCAAACCGTTTGACCGGATCTATGCGCGCGCTGTGATGCGGCGCATTTATGCGATTGCAGGACAGAAAATAAGTGAAAACGAACAAAAAAGGGTGGTTTTGGAATCTTAAACAGTGAAAACGGCAGCCATCCGGATGTGTCGAAAGGCAGGAATCAAAATCGTGGAAGAGAAAGTGAAAATCAGTGTGATCATGAGCGTTTTCAATCCCGTGCATCAGCGCCGGTTTGAAAAAGCAGTGGAATCGATTGTGCAGCAGACATTCAAAGACTGGGAATTGCTTTTATATGACGACGGGTCGGCGGCTCCTTTCGATGCGCGAATCCGGCAGGTCGCACAACTGGACGATCGGATCCTTTATCTGCGCGGGAATGAAAACAAGGGACTCGGCGGCGCGCTCAATGTCTGCATTGAACGGGCGGCAGGGGAATATATCGCGCGGATGGACGACGATGATTTTTCAAGACCCGACCGGCTGGAAAGGCAATATGCATTTTTGCAGACGCACCCGGCATATCAATGGGTCGGTTCCAACGCCGAGCTGCGGGACGCGAAAGGTGTTTGGGGGTATCAGAAAATGCCGGAAAAACCGGAAAAACGGGATTTTCTGTTCAATTCGCCTTTTATTCATCCGTCGGTTTTGTTTCGCCGCGACACGCTGCGACGGGTGAACGGTTACCTTGCATCCAAAAAGTTTTTACTTTGCGAGGACTACGAACTGTTTATGCGACTTTACCAAAACGGTTATAAAGGTTATAACATCCAGGAGCCGCTGCTGCAATACTGGGAGGATTATGCATCCTATCAAAAGCGCACCTACCGGCGGCGGATCCGGGAAATGCGGCTGCGGTATCACGGGTTTCAAAATCTGTCGATTTTAAACCATAACACCTTTTATTATGTGTTAAAGCCTTTGGTCGCAGGAGTGATTCCCGCGCCGGTGCACCATTATATCCAAAGGAAGGTAAAACGAAGTAAAAAGATCGGCGGTGCAAAATCTTGAAGCGGATCGGGGAAAAGTCAAAAGCGGCGGAATATTTAAACATTTTGCGTGCCGCGCCGCCGTTGTTTGCCGCTGCAAAGAACATGCAGCCGCCGGAAAACGACACGGCCGCCGTGGCGGGCTGTTATGTGTTGGGCCCCGCGCTTTCCGGCTTTGTGCGCTGGGTGCTGCAAAACGCGATGGAAAAAAGTGTCCCCCGGCTTTATTTTTTAGCGCGGGACGGTTATTTCATGTGCAAAGCGGCAAAAGCGTTTTGCGCGCGTTATGCGCTGCCGGTGGAATGCCGGTATTTAAGCTGTTCGCGCTATGCTATCCGGCTGCCGCTGTTTCATCTGGATTTGTCTTTCGCGCTCGATCAAATTTGCAGCGAAAGCCTTTCGCTGACACTGGATAAAATATTAGCGCACGCGGGGCTGCATTTGGACGAACGGCAGGCTGTTTGTGCGGCGCTGCCGCAAAGCGTATACAAAACCGGCATTGTCCCGCCGGATGCGCTGCCAACGATTCGCCGTGATTTGGCAAATTGCCCGCTGTTTATTGATCGGATGAACAGCCATTCCAAGGCGGCGTTTTCAACCTTTTCCGGTTATTTAAAACAAGAGGGGCTTTTGGATGAAACGCCTGCCGCGATCGTGGACAGCGGTTGGGTGGGTTCCATGCAAAAAACGCTGAATACCGCGATCCGGTATTTGCAGGGAGAAAAAACACTGGAGGGGTATTACTGGGGACTTTATGCACTGCCGCCGGATGTGCAACGGGAAAAATACCATTGGTATTTTTTCGGGCCGCAAGGAAATTTGCGCCGGAAAGCGCATTTTAACAACTGTCTGTTTGAAGCGGTCTTTTCTGCGCCGCACGGCATGACGCTCGGTTACCGCAAGGCGGGGACGGGATATGAACCCGAATATGCGCCGGCATCGGAAAAACGCGCGGCGTTTTTGCACACAATGGAAAGTTATCTTTTGCGCTTTGCAAAAGAAATGGCGGACAAGCTTGAAAGCAACACATTTTTAAAGGCAGACACGAATGGAGAGCTTTTGGTTTTGCACCGGCTTTTGCGGTCGTTGATGTGCTACCCCTCTTTGCGGGAAGCGCAGGTGTTCGGCAGCCTGCCGTTTACCGACGACGTGTTGGAAGATCCATGCATTAAATTAGCGCCCGTGTTTTCCAAAGCGCAGCTGCGGCAAAACCGGTTCGCATGCCGGCTTGCAGCGGCGGCGGGAGTCCGGCAGGATCATGGCCCTGCGAGCGCATGGCCCGCGGCCAGCATTGTGCAAAGCACGGAAAACCCAAGGCGCGCTTTACGGGCGGAAATTTTGTTTCAGTATCTGCGGCACGGACATCACAGCATCAAACAAAGAAAGGAGCATTTGAATGGCGGATAAAGGCAGGAAAAAACAATATTTTTTCGTGATTCAGCAATTGACAGCACGGGAATTCAAACGCAAATACGCAAGGTCGTATCTGGGCGTTCTCTGGAGCGTTTTAAATCCGCTGTTGTCCATGGCGGTATTGTCGCTGATTTTTTCACAGCTGTTTCGCCGTTCGATTGAGAATTACCCCGTCTATTACCTGACCGGCTATATTCTCTGGCAGACCTTTACCGGCGCGACCAACGCCGCAATGACGACGCTGTCGGACAATAAAACACTGCTTTTAAAGGTGAAATTCCCCATGCAGCTGTTCATTTTAGCCAGGGTCTACACCGCGCTGATCAATCTTTTATATTCGCTGATTGCCTATTTTGTCATGCTGTTTGTTTTCAAGGTGCCGTTTTCCCCGACCATGTTTTTTTCGCCGGTTATTTTGCTTTTTTTGCTGCTTTTTTCGCTTGGGCTGTCTTATATGCTGGCGACGGCTTACGTCTTTTTCGGAGACATCAAGCATTTGTATACCGTGGCGCTGACATTGTGGATGTATTGCTCGGCGATTTTTTATCCGGTGGAACAATTAACGGGACCGATCCGCACGGTGATCGAGAACAACCCGATTTATATTTTTATCCACGCGCTTAGAAAAGTGATGCTGTATGGCACGCTGCCGTCGGTCACCGAGATTTTGCTGATGGTTTTGTGGGGGTTCGGGTTGTATGGAATCGGGACGATTGTGTTCAAAAAAAATAAAAACAAGCTCATGCAGCGAATCTGAAAGGGAAGGAAAACAGGATGGAAGGTATTATCGTCGATGGGGTGACGATGGCGTTTAAACGTGCCAAAGATCAGGCGACCAGTCTGAAAGAACTCGCCGTCCGGTCGTTGCTGCGCCGGCACAGCTATGAATCCTTTAAGGCGCTGGATAACGTCAGCTTTTCAGTTGAAAAAGGGGAGATCGCCGGGATCATCGGCACCAACGGATCCGGCAAAAGCACCATGCTCAAGATCATTTCCG
>CAMMAZ010000043.1 GCA_946493765.1 uncultured Clostridia bacterium | reverse complement strand
CATGGTTGCGGAGGCAGGATTTGAACCTACGACCTTCGGGTTATGAGCCCGACGAGCTACCGGACTGCTCCACTCCGCGATATTTTATTGTTGCTAACATATTATACACAAAACAGAGCAAAATATCAACCCCTAATTTTTATTTTTTTTAAAAAGATTTGAAAAAGCAAGGCCGCGGAGGATTTTCATCATCTTCCGCAGCCTTGTTTGCGGGGGAAAGAGGTTTAGCCGATTCCACCGGATGTGTCGGAAATCACGATATCCTCCGGCAGTTCGGACAGGTTGACCTTTAAAACAGGCAAATACAAAAGCGATTCATTTTTACCCTGGTCGAGAGGTGTGTAATCCTCATAATAAATATACACATAGGCCGATTGTCCGCTGGTCTGGGTACTGTTTGCCTGTTTTGACAGATATTCCCCGAATGATTTTGCCTGTTCCGGTGTTGCAATGGAGATATATCTCTCCTGCTGGGCATTGAGGTCAAACACATTGATGCCCAGATAATAAGATGTGGCATCAAGCTGATAAGCCTCCGTGTCGCCGGTCAGCGCATCGTTTTCCAACGCGTCTATCGCTGTTTGCAGCGCTTTTGCATTGTCTTTGTCTTCCATTGCCAGATCAAACAGTGTGCTGATGGTGTCGGTGCAGGAATAGGGGATCGGAATGGAAACATTATAGATTCTGCTGCCGTCGGCCGTCTGCACTTTAAAGGTACCAAAGTAATCGCCGCCGGAGCCTTCCATTAAGGAATACCAATCTTTAAAGTTGATCTTATCCTTTTCAATGCAGAAATTCTGATAAATTGAGGTTTTCTGCTCATCGTCCAGATTTAAGTTAATAGATGCATTCAATACAATCTGAATAGAGGTCGCGTTTCTGCTGGCATCCGGCAGCGTGTAATAGACTTTGCGGTAATCGTCGTTTTGTGCGAGCAGGCCTGTGAAAGTATCGTATTCTTTCTGGGTTAAATATAAAACCCGGTTTTTGGTCGCGCCGTCTGCGTTGATTTTAACAGTCAAAGAATAGTCATCATACAGATAAGCGTCTGCTTCCAGTTCATCCAGATCGTTTGCCAACGCCTGCGCGACAAATGCGGACATTTCGCTGTCAGAAATCTCGATATCCTGTGCTTTGTCATGAAAATAATTCGGACCTTGCTGGTAGTCCAGATCGCTGTAGTAGACCGAAACGCTGTCGATTTCATCTGCGGCAGGACGGAAATCCAAAATGAAATTGGAGACTGCGACGATGCTGAACACGGCAACTACATTGAGAATGGCGACAACGCCAAGGCCGGGAATCGCGCCTATAATATTGGATATTTTTTGGGTGGTGATAAACTCATAGAGAAAATAGGCGACGATGGCAAGCAGATAGAAAACGATGATAACCTCCAGATTCGAACTGCCGCTGCCGGCGACTGTGTCGCAGATCGCATAGATTGCGGGCAGGCAGAAAACCAACGTGGCGCAGATGCGGAAGATGGTTTGCAAAACTGGACTGGCGGTTGCTTTTGTTGCGGTTTCGCTGTTACGTTTGACAAACAGCAGACCGCCGATCACAAAATAAACAACACTTAAAACCAGAGTATAGATACTGGTGCTGTTAAAGGCTGTCAGAATTTCAGGCAGCGAGGAATTTTGTATGAACACATTGTAAACAAGCTTGACGGGGATGCTCATCATATTGACAAATGGGGAAAGATCGAGCGCGACCACCGGGGACAGCGCCTGCACGGCGAGTGTTGCAAACAAGATGAGCAGTCTTGGGAAAAACAGAATGATCAGTGCGACGCAAATGCCTGAAAACAGGGTGCCGGTGATGCTTTTGGCAATCAGGTAAGCTCCCATGACGGACAACCCACCTACAATGATGCAAAACAGCGTGGGAAGAATCGATTGGAGATTAATGGTGTATAAAATCGAGGCCAGACCGATCGATACTGCGCTGGAAATCAAAATGGGGATCATCATCCATGTGATCGCCGCTGCGGAAAAGCTGGTAAAAAGGCACAGCCGCGTTTGCGGGATGGAATGGTAAAAATCGCTGGGACAGCGTTTTTCCATGAATTTGAAAAGCTTGTGAATATAGATCGGTGCAAAAACAAAAATGGAAAGAATGATGACCGGTGCAATCGAAATCAGGTTGACGACCTCGCCGGTAGACATATATTCAGGTTCCCGGTAATATAGAATCAGGTCAGGAACCAATATCATGGCGGAGAACAGGATATAGAGAATCGTATTGATGATCCCGATTGCGCGCAGCTGACGCATACCTTCCGCATATAACTTAGAACTGAATACTGATTTAGTCATGGCTGATCTCCTCCAAAACTTCCTTAAAGTCATAGCCCAGCGCTTCCATCTCATAGGTGAAGACCTCTTCGAGTGTCAGCGGCAGGATATCCAGCAGCACCGGCTCCAGAGATTTTAAATAGGCATAGGTCTCTTCTCGTTCGCCTTTGACGATCATGTTGGAAACCGATCCGCTTTTAACAAAGCTGCTGATTTGCAGACCTTTAAATTTATCCTTTGTGTAGTCCTCATTGAATGCGATCTGCACCTTAAATTGTGAGGTTTTCAGATTCTGCACGTCGCTTTCCAACACCACGCCGCCTTTGTGCAGTAAAACCAGCTGATCGCAGGTGTCTTCCAGCTCTCGCAGTGAATGGGAGGTGATGATCGCGGTGATACCGCGCTCCGCCACGTCATTGCAAATGAGCCCTTTGACGAAATTGCGCATGATCGGATCCAACCCATCAAAGGTTTCGTCAAACAAAAGATACTGCGGCCGGCTGCTGAGTGCTAAAATCGTCGCAGCCTGCCGGCGCATACCTTTGGAAAAGGTGCTCACCGGTTTTTTCGGATCCAGCTTGAAATAACTCAGCAGCATGGAAAAACGCTGTTCATCAAAGGAAGGGTAAATCGCCCGGTATAATTTGACCATCCGGTTGATATTCGCCCCCGGCAGAAAATACAGATCGTCCGGCACAAACAGCATTTTTGCTTTGATTGCAGGATTTTCAAACACCGGTTGGCCATCCACCGAAATGCTGCCGCCGTTACTTTTGTAAATTCCTGCGAGCAGGCGCAAAAAAGTGGATTTTCCTGCGCCGTTGGAACCGACCATTCCATAAATGCAGCCGTCCGGAATGGAACAGGTCATTTTGTCAATCGCGGTAAATGTGTCAAACCGCTTTGTCAGATTTTCAGTTTGAATCATGAAAATTTCCCTCCTGATTTGCATAAACATTTTCAATTTTTTCAAGAATCGTTTGCTCCGGGATACCCGCAAGCTTCAAATCCGTTACCAGTGTTTCCAGCGTCTTTAACTTTTGCATGGCATCGTTGTTTAAGACTTCCAGCGCGTCTTGTGCAATAAAACACCCTTTGCCGCCGATACTGACCGCAATACCTTTGGCAAACATGTCGTTATAAGCACGTTGGATGGTGTTCGGATTGACCGAAAGGGTAGCGGACAGCGAACGGACTGACGGCAATTTGTCTCCCGGTTTTAGAAGTCCCGCTAAAATCAACCGTTTTGTCTGTTCCGTGATCTGTTCATAAATCGGCAGACGGGACATCAAATCGATCTGAAACATCCTATTTCTCCTTTCTGTCTAAACTGTACTATTTCGATTAGTACGGTTAATACAGTTGAAGTATAGCACCATTGATTGGAAATGTCAATACCTTTTTGAAAAAAATTATTTTTATTCGATTTAAGGCGTAACATACTCAAATTAATAGTAGTTTTATAGCAAATCATACTTGTGCAAATATGCAAAATATGTTATAATACAAAATGTACATATTTATGCGTTTATATGGGCAGAAAAAAATATATCAATAAAAGGAGTTCAAGATATGCAGATCAAAAAAGTTGTTTCAATTGCGCTTGTCTTGGCAATGGTTTTTGCTTTGACAGTGTCGGTCGGACTGGTTTCGGTATCTGCTGAAACCAAAACAACAGTCTATGAAATCGAGAAAACCATCGTCAATTTTGACGACAGTCAGCCGGTAAACTACAGCGGACCCAACATCGGATCGATGGGCGGCGGTGTGTATGGTTTGGAAGAAGAACGTTATGCCGATGATGCTGCACACAAAACGGTACTGCGCTATGCGCATTCTGATTCCCGGCTGCTCGGAATCCAACTGCCGGAAAACTGGAGCGCAGATGATGACGGAAGAAAAGCAATTGCGCTGAAATTTGATTATATTTCAAGCTATTCGCTGAATGAAAATGCTAACAAGACGAACAGCGGCATTGCGTTTTCTTCCGATTGGATCACTTCCTCCAACAACAGGCTGAACACAGCGCCGGAAGGTGAAATCGAAGGGACCGCCGCGTCCAGCGAATGGGCGACCTGCACCATCCCGCTGGATGAAACCATTGCGGAAATGGACTGGATCATGATCGCGCCGTCCGGCAACTGCACCATTTACTATGACAATTTCCGTGTGGTCTACGCTGGGGACGAAGAGGAACCGGAAGCAAAGGTCATGACCTATAATCTGTCGGAGCTCAACAGTGCGGGCGCCGTGTCTTCAAATCTGACACTCAATACATATAATCAAACAGATATCAGCCCGACCATGACGATGCTGGTTGTTCCGGCAACGGCGGTCAGCGACTGGGTGGAATTCACGATAGCAGATTTTCCCGCCGGAACTTACACCATGAATGTTTCGGGCAGAAATTTCAGCACCCGCGGGGATTATCGTATTTCCGTTGGTGAGACCGGCACAGAAACGGTCGTTTGCGAAAGCTTTAGTTTCTATACCACGCCCGGTTCCGGCAATAAAGCGGTTTATGAGGACAGGGTCGCCGGGACATTCACCGTCGAGCAGGCGGGGGATCTGGTTGTGCGCATGGAAGTGGTCGGCAGAAATTCTGCATCCAGCAGTTACCAGGCTTATATGGGTGCGTTCACCTTTACCGAAAATGTGACGACCTCCAAAACCGTGACCTATAAAAACGAAAACGGCAACGTTTCCAGCACGCTGACGGTCTCTCCCGACAGCACGGCAGTTGTGCTGCCCACGCTGGATACGGATGGTTTTATCGGCTGGACCGACGGCAGCGGACTGTATGCCGCGGGAACTGAATTCACACTGGACGGCATGTCGGATACCGAACTGACCGCTTTGGCGGTAAATAACACCACCATGGACGGTGCGGCGGTTCGTCTGCTGAGCCCGACCGGTCTGCGGTTTGAAACGCAGATCAACAAAGCGCAGTATGACGCGCTGACTGCGACCGGCGCACAGGTGCAGACCGGCACGCTGATTCTGCCGCAGGATTATCTGACAGACAATGGTATTGCATTTACCCTTGATGCCATTCAGGACAAAGGTCTTCAATATCTTGATATCGTCAACAGCGGCTGGTACAATGCGGATACTGCGGCTGAAGACGGCTATTATCAGTATTTCGGGACGATCGCGAACATCAAGCTTGCCAATTATGAACGGGAATTCACCGCCGTCGGTTATCTGAAAGTGATCTATGATGACGGAACGGCTACTTACATTTACGCGGGCGACGGTTCCAACACCGTGCGCACCGTGCAGGAAGTTGCGGCTGCCGCATTGGCGGATATCGAAGCCGGTTATACGCCGGAGCAAATTGCTATTTTGCAGGGCTTTGCAGGCGTTGCCGAATAAGCGATAAGCATAATCCAACACATATTTGGGATAAAAACGAAACAATGTGAGAAAAGCATCAGGGCGAACGGTCAGAAGTGTCCGTTTGCCCGGATGTTCAATTCAGGTAAAAGGCGGGTGTCGCACACATGCAGAAAACCAGCCCGGAGGATGTGCTCCGTGAGAAAGGCATGCTGGTGCATTTCACGGTCGGGGACAGCATGTGGCCGATGCTGCATAATCGCAGCGATCATGTGCTGGTCGTACCGGCAAACGGAAGGCTCAAAAAATATGATCTTCCGCTTTATAAACGGCCAAACGGACAGTATGTCATGCACAGGATCTTAAAGGTGCGGGATGCGGATTATATCACCTGCGGAGATAACAGGCGGTATAAAGAGAAAGGCATCACCGACGATATGATCATCGGCGTTGCCAAAGGCTATTGGCGCAACGAAAAATATATCGACTGCCGGAATAAATGGTACCGGCTGTATGTGCATCTTTGGTGTGATTTTTTTATGATTCGATCCGGCATTCTCTTCATCCGCGATCTGCCAAGAAGAATCCGGAAAAAAATAAGAAAGGAAGCAAGTTAGAATGAAGTTGATTGTAAGGTGTTGTGCGGTCATGCTGGCGGCGGCTTTTACAATGGGGCTTTGCGCCTGCGACAGCAATACACAGGATGAAAAAACGACTACCACGGTAACAACAACGCAAAATGCCGCGGATGAAAACGCCGACGGCACGTCGGCAACGGCGGCGCAGTCTGATCAGTCCGGCAATACCGGCGCGGCGAATAACACCGCAGGCGGCAATACCGACGGGAATAGCGGCAATGGTCAAACTGACGATCAGGATGGCGGTGGTATGACCAGCGGCGGCAATGCCGGTGCGGCAGAAAATGGCGGCACAAACGATGGGGGAAATACGACGGGCGGCAACAATTCCGATGGTAACGGTGCGGAGCAGGTTGACACCACGCATAATACTACTGTTTATCAGGCGCCGGGCGACGTTGTTGTCAACGACATTTTTTAAATGCTAAAAGTGGCAGACCTGATTTGTTTTTGATTTATCTTTGCTGCGGTGTGCAAGGCGATCGGCAAACGAGAGATACGACAAGTGAAAAATCAGACAAAAAAACTCCCCAAAGCAAAACGCTTTGGGGAGTTTAACGATTTTTGCATGAACAATCCTTATGCAATTACATCAATTTACCCGGATTGACTTTCACACCAGGACCCATTGTTGTTGCCAGAACACAGGATTTGATATACTGGCCTTTTGCGGATTCCGGTTTTGCTTTAACAATCGCGGAAAGCAGTGCGTTGAAGTTTTCCAACACCTTCTGATCGCCGAACGAAACTTTGCCGATCGGGCAGTGAATGATGTTAGTTTTGTCCAGACGGTATTCGATCTTACCGGCTTTTGCCTCTTCAACGGCTTTTGCAACATCCGGTGTGACGGTGCCGGCTTTCGGGCTCGGCATCAAACCACGCGGACCTAAAACTTTACCCAGACGGCCGATGGTGCCCATCATGTCGGGGGTTGCAATCACAACGTCAAAATCCATGAAGCCTTCGTTCATGATTTTTGCGACCATGTCGGCATCGCCGACATATTCAGCGCCTGCCTCTTTCGCAGCGTCTGCTTTATCGCCTTTGGCAAACACCAAAACACGGACTTTTTTACCGGTTCCGTTGGGCAGCACAACTGCGCCGCGAACCTGCTGGTCGGCATGTCTGGAGTCAACGCCCAGGCGAACGTGTACTTCAACAGTTTCGTCAAAGTTGGCGGTTTTGGATTTAACCGCAAGTGCAACAGCTTCTTCCGGATCATACAGTTTTGCACGCTCGATCAGCTTTGCACTGTCATTATACTTTTTACCATGTTTCATTTTCATTTACCTCCCTATAGTGGTTATACGGAAATTTCCTCCCACCCGGGAGCATTAATCGACAACTTCAATGCCCATGCTGCGCGCAGTGCCGGCGATCATCGACATAGCGGTCTCGATCGTGGCGGCGTTTAAGTCGGGCATTTTCTGTTCGGCGATTTTTCTGACCTGCTCTCCGGTAATTTTTGCGACCTTATTTTTATTCGGGACGCCGGATGCTTTTTCAATGTTGCACGCCTTTTTAATTAAGACGGCAGCAGGCGGCGTTTTGGTCACAAAAGTGAATGAACGATCTGCGTAGACAGTGATGACGACAGGAATGATAAGACCTGCGTCATTCTTTGTGCGCTCATTGAATTCCTTGGTGAAAGCCATGATGTTAACACCATGCTGACCGAGGGCCGGACCTACCGGGGGTGCCGGGGTTGCTTTTCCTGCAGGAATCTGAAGTTTGATATAGCCGGTTACTTTTTGAGCCATCGTTTGCACCTCCAAAATATGTGGTTCATGGCGGAACGCTATCAAAATTGCGTTCCTCCCACAGGGAATCAGCCGATTCCCCAAGGGACGAAAGTCCCTATAATATGCGGCGGATACCGCAGATTATTTAGTCTGCCAGTTCGATCTGTGAAAATTCCAGTTCAACGGGTGTTTCACGACCAAACATGGAAATAACGACCTTTACGTTGTTGTTGTCCGCATCCACCGATTCGATCACGCCGATAAAGCCTTCCAGCGGACCGTCGATAATTTTGACGGAATCGCCTTCTTTGAAAGCGGAAACGACCTGATGCGTTTCCACGCCCAACGCCTCTACCTCTTTATCAGACAGAGGAACGGGGGCAGTGGAGGATGCGCCGACAAAGCCGGTCACACCGCGGATATTTCGGACAATAAACCAGGAATCATCGGTGACGATCATTTTGACCAGCACATAGCCCGGAAAGATTTTACGCTCGATCTCGCGCTTTGTGCCGTCCTCCTTAATTTCCGTAACGGTCTCGGTTGGGATTTTTACCTCTAAGATATAATCCTGAAGCTTTCGGTTTTCCACAATCTTGTTCAGATTGTCGGCCACTTTATTCTCATAACCCGAATAGGTGTGAATAACATACCATTTTGCTTCTGACATGCGGTTTCAACCCCTTTTTAACAGTTTACGATTATCCTTTTGCCTTAACGACAAAGTTGATGAACGTTCCAAGACCGTAGTCGAGAATCCAGATATATGCGCCGACGACCAAACACATGACCAGCACAACGATCACGTTTTTGACAACGGTGTTTCTCGACGGCCAAACAATTTTTGTGATTTCACTTTTGTAGTCTTTAAAGAAACGTTTGATTCTGCGGGAAATGGTAATCTTTGCGCCGTTAGATTCCAAAACTTCCGCATAATCCGCGACAAACATTGTGATGAAAGACAACACAAAGGTCACGAGACTTGCAACAAAGGCAAGCGTGAAGAACAATTGACGGTGAATATCGCTGCTGCCGACCGTCAGCGGGCGAACGTCGAAAAATTTCAGCACGGGTGTGCAATAAATCACAAGCATGTTGATCGCAAATGCCAGTGAAAATCCCATCGACGCATATTTGCAGCCTTTGGACTTGAAACTCAAGCCGGAAAACACCAGAGTCAGCGCGCCGAGAATGAACGCGAACGCATACCACGCGCTTTTATAAGTCGTTCCCACATCCCTGGAAGCGCCGAAAGCTGCTTCCATACCGGTCAACGTGTAGTGTCCGGTGATCTCGATGAACGGGAAGAAGAATAAAACGAGTGTGGCGACGGCGGCAAGACAAGTCAGAATTTTCAGAGAAATGGATGCTTTTTTCATTGTTTTGCCCCCTTACTTCGTTTCCTTGTGAAGGGTGTGTTTTCTGCAGAATCTGCAATACTTGTTCATTTCAAGTCTGTCAGGGTCGTTTTTCTTGTTTTTGACCGTGTCATAATTGCGTTGTTTGCATTCTGTGCAGGCCAAAGTGATTTTTACTCTCATGACGGCACCTCCAGTTTTTTAATGGATAAATTTTGCCTCCCTCAACAGGAATTGTGGCGCAAAAAAAAAGCCCTGCTTAGAGGTAAAAACAGTATACCACATGTCCACCCCATTCGTCAAGGCTTTTTTATGAAATTTTTAACGTTTTTCTCTTTTTTGAAACAATATGCGTGTTTTAGGCAGCATTTTTGCAGCTTACATCGGCCGGCCGAATAATTGCACCCAGCTGCGGGTCGCTGCGTCATAACCGACGCCGATCTCAGTGAAATTAGCGTTTAAGATATTTGCACGGTGCCCGGAAGAGTTCATCCAGCCGTCCATGACCGCAGATGGAGAAGTGTAGCCCCACGCAATGTTTTCACCCGCATTGCGGTAGGAATAGCCGACTTCGCTCAGCACCGAATAAAACGGTGAGCCGTCCGGCCGGGTGTGATCGAATTTCACGGCGACTTCCTTTGCACGGGTCGCTGCGGCACGAGTGAGACGGTCGGATACAGTAAGCTTAGAGAGTCCGTTTGCCGCACGCTGTTCATTGACAAGCGCCACCACTTGGTTGATGAAGCTGTCTGATGTGTTGCTTTTGGTTGTGGTTGCTGGTTTTGTGGTGAAAGCACGCGTTGTCGTGGTAGGGTTCGCGGTTGTGCGGGTCGTTGTGACCGGCAGGGTGGGGATCTGTCCGCTTTCCAAATCCTCTTCGGTGATCAGTTCGGCGATCAGCATACGCAGCAGCATCACATCCGCCGCGGTCACCTTGCCGTCTTTATACAAATCGGCGGCATTTAAATTCAATGTTTCCGGATAACTTGCGACAAATCTTCGAATGACAAATACATCTATTACGCTCACGGAACCGTCGTCGTTCACGTCGCCGGGCTTTGTGCCGGAGACCGCGCCGGCAGATAATACTGTTGCGGATATGATAGTAAAAACCATTATCAAAATGGCAAAAATTTTCAAAAATTTTTTCGACAAATCAAACCATTCCTTTCTGTTGTCAGTGCTGTTTTACACAACGCGTTTATGATAACATACCGACGTTGCACCTGTCAATCCACAAGGTCTGGAAAGAAAGGAAAGACTTATTTTTTCTTATCGTCGATCAGTTTGCTGAGCTCTTCCATGAAGGTGTTGATATCGCGGAACTGCCGGTAAACGCTGGCATAGCGCACATAGGCGACATCGTCGATGGCTTTGAGCTGTTCCATCACAAGCTCGCCGATTTTTGCCGACGGCACTTCACGATCCAGCGAATTCTGCAAAGAAGCTTCGATCTGATCCACCGCGTGTTCGAGCGTGTCCAGTGAGATCTGGCAGCCCTCACAGGCCTTTAAAATGCCGTTCATCAGTTTGTTGCGGTCGAACGCCTGCCGTGATTTATCTTTTTTCACAACGATGATCGGGAAACTTTCGATCACTTCATAAGTCGTGAACCGTTCCTTACATTTTAAACATTCCCGGCGGCGGCGAATCCGCTCGCCCTCGTCAGTCGGTCTGGAGTCGACCACCTTGCTTTCCTCATAGCCGCAATACGGACATTTCACAAACAAAACCTCCCGTTAGATCAAAAATTTTTTTGCATTCTTTTTGTAGTCATTATAGCATAGTTTAAGCCGCTGCCGCAACTGTTTTTATCGTGTTTTATCGTGTTTTTCGCTTCATAGCACAGCATACCCAGAATCAGCCAGAACAGCGGAGAGACGATGACAATCGGAAAACTGAAAAAGATCTGCGCCAAATAGCACACGAGCGCACAGCAAAGCACCGGCACTTTCGGATTATGGAACATGGCTTTACCGGCACGGACGGCTGCCGCGCCCAGAAAAGCGAGATAGGACGAAAGGCCGAGAACACCGGTGGAGCAGAGAATATGCAGATAATCGTTGTGTGCAAAGTCCACTGTTGTGACCCGTCCGATCATGGACTGATAGGTCGGGCTTGCAATATCGTCGAACGCGATGCGGAACGAACCGTAGCCGCTGCCGAGCACCGGATATTTTTCAAAGATCAGCCAGGCGCTTTGCCACATGGCGATACGGTGACTGCCCGACCAGATGTCCAGCTCACCCTTGAAGAACCGGGCGATTTCATCCAACAGCGTGTCGTTCTTGCTGACGGTATACCCCCACCGCAGATAGACGGCGGCGGCGATCACCAGCACCAGTTCCACAATAAACACACAAAGCATCACTTTTTTGTGATAGTGAATCTGCGTTTTGTCCTGCCGGGAGAACCATGCCCAAAGAACCAGCTTTGCCGCCAGCAAAAGCCCAATGATAATCAGGCAAACGGCAGCAGCCGTGGTAAAGGTAAATTCTGTTTTTGGGGCGGGGTCCCAGCTGTGCCGGAGCGATGCTTTGAAAAAGTAAGCGACAAAAAAGGTTATGAAAATGTCCAGTCCGCGGTAAAGCAGCATTTTGGAGCTTAAGATAATCGGGATAAAAACCAGCGCGGCGGCAACAAGTCCTAACCTGCCGGCGCTCACGCCGGTTTGCAGCATGACATATAAACAGCCGGCGGTGCCGATCAAAAACAGCCAGGATAAAAAGGCGCGCGGGCGCAAAAAGATATACCCGGCGGCGCACAGCGGAACCAGCAGGCACAGCAGGGAAGCATTGATATCCACATTGCCGGCAGTGCCGATAAAGGAGGCAAAATGCAAAACGGTCTGACCGGTACTGTAGAAATCAAATACATTATAGCCGCATAACTGCACAATACTGATAACGGCCATGATGATCATGGCAATACTCATACCGACCAGGTGCCAGACACGCAGTCGGCCGTATTTACAGGCGGCAAGAAAGATTGCACTGAGCAGCACAAAAACGATAATGCCGTCATACCGCCCGTAACCCATCAGCAGCTGGACGACCGCGTCCCAATCCAATTTGAAATAAGGTGAGGAAATCACCGACAGCACGCAGACGCCAAAATAAACGAAAAACAAAATCAAAACAAGATCCCATTTTTTCGGCTGCGGATGGATCAATTGATCTTGGGCGGCACGGTCGGGAAAAGCGATGAGGATAAAAACCATCGCCGCGGTGACGGCGGTGACAAACAGGAATTTTTTCAGGGTGATATCGGTATAGTCCTTTAAAAACAAGGGGAAAATGGTGAGCATGATCCCAATATAAAGCGTCATAAATGACGAGGAGGGACGCTGCGCGAGATTGGTTTGAAAAGTTGTTTTGATTTGCGCGAAAGCGGCTTTGATCTGCTGCATTTTCGGTTCCTTTCCTGTTGTTTTACATAATAAATCAGTTTAGCATAATTCGTATGTTTTGTCAAACGATTTTGTCTTTTTTTGTCAGTCTATCCAATCATTTAAACTTTATCCATTTCAAATTTTTTGCTATAATGAAAACAACCAAAAAACACATCAAAATATAGCAAGATATAAAGGAGGGATGACAATGGAGAAATATTTGTCGCTGTTTTCTTTAAAAACGTTGGTATTTGGTTTGGAGATCAGTATCATTTTTTTCGCAGCGGCATTTTTAAGCACCGTTTTGCAGCCGGTCCCGACGGACTACATAAATTTTTTTGCGAATATCGGTCTTCGGGTGGTGGTTTTAACGGTGATGGTGTCGTTTGCGCATGACCTTGCGGTGCGGTTGCAGGATAAACTGCAAAAATAACGGGATATATGCTTTTGCATATATCCCGTTTTTGCGCTCAGAAAACTTTTAATCCAAAATATAAATTTCAACATTGCGCACGCCAAAATTGACGCAGTCGCTTTCATTATAGAAAAACAGGTCGACCACCCGGTCGGTGAAGTGGATAAATCCGCCGGTATCCGCAGCGATGGCATAACCGTAGACATAATTGCCGTCGGTCGAACGGATGAACATCTTTGTCCCATAGGGAATTTCATTCGGATCGACTGCGATGTAACCCGGTTGTGTGCGTACACCGGTGGAGGTCGCGCCGTAGTCGCTGTAGGCGGAACCTTTGCCGACAATCTTTTTGGAATAATTGACCGGCACACCGTTTGCATCCAGTTTGAAATCTTCATCCGGTGTTAAGGTCGAGATGGTGTCAAGGCTGCTGTATTGTCCGCTGACGGACGCCGCCGCCTGTTTTACCGCCTGTGTCGTGGCCTGTGTTGTTTTGGCGGCAGTCGTGGTTGTTGTTTTTGTGGTTGTCGCGATGGGTTTCACGCTTTGTGAAATCAGTTCTTTGTCGGTGACTTCGCCGTTGACCAGTTTGTATTCATAGGTCTGTGTGTAGACCCCCTCCTGGTCTTCGGACATGCTCACTTTCAGACTGCCGTCTTTTTCAAGCAGCTTTTGGTATTCCGCATAGGAAATGACTTTGTCGGTAGTCTCTGTTTTGTATTCCACGCGGTCGATGGTCAGCGTTGCGGTTTCGGGAAGCAAAGCCTCCAGATCATAATTTAAAATATCTGCATCGGAAATTTCAATTCCAAGCGCCTTTAACACATTGCTGACAGTGTCCTGTTCGACGATATAATCTTTTGTCGCGCCGTTATCCTGAATCGTCAGTGCACAGCGACGGATGATCTGAATCGTTTCATTGTTTGTTTTGACAAGATCATTTTCGCCTACTTCAAAGCCCGCACGCGTCACAACCGTATCGATATCTGCGTCGGAGACAACGACTGTTTTGGTTGTTTCTCCATCGGTGACGGTGTAGGTTTTCAGTTGAGAAAGTGCAAAACCTGATATACACGGAAAGGCGATTGCCATTGCCAGAATCAAGCATGCTTTTTTGGTTGAAAGGGATGTAACCCGTGCTTTGACAGCGTTTTGCAAATTCAACCGGAATTGGTGAATCTTCATAAATAACTCCTTGTTTGAAATTTACAGAATCGGGATCACAGGTTTTGCAGATCCGTTTGATTCTGCGAAAATTGCATCGCTTTAATGCTAGTTTACATCGCGCTATGAGATTATATGCTCGTTTTTGTGCATTGTCAAGCAAACGGACGTCCGATTATGCAGCAGATTCACCAAAAACAATTGTTACAAAAGGGTTACAAAAGGTTACAAAGTTGTAATATTTGACGATTTGGAGGCCTTTTTTCCCAAAAATCAAAATTTCTTTTGTGCAAATTCACGTTTTTGGGTAAAAAGCCGCTTGATTTTCAAAAAATCCTTTGTTTATGCGGGTTTTCAAAGACAGACTTTGTGTTGCTGGAAAATTTTTTTATTAGGAAAAACGATATTTAGTAGACATAAAATTATTTTTATGTCTACTAAACGTTAAAAAACCGGCTTTTGAAGCGTTATTTTGCAACTTTTTCGGCTGTTTTTACTATAATAATTGATATAATAATGGATAGATCACGGCTTGCGGTTGCAATTTTTCGCTAATTATTGTATGATAAAAACGTACCAAATCATAAGGGAGTATTGGAATGAGTAAAAAATTGACCACACAACAAGTATCAGATTTATTAAAGGAAAAGCTGGTCACGCTTTATAAGGTGGAGCCGCAGGACGCGAGCGACAATCAGATTTATAAAGCGACGGTGCTGATTCTGCGGGAACTCATGCAGGAGGAATACGCCGCATTTGCCGCGAAAAGCTACAAGGCGGAGAAAAAGCAGGTTTGCTACCTGTGCATGGAATTTTTGATGGGGCGCTCCTTAAAAAATACCTTATTTAATTTAGGATTGGAAAACGCCTTTAAAAGCGCTTACCAGAAAATCGGCGTGAAAATTGAAAACGTTTATGATGAGGAACCCGACGCCGGGCTTGGCAACGGCGGACTGGGACGCCTGGCCGCCTGCTTTTTGGATGGGCTGGCGTCGCAGGGGATTCCGGCGTTTGGGTATTCCATTATGTATGAATACGGGATTTTCCGTCAGAAGCTGGTCGACGGCTGGCAGACCGAAATGCCGGATTTCTGGCTGCCGGGCGGCAAGGTATGGCTGGCGGAACACCCTGACGAAGCGGTCGAAGTCAAGTTCGACGGTTATATCGAAGAAAATTGGGACGGCCCGTATCATCAGGTGGAGCACAAGGGGTATATTCCGGTGCTGGCGGTGCCGTCGGATCTGATGGTCGCCGGGTATAAAGGTAAGGGTTTCAGCGTGCTGCGGCTGTGGACGGCGAAAGCTCCCGGCTTTAACATGCAGCTGTTCAACGACGGCGACTATCTGCGCGCGATGGAACAAAATGCGATGGCGGAAGTCATCAGCAAGGTGCTGTATCCGTCGGATAACCATATCGAAGGAAAATCGCTGCGGTTAAAGCAGCAGTATTTCCTGGTTTGCGCGTCGATCTCGGATATCGTGCAGCGGCATTTGAAGCAATACGGCGATATGGCGACATTGCCGGATCACATCGCCATTCATATTAATGATACCCATCCTGCGCTGGTTATCCCGGAACTGATGCGTGTGCTGCTCGACGACTGCGGATTTACCTGGGAACATTCCTGGTCGATCGTCAACCGCACAGTCGCCTACACCAACCACACGGTCATGAGCGAGGCGCTGGAATGCTGGCCGGTCGATCTGTTCAAGCAGCGGCTGCCGCGTATTTACCAGATCATTCAGGAGATCGACAACCGTTCCCGCCGGGAAATCTGGCTCAAAACCGAAGATGTCGACTATGTCGAACGCACGGCGATCATTTCCGACGGGCTGGTTCGTATGGCGAACCTTTCGGTGATCGGCGGGCATAGCGTCAACGGCGTAGCGGAACTGCACAGCGAAATTTTAAAGGACAGGGTGTTCCACGATTATTACAAATTGTATCCGGAACGGTTTACCAATGTGACCAACGGTATCGCGCACCGGCGCTGGCTGTGCCAGTCCAATCCGGGTTTGACCAAACTGCTGGATGAAACCATCGGCGACGGCTACAAGACCGACGCTGCAAAGCTTGCCCGGTTTGAAGAGTTTAAACACGACAGCAGCGTTTTAAAACGGCTGGAGGAAATCAAACTCGAAAATAAACAGCGGCTTGCCAACATGGTTAAAAAGACACAGGGCATCATTCTGGATCCGAACACGGTGTTTGACGTGCAGGCCAAACGGCTGCATGAATATAAACGCCAGCATTTGAATGCTTTGCATATCTTAGCCGACTATCTCGCGATCAAGCAGAACCCCAACGGTGAGTTCCTGCCCAAAACTTATCTGTTTGCGGCAAAAGCGGCGCCGGGCTATTTCCTTGCCAAAGACATCATTAAAATGATCAACAACATTGCAAAGCTGATCGACAATGATCCGGATGTTAAGGGACGGCTGAAAGTCGCGTATCTCGAAGATTACCGGGTAACGTTGGCGGAAACGCTCATGCCGTCCGCTGAGATCAGCGAACAGATCTCTTTGGCGGGCACCGAAGCTTCCGGTACCGGCAACATGAAGCTGATGATCAACGGTGCGGTTACACTCGGCACCGAAGACGGCGCGAATGTTGAAATGCACCGCGCAGTCGGCGATGATAACATTATTATATTCGGTATGTCCGCCGAAGAAGCGGCGGCGCTCAAACCGCATTATAATCCGCAGGCGATCTATCAGAAAAACCCGATTGTCAATCAAGTGCTCAACATGCTGAAAAATCCGTCGTCGGGCGTGGAGTCGCAAACGGTAGCGTCGTCTTTGATGAACGTCGATCCTTATATGGTGTTGGCGGATTTCGACGCATATTGTGCGGCGCAGAAAAAAGCGGAAACGCTGTATCGCGATCGGGAAACCTGGAACCGGATGGCGCTGGTCAATATTGCAAAAGCAGGCATTTTCTCAGCAGACCGCGCGATCATGGACTATGCAAAAAATATCTGGCATTTATAAAAAAAGAAAAAGAACCGCCGATGATATGCACCCCAAAAGTTAGACACTTTTGGAGGTGCATATTTTTTATGGGT
>CAMMAZ010000042.1 GCA_946493765.1 uncultured Clostridia bacterium | reverse complement strand
AGTTGGTAGAGCAGCGCATTCGTAATGCGCAGGTCGTCGGTTCGAGTCCGACTACCAGCTCCACGTCGGAACAAAGTCCGCTTTGCTCCGGCGTATTTTTATGCCTTTGGCAGAAAAATACGCCATTCGCCCACTCCCTTGCTCCTCCTCTCCGAAAAAGATCACGCGCACGACGGCTTTGGTTCGCTACCAATCTTTTTCGGCTGAAGGCTTGTCCGGGTATGTTTTTACAAATACTTCTATAAATATTTTTTCTATCGAGAGCCTCAACATGCGTATTGCGTGTGAGGCTTTTGATCTTGTCTCTCATCTTTTTAAATTTATAAGGATCAATTTTATTTTTTCTATTTCCTTTTGATGATTTGCGTGCTATAATGTTGCTAAAAATGGCAAAGGAGTGTTTATGATGCACGCCTATCTCGCGATCGATATCGGTGCTTCCAGCGGCCGTCATATTTTAGGGCATCTGGAAGATGGAAAACTGAAATTAGAAGAAATCTACCGATTTGAAAATCAATTGCAGCAGCAAAACGGAGCGCTGACTTGGGATATTGACCATCTGACACAAGAAGTGGTCAACGGGTTAAAAGCATGCAAACTTGCCGGAAAAATCCCGGTATCCGTTGCAATCGATACCTGGGGTGTGGATTATGTGCTGTTGGACGAACAAAAAAAGGAAATTTTTCCGGTTTACGCCTATCGGGATTCCCGCACTCGGGATATACCAAAAGAAGTTGTAACACGGATTTCCGACCGGCAGCTATATGAAAAAACCGGCATTCAAAAGCAGGATTTCAATACGGTCTATCAATTGTATCACGATCAAAAAAACGGAAGACTGCAAAAAGCGGCCTATATGCTGTTTATCCCGGAATATTTATCTTTTAAGCTGACTGGGTGTATCAAAAGTGAATATACCATCGCTTCCACTTCCGGTTTGCTCCATGCGAAAACACGTGATTGGGATCAGGATCTTCTTTTATCACTCGGTTTTCCCCCGCATCTGTTCCGTCCGCTTTGCATGCCCGGAACGGTCATCGGTGATTTTTCCCGGGAAATGCAAAAAGAGATCGGATTTCAGGCAAAAGTGGTTTTCTGTCCCTCGCATGACACGGCCAGCGCTGTCGCTGCCTGTCCGCTAAAAGAAAACGATCTGTTTTTGTCCTCCGGTACCTGGAGCCTGATCGGCTGTGAAAATGCAGAACCGATCGTGTCAACCGATGCACAAAACGCCAATTTCACCAATGAAGGCGGCATCGACGGGCGATACCGTTTTTTGAAAAACATCATGGGCATGTGGTTGTTTCAAAACATCCGCAAAGACTTAAAGCGAAAATACAGCTATGACGAAATGATGCATATGGCGCAAGAAAGCCGTTTTATCAAAACTGTGGATGTCAATGCGCCGGATTTTGTAGCCCCAGACAGCATGATCGACGCTTTTCGCTGTGTTTTAAAAGCTCCCACTCTGCCGGTTGAAGACGTTCTTAGCTTCGTTTATCATTCGCTTGCTTCCCTTTATGCGGCGTCGGTTTGTGAAATCGAAAAGATAACCGGCAAAACGATTGCAAACATTCACATTGTCGGCGGCGGCAGCAAGGATGACTATTTGAATCAATTAACCGCAAAATATACCGGAAAACCGGTATATGCCGGACCGGTAGAGGCAACGGCTGCCGGTAATATTCTGTCCCAGCTGATGCAGGATGACCCTAATTTTGATTTAGATGCTGCAAGAGCACTGATTGAAGATTCGTTTCAAATCAAGGAGGTTATTATTGAATGAACGCTTATATTGATGCAAAAGAACGCTATGCCGCTTTAGGCGTGGACACCGAACAGGCATTGGAAAAGCTGCAGACCATCCCGATCTCCATCCATTGCTGGCAGGGCGACGATGTGTCCGGCTTTGATCGGGACGATGCGCTGTCCGGCGGCATTCAGGCCACCGGAGATTATCCGGGAAAAGCAAGAACACCGGAGGAACTGATGGCTGACATGGATTTTGCACTGCGGCTGATTCCCGGCAAACACAAACTGAATCTGCACGCAAGCTATGCCATTTTTGAAAACGGGGATTTTGCTGACCGTGATCAAATCCAGCCAAAGCATTTTGCAAAATGGGTAGAATTTGCAAAACAGCATCATGCCGGTATTGATTTTAATCCGACGTTTTTTTCACATCCGATGGTTAAAGACAATCTGACGCTTTCCTCACCGGATGAAACAACCCGCCGTTTTTGGGTAGAACACGGAAAACGATGCATTGAGATTGCGGAATATTTCGCAACACAGCTGGGCACCCCTTGTGTTGTGAATTTCTGGATTCCGGACGGCTATAAAGACATTCCTGCGGACCGCTTGTCCCCTCGTGCGCGTTTTAAACAGTCGATGGATGAAATTTTAAGTATCCCCTATGACAAAAATAAAGTGCTTGTCACATTGGAATCCAAAGTGTTCGGTATCGGTCTGGAATCCTACACCGTCGGTTCGGCAGAATTTTGCCTTTCCTATGCCGCCCAAAATGGGCTTACTCCTCTGATGGACAACGGGCATTATCATCCTACCGAGTTGGTTTCGGATAAAATTTCTTCTTTGCTTTTGTTCTATGATAAAATCGCACTGCATGTCACACGGCCTGTGCGCTGGGACAGCGATCATGTGGTTTTGTTTGACGATGAAACCCGCGAAATTGCAAAAGAAATCGTGTGGCATGACGCGCTGGATCGCGTGCTGATCGCAACCGATTATTTTGATGCCTCCATCAACCGCATCAGCGCCTGGGTGACCGGTGTTCGGAACGTGCAAAAAGCGCTGTTGTTTGCACTTTTAGCTCCAAAAGACGAATTAAAAGCGCTACAAAACAACAATCAGACAACCAAACTAATGGTTTTGCAGGAAGAATTGAAGCTGCAGCCGTTCGGCGCGGTATGGGAGGAATATCTGTCCCGTCAAAACATTCCGGCCGATTATCTTGAACCTATTTTGCAATATGAACAGAAAGTTTTGGTGAACCGCAAATGAAAGATATTTTAACAGCGCCGTTTCTCAATGAAATGATGCAAACAACTGCTAACATGTACCGCCTGGGATGGGATGAGCGAAACGGCGGCAATATCAGTTATTTGCTGGAGGAAACTGAAGTTTCCCCTTATCTTGATCTCTCTCATGTGCTGCGAACACTGCCGCTTGGGTTTCATGCGCCGTCGCTTGAAGGACGGCTGTTTCTTGTGACCGGTACCGGAAAATATTTTAAAAATGTTGAGAAAGACCCGGAAACAAACCTGGGCATTATCCGCATTGCAAAGGACGGGCAGACAGCCGAACTTTTATGGGGCTATCAAGATGGCGGAAAATTCACTTCCGAACTGCCGGCGCATCTGATGAGCCATATGGCGCGATTATCGGTGGATCCGCAGCATCGCGTTGTGATGCACTCGCACCCGACCTATACTTTAGCGATGAACTATGTGCACAAACTCAATGAAAAGGAACTCACACATACATTATGGGAAATGTGTACCGAATGCATCGTTGTGTTTCCGGACGGTGTTGGTGTTCTGCCTTGGATGCTGTGCGGAACCAATGAGATCGGAGAAGCCACCGCGAAAAAAATGAAAGAATTTCGGCTGGTTATCTGGGGCATGCACGGCATTTACGGCGCCGGAAAAAGTCTGGACGAAACCTTCGGACTGATTGAAACAGTGGAAAAAGCAGCGCAGATTTATATGTTGACGGCTCATTTACCGCGCATGAACACCATTAAAGACGAACAGCTAAAACAACTCGCTGAATTTTTCGGCGTTTCCTATCGAAAAGACTTTCTAAATTTATAATTGAAAAATCCCCGGACAAAAGTCCGGGGATTTTTCAGGCCATGCCGTCTTCTTTTTTTATTTTAAAGATCATTCTCAAAATGCCCTTTAACAGTTTCGGACTTTTTACCACAACGATTTTCATAAATTAAGCACCATAGCCTTTCCAGCCCACATCATGTTTGGATATCGACAACGTCCCTGCCGTGAGCCGCAGCAAGGCGTTCGGGATCGGTATTTTCCCCGATCCTCACGGACACCTCAAATATGCAATCCCCAACAGAATCAAAACAATGCACAATACCACCATCAATGCGGTAAACGGCAAAAATGTCGCAATGATCACACCAAGCGTAAAGGCGAATATGTAAAACGCTTTTTGTCTGTGTTTTCCTTTTTTTCTGCATCGCATAGAATCACCGGCTTTCGCATATCATGGTATCTCGTTATTGTTATTATATTACGAAAGCCAAAATGTGTGCATGCGTTAATCGACAAGTGTCAGAAGTCCTGTGCCGGCGTCGATCCAAACAACCGCTTCATCTTCCGCTACTTCGTTGCTGACCGCAAACTGATAATCTGCCGGCACGACAGCGTTTGTCAGGTTATATTTCGCACCTTGAATGTTGACCCCTTTTAAATCGCCGGATAGAGAATGAATGGAAAAAAAGGAGCAGCTTCCCTTTGCAATGGATACCGGTTTTTGTTTTAACACGGTCATCCTGCTGTAATCATCTGCAATTTCACCGGCAGCGCCCCGGCGATCCAAATAAAGTAAAATGGATAGATTGCTCAAGGTATGATCGATACGCTGCCCGCACACACCCACAAGCAAAAAATCCCGATATCCTCTTTGCAGCATCTCTTTGACAGCGGCAAAGGTGTCCGTGTCGTCTTTCACACATGGCAGTGTGATCACATCGCCGTCCGGCAGTTTGCCGCTATAGGAATCAAAATCGCCGACGATCAGATCCGGTGCACGGCCAAGCCGTTCCTGATGATATAAACCGCCGTCGCAATAAACAAAGCAATCATCCGTCCGAAACAGACGGATGATTTTTTCATATGCATCTATTTGCGCCGATCCGATAATCACACAACGTTTCATCTTTTTTTATCAAACTCCCAATCCGGAATCTCACTCGCCTGTTGATACATTCTGCAATAGCTTTCATGCCTGGATTTTGGAATGATTCCCTTTTCCACCGCTTCGATAATTTTACAGCCTTTTTCCTTTGTGTGGGAACAGGATGTGAATTTGCAGGTCGTCAGAAATGGGGTAAATTCCCGAAAGCAAAATTGCAGATTTTCCTTGCGAATCTGATCGCAGATATCCATATCAAAATTAGAAAAGCCGGGCGTGTCCGCGACATAACCGTCGCCGATCTTATAAAGCTCCACATGCCGGGTCGTATGGCGTCCTCTGCCCAGTTTTTGACTGATGTCGCCGGTCGCAATGGAAAAACGCGTGTCCAACGCATTCAAAATGCTGGATTTCCCCGCGCCGGAATTGCCGGTAAAGGCGCAGATTTTACCATCAAACAACGGCTTTAACACTGCGACTGTTTCCGGCTGTATTGCACTGACGCTGAAAACTTTAAATCCGGCTTGCTCATAGATCTGCCGGTAGACCGTGTCATCGCCAAGATCAGTTTTGTTGATCACAATCACGGGTTCGATCCCCTTATTCTCTGCATTGGCGATCGCCTTGTCCGCAATCCATGTGTTCGGCGCAGGATCCTTTAACGAGACGACCACAAATAAACGGTCGATATTCGCCACCGGCGGACGAACCAAAAAATTCAAACGAGGCGTTATAGAATCTATAACGCCTTGGTTTGATTGCACAATTTCAAATTGAACACGGTCGCCTACCAGCGGGCTTTCCGCCTTTTTGCGCAGGATGCCGCGGGCTTTACATTCATAGATCTGTCCTGCGCTTTCCACATAATAAAAGCCCGCCAGCATTTTTACAACAATGCCTTCTTCACACATATATTTTATTCAAAGTCCTGATACAGTTCATATGCATTGGTATCAGTGTTAAAGCGATAGGTCGCCTGCGCATTATAGGTATCCGAATTCAGCTTGATCACAACATCCGCCGTATCGGCGCCGGTAACGGTCACCGGGTAGGTGGTTCGCAACCCTAAATCCACAGTCTTGGAATCCATTTTGATACCGCCGACCCAGATAGACAGTTCAACCTCCACATCCTCACGCGGCAATTGGACAACAAAGGAATGCGAGTTTTCCGTTGTGGTCGGTGGTTCTGTTGTGGTTGGTGTTGCCGTGGTCGTCGTTGTGGTGGTTACCTGCTCGCCAAGGCTGACATAAATGGTAACCGCTTTATCGTTGGTAATAAATTCCCCTTCCTCCGGAGATTGATTGAAAACATATCCCGCAGCGTAATCACTATTATATTCCTCAACAACAGTATAGGTTAATTCCGATTCCTCGATTTTCTTCTTGGCGTCGTTTTCCGAATAACCCACAACATCCGGAACCTTGATCTGCACAACTCTTTCTCCGGTACTGACATAAACCGTGACAGTATCACCTGTTTTGACCGTCTCACCAACCGTCGGATCGGTACCGACAACATAATCTTTTAAAACCTCATCGCTGGGGACTTCTTCAGTGACCACTTTCAGTCCATATTCATCTTCCAGCTCGTTAACTACATCTACATAATAATCGGACACAAAATCCTTCATAATGAATTCTTTGCTGCCAAGGCTGACATAAACAGTGATGGTTCCTTCTTCTTTGACATCCTCTCCCGGCTCCGGTTCCTGCCTGTAGATAAGATCTTTATCATATTCTGCGTTATAATTATAACCGTTTTCCGCGACTTTGATATCAAACTGGCTGTATTCGCTGTTTTCATCCAGCACATCATTGATATTCAAGCCGATCAATGTGGGACATTCCACATTGCCGCTGGAACCGAAAAAGTTCACGGCAAAAACCACGACACAGGCGACCAAAATCAAAAATCCCACTGTAATACAGGCTAAAATCGGAATAAAATGTGATTTTTTCTCTTCCTCCACCGGATTCGCCTGCGGTTTTCTGGAATGCAGATCCCGATCGATCGGTTTTGTTGCCGACTGATCGACAAAATAATTGTAATTGAACACCGCGTTCGGATTCTGCATGAGCACTTCGATGTCATTGAGCATATCCTGTGCAGTAGCGTACCGTTTGTTCGGGTCCTTCTGCATCGCCTTTAAAGTGATGTCTTCCAAGCCTTTTGGCAGCATGCTGTTCAACTGACAGGGTCTTGCCGGATCGTTTTGCAGCTGCATGATCGCCACTGAAACGGCACTGTCCGCTTGAAACGGCACACGTCCGGTAATCATTTCGTAAAGCAGCACGCCGACCGAATAAATATCTGCTTTTCCATCGGTATAATCGCCTCTGGCCTGTTCCGGACTGATATAATGCACTGAACCGATCGCTTTGTCGGTGATGGTGCGCTGTTCGCTGCGCGAAAACCGCGCAATGCCGAAATCCGTGACCTTGATGGTACCGTCCGGCAGCAGCATGATGTTCTGCGGCTTGATGTCGCGATGCACAATGCCCTTTTCATGCGCGTGCTGCAGCGCTTTTAAAATCTGCGCGGTAAAATGAATGGCTTCTCGCCATTCGACCACGCCTTGCTGCTCAATATAGGTTTTTAAAGTAATACCGTCGATATATTCCATGACGATATACTGCAGAACATCCCCAAAACTGACATCATAAACTTTTACGATGTTCGGATGCGATAAAACGGCAATTGCTTTGGATTCGTTTTTGAATCTTCTTCTAAATTCCTCGTTTGCTAAAAATTCTTCTTTTAGAATTTTGATTGCCACTGTTCGGTCGTCGATATTGTCATAGGCTTTATAAACAACAGCCATGCCGCCGATACCGATCAATTCGCTGATCTCATATCTGCCATCCAGACGCTTACCAACAAATTTATCCATATCCATATTTCTAACCATTCCTTTCGCATCAAACCGAATTTTTGGATAACGGATTTTTTATGAGTATGCGTTGCCGCTATCCCGTGTCATAAAGACAAAACTTCTATTTATATTCTTTATTCCAAAGCCGCGATCACAACCGTGATGTTATCGCCGCCGCCGTTTTCATTTGCCATTGCAACCAATTGTGAGCAGGCTTCTTTCGGGCTGTTTTCTGACAAAACAGCCTGCATCTGCAATGCCGGCACAAAATTGGTCAACCCGTCACTGCAGAGCATGAATTTTTCTCCGCTTTGCACAGCACTTTGCTGCATATCGATTTTTAACGCTTCACCAACCCCTAAAGCTCTGGTGATCACGTTTCGTTTGGGATGGTGCTCCGCTTCCCGCTGGGTGATCTGCCCGCTTTCCAGCATCTGCTGCACAATGGAATGATCCTTGGTGAGTTGTTTTAATCCTCCATCTTTCGGCAGCAAATATGCCCGGCTGTCTCCCGCATGCGCAATATATGCACGGTCTTTGCAAAGTATGACCGTCACAACCGTTGTTCCCATACCGGCAAGTGTCTGGTCGCTCTGCGCTTTATCAAATACCGCAATATTTGCCTTATGAATAGCAGTGTCTAAAAGCTTCTCGATCTGCATATCGGAAAATGCGGGATCAAAGGCTTCTTTCAAATGAGAACCGATCACTTCCACCGCCGTTTGGCTGGCAATATTACCGCCGTTTGCGCCACCCATTCCGTCGCAGACAATCAGCGCCGCATGCTGTTCATCAAACCGGATGATCGCATAACTGTCCTGATTGGTGTCGCGCACCTTTCCGATGTCAGTCGCTCCGTATAATTCCATCTTGCCACCTCGACTTATAAAACTGCCGTTTCTGTTCTGTCTTTTGCTCTGAGCTGACCGCAGGACGCCTGAATATCTGCGCCGAGCGTTCTTCTGATTGTTGTGTTGATTCCTTTATTTTTGAGTCTGTCCGCAAATTTTTCGATATAGATTCTATCTGGCTTGACAAATTCCTCTTTGACCGGATTGACCGGGATGAGATTGACATGACACAACATGCCTTTTAACAAATCCGCCAGTTTATCCGCATCCTGCGGCGTGTCGTTCACACCTTTGATCACCGCATATTCAAAAGAAATGCGTCTGCCTGTTACTTCAATATATTCCCGACAGGCCTGCAGCAATACTTCGATCGGCCATTTTTTATTGACCGGCATGATCTGATCACGCGTTGCGTTATCGGCGGCGTGCAAGGATACCGACAAGGTGATCTGCAAATTCAAATCCTTCAACCGCCGGATACCCTCGACCAGTCCACAGGTCGAAACCGAGATATGCCGCATGCCGATATGCAGTCCTTTTTCATTCCCCGCCAGTTTTAAAAAACGCACCGTGTTGTCGAAATTGTCAAGTGGTTCCCCCATGCCCATTAGCACGACGTTGGAAATACGGATATTTAAATCCTTTTGTGCTGCAAAAATCTGCGAAAGCATTTCTCCAGCCGTTAAATCGCGTTGTTTGCCGTCGATGGTCGACGCGCAGAACCTGCAGCCCATCCGGCAGCCCGCCTGGGTGGAAATGCACATCGAATAACCGTGCTTATATTGCATCACAACCGCTTCAACGCGCTCTTTATCGTGCAGTTCAAACAGATATTTCACCGTTTTGTCGATTCGGGATACCCATTTTCGATAAACGGACGCATAGGAAATAAAATAACCGGCATTTTGCAGCTGCGTTTTGAAAGCAGCCGGAACATTTTTCATTTCATCAAAGCTTTCGGCGCCTTTGCACATCCAGTCAAACAGCTGCGCTGCACGAAATTTCGGCTGACCCAACTGCAAAACAAGTTCCTGCATCTCTTCTTGACTGCACGATTTTAAATCCTTGATACCGTTCATCCTTTCTTTTGAAAAGCGGAAATAAAAAAGCCGTCGGTATTATGTATCCCCGGAAATAAAGTCAGTATATGTTCGGGTTCGTCCACACAGCGTTTGACACCCGGCAAAACCGGAAACGGTTCAAAGTCGTTGTGTTCTTGCAAAAATCGATCTGCGATTTCACGGTTTTCCGCCTGCCGCAATGTGCAGGTGGAATAGACCAGAACACCGCCGTTTTCCAGATACTGCGCCGATTTATCAAGTAAATCATACTGTAAAACCGGTAGCTTGTCAAGGAATGCTACATTTTTGTAACGTATTTCAGGCTTTTTGCCCAAAATTCCAAGACCGGAACATGGCAGATCGCACAAAACTTTATTAAAACTGCCTAAATTCGAATTGAAAAAACCAGCATCATTCACATCTGCTTTCACGCAGGAAAGCCCCAATCGTTTTGCGGATTTTTGAATCATTTCCACTTTTTGCGGATATTTATCCAGCGCCAGCACTTCACCGTTATTTTGCATGTTTTCAGCAATGGTGAAGCTTTTGCCGCCCGGTGCGGCGCAAACGTCCAACACCCGGTCGCCGGGCTTTGCCCCCAGCGCTTTGGCGCATAGCTGGGAGGAAAGATCCTGCACATGAAAATAACCCTTTTCAAAACCGCAGAGCTTTTCAACGCTGCCCTGCTGTTTTAAAAGCAGCGCATGTTCGCAAATTTCACTCTTTTCAAACGCAACACCGGCGGCATTTAACATATCTTCAAATGCTTTTTGTTCAATTTTGACTGTATTGATCCGGATGGTGACGCCGCGCTGTTTTGTAAACCCCGATAAAATCGTTTTGGCAAGCGGCAATCCGTAATCCGCTATGAAGCTGTCCACAATCGGACGCGGACAGGAGAATTCCACCGTCAGTCTTTCCACCGGGTCGTCTGGATACTTGATTTGTTTGCCGTCTCTGAGAAATGCGCGCAGCACGGCATTGACATAGCCCGACAAACTAGACAGTCCCATTGCTTTTATCAGCCGCACCGACTCGTTGACCGCAGCGCTATCCGGCACTTTATCCATATACAGCAACTGATAAAGCCCCATGCGCAGCACCTGCAAAACAATAGGCTTTATCTTATTCGACCCTTGTTTGGAATAGGTTTGGATGATATAATCCAGCGTTAGTTTTCGTTCTAAAACACCATAAAACAAGGCGGCGGCAAAATTCGCATCCCGTCCTTCGAGTCCCGCCGTTTGAATGGCGTTGTCTATGATGATGTTGGAATAGCCGTCGTCTTTTTCGAGTTTTAATAACGCTTTTAAAACGATTTTTCTCACATTTGGCATGCGATTAGTCCCTTCTTTTTGAAAACCGGACAAAATAATAAAGGAAAATCAGGAGCGACTGCAAAAGCGCCGCAACATAGGTCAGCGCAGCAGCGGAAAGCACGCTTTTTGCCCCTTGCAGTTCATCTGTGTCCAACAAGCGGTAGCTTTCGATCGCCTGCAGCGCACGCCGGCTGGCATTGAACTCTACCGGCAATGTGACAAGCTGAAACAAAACGGACAGGCCGAACACGCCCAGCGCCAAAAACAAAAGAATGTCCATGTTCATCAAATAGCCCAGCAGAATCAAAAACGGACTTATACCCGCGCCAAAGTTGCAGACCGGCACCAATGCGCTGCGCCATTTGATCGGCGCATAGTTTTTCGCATACTGCACCGCGTGTCCCGCTTCATGCGCCGCAACACCGATTGCAGAGATCGTCGCGCTGCCGTAAACCCCGTCGGACAGGGCGATGGTATTGTTTCTCGGGTCATAGTGATCGGTCAAATTCCCATTCGTGCGAACAACTCGCACATTAGATATGCCGTTGGCTTCCAAAATCCGTTGTGCCGCCTGCGCACCGGTCAGTCCGTTGCGGCATGCGATCTGGCTAAATTTATGAAAACTGGATTTGACCTTTGCCTGCGCAAACAACGCGACAAGCAGACCCGGGATTGCAAACAGGAAATATAACGGATCAAAATAATAAAACATGATTTTTCTCCTTTGTGCATCTTATTATTTTTTAAAAAGCCGCGAAGGGAAATTTTCTGCCGCGAATAAAATCCTGCGCCGGCATGCGCTTAGAACCCTCCAGCTGCAGTTCGGT
Source organism: uncultured Clostridia bacterium (assembly GCA_946493765.1). GTDB lineage: Bacteria > Bacillota > Clostridia > Oscillospirales > Acutalibacteraceae > RUG11462. The sequence goes on along the minus strand of CAMMAZ010000042.1, from coordinate 5,939 downwards.
GATTTCCAGTGCAGAATCTTCTCCACAGGCAACGATCAACGCTTTATCCTGCGATAAAATCTCGCCGCAACCGCCTGCCACATCCGGCAGGACTTTCGCACTATAGATTTTCAGCATTTTGTCGCCTGCCATGGTATAAGCCACCGGCCAGGTTTGCAATCCACGGATTTTGCAGTTGATCTGGTCGGCGGACTGCGTCCAATCGATCAAACCGTCGCTTTTTTTGATGATCGGCGCATAACTAGCCTGCGTCTCATCCTGCTTTTGGGGTGTGATCTGTCCCTTTTTAAGGCCGTCCAGTGTTTGAAGCAGCAAATCAGCGCCCATAACGCACAAGCGGTCTCCTAGCGTCTGTGCGGTGTCGGTATCGGTGATCTCCGTCGTTTTGGTAAGCAAAATATCGCCGGTATCCATTCCTTTATCCAGCTGCATCGTCGACACGCCGGTCTGTTTTTCACCGCAGACGATCGACCACTGGATCGGCGATGCGCCCCGGTATTTCGGCAAAACCGACGCATGCACGTTCACGCACCCGAACTTCGGTAAATGCAGCACCGCTTCCGGCAGCAGTTTGCCATAGGCCACAACGACAATCACATCCGGTTGGATGGCAGTCAAAATTTCCAAAGCTTTCGGATCTTTGAAGCTTGCCGGCTGGTAAACGGGGATGCCGTGCTGCTGCGCACATATTTTTACTGCCGGCGGCGTGAGTATATGCTTGCGACCGACGGGTTTATCCGGCTGTGTGAAAACAGCCGCGACCGCATGGCCGCCGTCCAGCAGCGCCTGCAAGCTTTTCACCGCGAATTCCGGTGTTCCCATAAAAACAACTTTCATTTATTTTTTCCTTTACTGTTCGATAAATTCGATCACTTTATCCAAAAATAAAATACCGTCCAAATGATCGATCTCATGGCTGAAAGCCTTTGCAAGCAGGCCTTCTCCCTTGATTTTAAATTCTTTTCCGTTTCTGTCCTGCGCTTTGACCGTCGCATACATTGGACGGGATACGATCCCATACTTTCCGGGACAGGACAGACATCCCTCTCCTTCCAGCTGTTCGCCCGACTGCCGGATAATTTCGGGATTGACCAGTTCGATCAATCCTTCGCCGCAATCGATCACAATGATCCGCCGCAAAATACCCACCTGCGGCGCAGCAAGACCGACACCGTCCTTTTCATACATCGTTTCGGCCATATCATCCAGCAATGTGTGCAGCTTTTCATCAAATTTTTCGACCGGGCGGCACTTTTTGGTTAAAATTTCGTCTCCATATTTCACGACTTCTCTGATTGCCATTTTCTGCATTCCTCCCATATATCGGCGTTTATAGAATGGTTTCCGGATTGATATCCGCGAAAACCGAAATATTTTTAAAATTGAAATCCTGCATGGATGCTTGCAGCAGCTGCATGAGCATCTCACGCAGCCTATGGTTGTTCTTACATTTTAGTATTAACCGAAAGCGGTATTTATTACTGACCTTCGGCACTGAACAGGCGGACGGACCTAAAATAATCGCCTTTAAATCCTGATATTCGCCGCACAGTTCAGATTTTAAATGTTCAAAAAATAAATTTGCAGCCGTCTGCACACGCTCTTTCACCACACCGGCAAAACCGATCACCGCCAAATCACAGTAAGGCGGATAAACAAGCAGCTTGCGCGCTAAAATCTCCGTTGCATAGAACGCATCGTAATCCTGTTTGGCGGACAGCCAGATAATCTCACTGTCCGGCGATATCGTCTGAACGATGGCGGTTCCCTGTGTGTCTCCCCGTCCGGAACGGCCGATCACCTGCGTTAAAAGCGAAAAAGTCTTTTCACTGGATCGAAAATCATCACTGTAAAGCGACTGGTCCGCATTGATGACGCCAACCAAAGTCACATTCGGGAAATCAAGTCCTTTTGCGACCATCTGGGTGCCGACCATAATGTCATATTCCCCGGCGGCAAAAGCGTTGAGCTTGCGTTCGTGTGAAAAGCGCGTCATGGTGGTGTCCGCGTCCATTCGCAGAATTCTTGCGTTTTTAAAAATCAGCGCAAGCTCTTCCTCCACTTTTTGGGTTCCATAACCGGACAATTTGATGTTTTTGTCCCCGCAGCTTTGACAGGTATCCGAAAATGGTTCGGAATACCCACAGTAGTGACACATCATGCGGTTATTCGCCGCATGATAAGTCAGCGATATGCTGCAGTTGGGACAGGTGCGCACATGACCGCAGTTGCGGCAGGAAACAAACACATGATAGCCCCGCCGGTTCAAAAGCAGGATCGATTGCTTTTTTTGCTGCAAAGTTTTGCTAAGCGCATCGGTGAGCGTGTCGCTCAAAATGCCGAAATTGCCTTTAGCATACTGTTCTTTCATATTCACCGTTTTCACGACCGGCAAACGCACGTTCCCGAACCGCTTTTTCATCACATACATCGGAATGCGGCCGGTTTTTGCAATGGTGAAGGTTTCGACACTCGGCGTTGCGGACGCCATTAAAAACAGGCAATTATGCGCTTTGCAGCGAAATTTTGCAATGTCTCTTGCATGGAATCGCGGTGTGCTTTCGGATTTGTAGGTGTGCTCCTGCTCCTCGTCCATGATGATCAGACCGATTTTTTCAAAGGGCGCAAATATCGCCGAGCGTGTGCCGATCGCAATGGAAGCATCGCCGTTTTTGATGCGTTTCCATTCATCGGTGCGCTGACCGAGCGACATGGCGCTGTGAAAAACAGCGATTTTGCTGCCATACCGGCTTTGAAAGATCCGCAATGTCTGCGGGGTCAAGGCAATTTCCGGCACCATCAGGATCACGCCTTTTCCGGTTTTTTCGACTTCATCGATCAGCTTTAAAAACACCTGTGTTTTGCCGGAGCCCGTCACACCATACAGCAACGCGCCGTCGCCGTTTTGACAGTTTTGCATCTGCTTTAACAGTCCCTGATAGGCGGCGTTTTGCTCTTGGGACAAATGAATTTCGGTCTTTTCACCCGGTCCGACCGCCGCATAGGGATTGCGGTAGACTTCGTTTTCAAACAGCTGTGCGACTCCTTTTTTCACCAGCGACTGCACCACCGCCTGTGTCACGCCGGTGAAATACTGCACTTCCTTTAACGAAGCGGCGCCGCATTCTTCCAAAAAATCATAGACCTGCTTTTGCTTTGGCGTTAACTGCGGTGTTTCTTCCGGTTGTTCGTCACACAGCCGCACCATTTTGACCGTCGCATCGCCGACACGGCGCACAGCATTGTCCAGCCGGGTGATAAATCCTTTTTGCACCAGATTCTCCAAAACAGGCGTGTTTTCATCCAACCCGAAAATCTCCAGCAGCCGTTCTTTTTTGACCGCCGCTTTACTTTTTTGCAAGGCGGTGACAATTGCCTTTTCATCTTCGGACAATGCCGACGCATCCAATTGATCGGCTTGTTCATCATAAGCATAGGATGCGACAATCTGCACATTGATGCCCGGCGGCAGCATCGGCCGGATCGCTTCAAAATAGGTGCAAAAATAGTGCTCTTTCATAAATGCTGCAAGTCGCAGCATCTCTTCTGATAAAAGCGGCTGTTGATCCACAAGGGAAAGAACAGGCTTTACTTTTTTGCAGTCTGTTTCAGATATAGCCGCCAATTCGACAATGATCCCCTGCAATTTGCGGTTGCCGCGCCCGAACGGGACAACGACCCGCTGCCCTACAAACACCTTCCCCGCCATATCGAAAGGCACAGAATAATCAAAAGCTTTGTCAAACCCGATGGTCGTTTTTTCGACAAACACACGGGCGATCAGGCTCTTTTTCATTTTGCACCTCCTGCATGCGCCAAAAATAACGGAAAAGCCAGGACTTGCCTGACTTTTGATGATTAGTTATTGGAATAAATTTTCGCAATCTCGTTTAAAGCCATGTCAACCGGCTTTTCTACTAAAATCCGGCCTTCCTGCTCCGCTTTCTCAGAGATATAACGCGCATATTTTGCAACGTCGATCACCAGCTGGTAGCGGCTTTCATAAATATTGATCAATTTACCAATCGAAGGATTCAGCATCTTTTTTCACCTCGTCAATTAAATCTAAGTTATTCTTTTTTAACAGAGTATTGGCTCTGATAATCGCACGCAAGTCCGCTACTGCGTCTTCCAGCACATCGTTGACCATCACATAATCATACCGGCTGGCCATTTGAATCTCTTTGCCCGCCTGTGTGAGTCTCGCTTTGATGGTCTGTTCATCTTCCGTGCCGCGTTTTAAAAGCCGGTGTTTTAAAACCTGCAGCGACGGCGGCAGCATGAACACGCTGACGCATTCCGGATAGGATTCCATGATTTTCATCGCGCCGTTGACGTCGATTTCCAAAATCACATCGAATCCTGCTTCCAACCAGTCGAAAACCGGCTGTTTCGGGGTTCCGTAGTAATTGCCGCAGTAGACATTATGCTCCAAAAAAGCATCCCCTTGCAGCATTTGTTCAAAGGTTTCCCGGGAAATAAAGTGATATTTTTCTCCCTCGACTTCCCCTGTGCGCATCGGCCGCGTGATCGATGAAATGGACAGTTTCAGATTCTTTTCTTCCTTTAACAGGATTTGCAGCACCGTGTCCTTTCCGATGCCCGACGGTCCGGAAATAATAAACAGGTTTCCTTTACGCATCGTCATCCTCCTCTTCGTCATCCGCCTCTTCATCCAGCCGGCTGGCCACCGTTTCCGCCTGCAAGTAGCTTAATACCACATGATTGCTGTCGGTAATGATCACAGCCCTTGTCCGGCGGCCGTGGGTGGCGTCGATCAAATTTCCGTTTTCTTTTGCTTCCGCCACAATCCTTTTGATCGGTGCGGATTCAGGACTGACAACCACAACCATGCGGTTGGCGTTGATCATATTTCCAAATCCGATATTGATTAACTTCATACATCGAACCCCCTATTCGATATTTTGGATCTGTTCTCTGATTTTTTCGATCTCGGATTTGACATCCACCACGATTTTTGTGATCTCGATGTTGGAACACTTGGAACCGATCGTGTTGATTTCCCTGTTCATTTCCTGCACGAGAAAATCCAGTTTTCTGCCAACCGGCTCGCCGCCGTCCAGCATCTGCCGCAGCTGATCGATATGGCTGCGCAACCGCACCGTTTCTTCGTCCACCGCAATTTTATCGGCGAAAATCGCCGTTTCGGTCAAAAGGCGCTGTTCATCGACCTGGGTGTCTCCCAACAGCTCCCGCATCTTCTCTTCCAACCGTTCCCGATAAGTGCCGACTGTCTGCTCCGACTGTTGCTCGATCACATCCACTGCTTTCACAATCGTTTCACATCTCGCTAAAACATCCGCCTTTAAGCGTTGGCCTTCATTTTCCCGCATTTGGATAAATGCGTCCAGCGCATCCGACATGACCGGCAAAACAACGTTTGTGACCGCGTCTTCATCCACATCTTCTTTTTGCACGTTCAGCACATCGGGAAATTTGGCGATGTCCGCCGCGCTGACATTGCCGGTCAGCGAACAGCTGCGTTCGATCTGCTGCAGCGCGTCCGCATAAGCGGTCGCCAACGGCAGATTGACAGACACGCTTGTCGCCTGTGCGTCCAGCAGATTGATGGTGATATAAACCTCCACTTTCCCTCTGCTGACCTTTTGATTCACAAAGGCTTTCAGTTTTTCCTCCAGAAAGGAGAATTGCCGCGGCACACGCGCCGAAAATTCAAAATACCGATGGTTCACCGCTTTGATTTCCGCGGTGATCTCCATGTTTTCGGCAGTTGAATTCGCCCTGCCGTATCCCGTCATGCTTCTTATCATTTTAAACCTCTTTAAAACCTTTAAAATATTTAATAATTATATCATCTACAGGCAATCTTGTCAACGGAAAAGCTGCATATTTTTAAGATAAATTTGTAGGTTTACAATAGATGTGTTACAAAAAGAATAAAAAAAGAAGTGACGAAT
>CAMMAZ010000041.1 GCA_946493765.1 uncultured Clostridia bacterium | reverse complement strand
TCTACCATAAGGGGGTGTGTTTTTCTATTGTCCGTTTTTACTGGACCTGTTCATTTGCAGCGGATGGGGTTATCCTGCAAAGGAGATGTGTTATGAAAAGCAAATGGATCGATTCGCGGGCGCCGGTGACCAGAATGGAGGATTTTTATACCAGCGGAGACGCCGCGCCAATCGGCCGGCTGAATTTTGTTTATCAGTGCTAAGCGTAAAGCCCGGCATCATTTAAATATGCCGGGCTTTTATCTTTGCCGCCGGCCGGTTTGGACCTTGACAGCCGCAAGACACCTGTGGTATAATACAAATCACGCAAACGCGCGGGCGTGGCGGAATTGGCAGACGCGCCAGACTTAGGATCTGGTGTCTTCGACGTGCAGGTTCAAGTCCTGTCGCCCGCACCATATCGAGTGTTCATAACGGATTTGAGTTATGAACACTCGATTTTTTGTATTTGTTAGTTTCTTCGATATGTATGGAGCAGGTTTTGTGCCTGCTCTTTTGTTTTATGCGGATTTGGTTACATATTCGACTGCAACACCCTTTCGGGTGTCAGCCCTGTAATTCTTCCCGCATTCGGGTATTTCAATATACCCTATAAACTTGTAATGAATCATAACTCGCTGACTGCGATTTTTGCCTACTCCCTCGGTTTCATAAACCGTTATTTTATCTATCAGTTCACGAAGCAAGGGCGCTGTCAGCTTTTTCATTTCCATAAATCTTCGTATCGCATTTATGAAATTCTCTTTATTCTGCTGCATTGCGCCGATATTGTTTATTCTTTTCCGAAGTTCTGCAATTTTAGCTTTCAGCTCCATACGCTCAACCTCATACTTATGGGATAATTGCATAAACCATTCGTCTGTCACCTTACCCGAAGCATTACCGTAATAAAATTCTTCAATAAATTCTGACATAATCTTGTTTCCTCGTTTCTGTAATTTTATTTTACGAAGAAACCTTGAAATACACAAATGTGCGAATGAAAAATATGTGTGTTTCTGCCGGTATTTCAATACTTTTTAATCAAATCCGTTATGAACACCCGCACCAAAAACAAAGCCAACGCACGAAGTGCGGTGGTTTTGTTTTTCAATTTTGCGGTCAGGACTTGAACCTTGTTCAAGAGCGAAGCGAAGTCCTGTCGCCCGCACCATCGTCGGAACGAGTTGCGCTTGTTCCGATTTTTTCATTTAATGAAAAAATCGGTCACCCACTCCACTGTTCCTCCTCTCCGCTTAAGAGGTGAAAAAGATGATTGAATTAAAAAATATCACAAAAGACAACTTAGATGATGTTCTTCGTTTGAAAGTATCCAAAAATCAAGAAAGTTTTGTTTCAGAAAACTCCTATTCTTTAGCACAGGCGTGGGTATACAAAAATACAGCCTTTCCTTTTGCAATTTACGCAGATAATATTATTGTCGGTTTTATTATGTTGGGGTATTATGAAGAAAAAGAACAGTACACTTTGTGGAAATTCATGATTGACGAGAAATATCAAAACAGAGGATATGGCAAAAAGGCTCTTACACTTGCTATAGATTACTTGATAAAAAAATTCAACATTAAATCAATTTTCACCGGCGTCGCTTTTGAAAATACTACAGCAAAAAAGCTATATCAGTCTTTGGGTTTCAAAGAAACCGGTGTAGTTGATGAGACCTGTTTAGAAATGGAACTTAAAATCTAATTCATATTAAAATTTAACTATAAAAAGTAGCGCAGTAGCTTTTTGTTTTATCTTTGCAGGCAGGGCTTGGAACCTATTCGCGCTCTAAGCCTCTTCTTATTTTCATCAAAGGTGCCTGCGTTTAATTGAGGTATCTTTTTCGCGATTTCTTTACATCGTCGGAGCAAAGTCCGCTTTGCTTTTCCTCACCGCCAAAAGTCACGCTGCTCGGTTGTAAACGCGCGCACGACACGCACGCTTGCTACCAACTTTTTGCGGGTCTGCGTCTTTATCAGAAAATTAAACTGGCACCTTTTTCGCTACATCTTGAAAAATGAAAAGTTTCCGCTTTTGCGGGGACTTTCATTTTATTTGAGATAAGGATTCAAATTGCATTGCAAAATAAAGCATGATAAGATAATAAGAAATGGCATCTATGCTTTGTTGCATTGTGCCGTCCGTCTATTTATCGAAACAAATCGGGAGGGGTCAATATGTTCGGTGCGTTATATGGTGATGTGATCGGCTCCTATTATGAAGTTCATTGTACCAAGGATTATGGTTTTCCATTTCAAAAGAACAGCACATTTACCGACGACAGTGTGCTGACCGCAGCGGTATGCAAAGCGATTCTCAACAATCCTTCCGATGTAACAAGGTTTGGCCTGCGCCGCCGCGCGCGGGAATATGCTGCACAATACCGTCAATATTACGCTTATTTTCCGCATGCGGGCTTTGGAAACCTGTTTGCCGAATGGGCGAAAAACAGCCATGCGGCAAATGGGCACAGCTATGCCAACGGCGCTGCCATGCGTGTGATCCCGATCGGCTACGCATACAAAACCTTGCAACAGACGCTTTTGCAGGCAAAGGCGAGCTGTCTGCCGACCCACAACCATCACGAAGCCATTGCCGGCGCGCAGGCGGTTGCGGCGGCCGTGTTTCTGGCGAGGCATGGAGAAAGTAAAGAAACCATCCGCCGTTTTGTGCAGGGCAAATTTCAATATGATCTGTCGGTGCCGTTGAAGGACATACGGATAACGCACGTGTTTGACTGCCGGACATCCTACAGCGTTCCGCCTGCTATTATCTCATTTCTCGAATCGAGTGATTATGAAAGCGCGATCCGCAATGCTGTTTCTTTGGGCGGAGACGCCGACACACAGGGCTGCATTGCCGGTGGGATCGCACAAGCATTTTATCGGGATATTCCGGAACATATCCGGCGCTTTTGCGACATGAAAATTGATGGCACCATCAAAAATGTGGTTCGCGCATTTGAAGAAAAATATGCAAATGGATGATCTGTCGTGATATTGCAATCAAAATAGCGCAAACCCACCTTTGTTGTATCTGTGATTGCCGGACACAGCGTCCGTATTACGCGACAAAAACAAAACGCCGCACTTTTTTGGTGCGGCGTTTTGTTTTTTGGGTCTAAACTTACCAAGATAAGTGGACAATGGAATAAAACGCATTTTGCGTTGTAGAGACATTGATTAAAATAACGAGTTATGATATAATCATAAAAAATGTAGTTGTGTAAAAAATCAGAGGGGGAAAATTATTGTCTGATTATATTCTTAAGGATCAAAATGGAAACAAATTTATCTCGATCGCTTATAATCTTGAAGAGGAACTTTCGGATTATGAGCAGTTAACACATTGTCTTGTCATTGTGAAAATTGGAGATGACTATCTGCTTGGGTGGAATAAATGGAGAAATAGATGGGAAATTTTTGGTGGCTGTATGGATGATGGCGAATCTCCAAGGGCGTGCATTGTACGAGAGGGATTTGAGGAACTAGGTATTCTTGATGGTTCTTATGTGTATATCGGTTTAATGAAATTTTTGATAGTGCCGGACTATTTTTCGCCTAAAGAACGCATAGAATACGGTGGACTTTACGGTATTACTCTCCAAGATATTAGCATCGACAATATTTATAATCAAATACAGGATCGCGATGAGATTACTAAACTTGCATTGTACAGTAAGGTGAAGGGCAAAGAACCTATTGCTCCGATCGATGAAAAGTTATTAGAATACTATTGATTGCATAATAATGCCGGTCTAATTCGTTAGAAATATTTTCAATATCGCTTCTTCTTGATCAAAAATCAAAACGCCGCATTAATGTGCGGCGTTTGATCTTTTGAAAATCGCGGTCGGGACCGCAAGTCGTATCCGTTATACGGGTTTACCGGATTTATATATCTCGCGTTAATTTTATAACGGCAACGGTGGCAGCGCCGGAACGGTTTGTCACATTGCTGTTATAGGTCAGCGTGAAATTTGTTTGTTCCGGCACATAAATGATGATAGCATTTGAACCGTATGCGCTGGAAGCGCTGGTATTGGTTTTGAAATAAACGCCGTATTCCAAATGGGGACTCCCATTATAGGAAGGGGTAATCTGCATATACCCTGCGTTATCCAACACAGTTGATACGCTGTAGGATATATAATAATATCCCGGTGCCAGAACGATCTGGGTATTGTTTGCAAGTACGATGTTCCCCGTTGTATCCGTCGTACCGGTGACCAACGGAATGGGTTGCCCATTGATAAATCGTACTTCGAAAATAACAAAAGAGGCAAAAATATCATCCGCAGGCTCACCCTGCGGACCTTGCGGACCGGGCTCACCCTGCGGACCTTGCGGGCCGGGCTCGCCCTGCGGGCCTTGCGGACCGGGCTCCCCCTGTGGGCAACGGCAGGGACAACAGGAAAATTCCGGCTGACAGCAGCAGTACCATCCGAAAAGGTCGGGCTGTCCGTCAAATGGTTCCTTTTTTTTCACGGTATATTCACTCCATTATCAGAAAATTTTGTTTCATATAATAGAATATGCTGCAAACAGAAGAAAGGTGTGTTGCAGCATGAAATATCCTATCCAAAGCGGGTTTATAATTTGCGGAGCCAAAACAGGAATACTGCATTGCCGTATGGCGTTTGACCGGAGAAGGAAAGTATTGATTGAAATGTGGTCTTCAATATGCTATCCTTTTTGTGAAGGTGATACTGTGGAATTGTGTGTTAAAAAGTTTGAAGAATTATCGAATGAAGAATTATATGAAATATTGCGGGCAAGGGTGAACATTTTTGTGGTGGAACAAAAATGCGCATACCCGGAAATCGACGGAAAAGATCAAAAGGCTTATCATGTGTTTTTGAAAGAAGATCAAGTGATACATGCTTATTTAAGGGTTTTAGATAGAGGCATATCCTATGATGAGGTATCGATCGGCCGGGTTTTAACGACCGCACGGGGAAAGGGACTTGGCGCCAAAATCATGGACGCTGGTATCAAAACAGCGGAGAATAAGCTGCATGCGGCAAAAATCCGGATCGAAGCGCAGGTCTATGCCAAAGGATTTTATGAGAAATTCGGCTTTAAGCAGGTATCCGACGCTTATCCGGTGGATGGGATCCCGCACATTCAAATGCTGCGGGAATAAAACGGCAGATATATATTTTGTCGTTTTTGGATAGAAAGCAAAACCGCCTCTGATAAGCAGAGGCGGTCACCAACCGGTATTTCAGTTTTTGTCAGGCTGCCGCATCACAGGCATTGACAATATCGTTGACAAGCTGCCAATAGATGCTGGTGCTGCCGGTGTAATCGCTGGTAAAGGCAACAACAAGCGCTAAGCTTGGCACCACAAAGATATACTGTCCGGCATGTCCCTGCGCAAAATATGCAGGATAGGCCTGTTCGCCAAAGGTGCGCACCCACCATTGGTAACCATAGTCGGCGCTGCCGGTCGAACGGTCGAACTGCAAGGTCGTGGAATCCTCAACCCACTGCGCCGGAACGACCTGCTTGCCTTGCCACACGCCGCCGTTTAAATACAGCTGCCCGAATTTCGCCATGTCATAAACATTCATCGAAACACCGTTGCCGCCGTCGGATATGCCCTGCGGGTCGGATGAGATCTGCGCGCTGTCCATGCCGACGGGGTCAAAGAGATATTCTCTGCCGAACGCATCGACGGTCATACCGGTGGCCTGCTGCAAGATAGCGCATAACAGATGGGTGTTGCCGGTCGAATAATCAAATGATTCACCCGGGGTCGACACGGTGGGAAGATCCAGAATGTAATCCACCCAGTTGTCGGAATTGCGCCATTCGTCCCAAAGCTCATTGTCGGTGGAATAAATGCCGGACGTGTGGGTGAGCAGATGCCGGATGGTGATCTGCTGCCAGGTGTCGTCCGCAAGGGTGAGCACCTGGGGGAGGTATTCGGAAATGGGTGTGTCGACACTGTCGATATAACCCAAATCGATGGCGATGCCGACAAGCGCGCTGGTGACGCTTTTGGAGGAGGAATTTAAAACAAAGGTGCTGGTCTCATTATAGCCGTCTTTGTAATATTCATCGACGATCACTTCATTTTTCACGATCACTGAGGTGAGCAGCGGAAAACTGTCAAAGGTTTCGTGGATTGCGGGCAGCGCACTGCTCGAAAGCCCCTGCGCGTCCGGATCGTCCTTTTGCCATTCCCATGGCTGTGTCGTCGTTGCGGGCTGGGTGGACGTTATTGTGTCCGCCGCTGAAGCGGCGGCAGAGTCGCTGACAGCATTCCCGGAATCCGAATTGGTGTCGCTGCAGCCGGCAAATGAAAAAATAAGTGCAAAAGCTAATAATAAAACGAAAACTTTTTTCATCTGAATCCCTCACAAATCCTGCTTTTTGATTATTTTGTCCGATTGATCTGAATTTTAAAAATAGAAGCATTTTGCTGTCTTTATGATAGCATATATAATCATATATGTAAAATACCTATATCAAATGCTTAATTATACTTTTTAGGCATAGTTAACGCTTTTGTGATTGGAATGCTGTCGGTTTGTATCTGCAAAGAAAACGGTTGTTTGCAGCCAGAGATTCTGAAGGGGGAAACAAAAGTGGATTTTCAAAAGGCAACAAAGAAATATTATGCAAAATGGTTGAAGCGGATGTTTGCCCTGAATCGATGCATTTTTTCGGTTGGAGATTTATTCGTGTCGGTTGAAAGGATCTGTGAATAGCGTTAAATGTAAAAACCGGGATCGTTTTGGCGATCCCGGTTTTTGTGTAAATTTGTTAATCGTTGTTTTCATGAATATCCAAACTGACCGCGGGGACATCTTCGTCCGCAAAATGGATCAGCACCTTTTCACGTTCCAGTTCTGCCTGCAATCGCGAAATATCCACATCCCAAATCGGCCGTTTTTCATCCAGCGCATGCGCGCAGGCAACGCCTGCGGCCTGACCGGAAAGAATCGCCGGTGGAATGACGCGCAGCACATCCCAAGCATATCCCTCTCCGGCAGCGGAACGCCCCGCGGTGATCAGGTTGTCGTATCCGTGTTTGACAAGTGCGCCAAAAGGAATTTCAAACAGATAGTCTCTCCGGTCAAAGTCACAGATCGCGCCCACCGAATCGGCAAAATGCCGGTAGGTATCCGATTCTTTCAGAACATAGTCCCCGTCAATGCAGCGGGTGGTGCGAAACTGCGCCATACCCGGCAGCGTGGTGATATCCCGGGACTTGCGATCGTCCCCTTTGATTTTGTCGAGCATCTCCAGCTGGTTTGTAATCAGATAGCGATTGACGCTTTCACTGCTCGTTCCGCTGTACAGCGGCATGCCTTCCGGCTGGTTGTGACCGTATAAGCTGGCGTTGCCGCCCCTGAAGCTTTCGGTTGCCAGCCCAATGTCGCCAAGCTCCGCCGCCCGTTTGCAGGAATCGAGCGTGATGCCAAATCCGACATAAATATGATAGTTTCCGCGGGCTTTGGTCGGCACACCGGCCCGGAACAACAGATCGCCGTCGCCGGTGGCATCCACAAACATCTGCGCACTGTAGTATTCCCGGCCGGACTTGTTTTCCACCACCACGCCGGACAAAATGCCCGGACGATCCGGATCCATCACCGGTTTTGACAGCACACTGTCAAACAGCAGATGAACGCCTTCCTTTTGGCATAGCTCTGTTAATGTCAGTGCGAAAATCTCCGGTGAAAACCGCACCATATACCGGGGCGGCAGTTGTCCGCGGTCCCTATATGCCGCAAGCGTTTTTTCGGGGATTCTGCCGTTTTGAAATTCTTTTGGCAGGTCGCCGTAACCATAACGAAGCGATAGTTCCAAAAACTCCTGTGCCATGCCGAAAATGATCTGTTTTCCCCGGCCGTTGCACATCGGGACAAACAGATTGATCAGTCCCAATGTTGCAAGACCGCCAAGCTTCATGCTTTTTTCGATCAGCAGCACCTTTCGACCCAGCCGTGCAGCGGAAACAGCGGACGCCACCCCCGCGACACCGCCGCCAGCAACGATAATATCATATTGCCCACGTTCGGGCACCTCTTCCCGCAATATCATTTGATCCATTCCTCTCGGATTAATAGTGTCCCATCCGGTTGCCTTGCCGGATGTTCTTTATGATAAACCTATTATAGTCAAATCCTATTTTTTTGTCAACGCGTATTTGCGAATCATTCGGAAAAAAGTATGTCAAAAAAATGTCGGAAATTTTACCGCCTGTTCTGTCTGTGACCGGCAGGAGCGTTTTGGAATAGGATATAGTAGTATCAGCTTATAAAAAGGCAGGTGTTCCCATGCATGCTGTGCCTATTCTGGAAGCGTTCCTTCTGACATTGTCTATTTCGCTGGACGCTTTTGTCGCATGTTTTGCCTATGGCAGCCATAAGATCAAAATACCGCTGCCTTCCGTTATTGTCATCAATCTTGTCTGCAGCGGGATTCTCGGCGTCTCTCTTTTAGCGGGATCCTTTATTCGTGCGTATTTATCCCCGTGGGTATGCAGCGTGATCTGTTTTGTGCTTTTGTTTGTGATCGGGATCACAAAGCTGTTGGATCATATCACAAAAGCCGTGATTCAAAAACACGGCGGTTTATCCAAGGATATTCAGTTTTCACTTTTTAACCTGAAATTTGTGCTGAATGTTTATGCGGATCCCAAAAAGGCGGATGCGGACTGTTCCAAAAGTATTTCATTGGCGGAAGCGGCGTCCCTTTCCGTCGCTTTATCGCTGGACGGCCTGGCAGTGGGCTTTGGTGCGGCGATCGGAAACGCCAGCGGCCTGGCAGTTTTTTTGTTGTCTTTTTTGACCGACACGGCGGCGGTGGTGTTTGGCATTTGGATCGGCAATAAGGCGGCGGATAAGCTGCGGTTGAATATTGCCTTTCTTTCCGGCGTTCTTTTGATCCTTTTGGCATTTTCAAAGCTGTTGTAGATTTTTACATAGGCAAAAGCGGTGAAACGCCCCCGATCGGCAAATCGGGGGCGTTTCGCTTGTATGTCTATTTTTACATTTTATAGGGACAAACAAAGTTTATTTAGATTCATCCGTTTCGCTTGCAGACTGCAATGCGTCATAGCCGGTTTCACCGGTACGGATTTTGACCGCGTCGGTAATCTCATAAGCAAAAATCTTTCCGTCTCCCATTTCGCCCGTGTAGGCGACTTCTTTGATTTTCTGAATGGTTTTTTCTTTCCATTCTTCAGAGGAAACAACGATTTCCAGCTTGATTTTCGGCAGCAACATCGCGTCGATTTCCTGACCGCGCACCACCGTTTTATAACCGCGCTGCGCACCGAATCCCATCACCTGGTAGGCGGTCACGCCGTTGACTTCGATTGCATGTAGCGCTTCCTTGATATCCTCCAGTTTTTCTTCGCGGATGATTGCTTCTACTTTATACATCATAATCGCAATACCTCCTCACTTAGTCAAGACCGTTAAACGACGGATACGCTTGTTCACCGTGTTGCGTGGTATCGAGACCTAATAATTCGTCTTTATGCTCCACACGCAGCTTGGTAAAGATCCGGGTGATGCCAACGCACACCAGCGTTCCGACAACCGCCACCGCGATCGTGACGACGATACTGATCAGCTGTGCGACAAACAGTTTGGTCTCGCCATAGACAAGCCCGTTCCATTGTGCTACAGGGTTGATATCCGACCGTGCAAACAGACCGGTTGCAATACCGCCCCAGATACCGCCGATACCGTGGCAGCCGAACGCATCCAACGCATCGTCGATTTTCAGCTTTTTCTTTAAGAAGTTCATCATAAAGTAGCAAATCGGACTGACGACTGCGCCAATGATAAGCGCCGCCCAAACGGGTACGAAACCGGCGCCCGGGGTGATGGCAACCAATCCGACCACCAAGCCGGTGGAAGCGCCGACCAGCGTCGGCTTGCCGTCTTTGATCACGTCGATCAGCATCCAGGTCAGCAGTGCAGCGCCAGAAGCCAGTGCTGTGGTTAAAAACGCATGGGCAGCAAGACCGTTCGCGCCCAGCGCAGAACCGGCGTTGAATCCGAACCAGCCGAACCAGAGTATCGCGGCGCCCAAGAAAACAAACGGAATATTGTGCACACGATAGGATGTGTGTCCCATTCCAGTACGGCGTCCGAGAATGATCGCCAATACAAGGCCGCTGATACCGGAACTGATATGTACGACATTACCGCCGGCAAAATCCACGGCGCCGAGTTCCGCCAAAAATCCGCCGGAACCCCAAACCATATGCGCCATCGGGTAATAAACGACCAACGACCACAACGCGATAAAGAGGAATAGCGCTCTATACCGCATACGTCCCGCCACTGCGCCGGTGATCAGCGCCGGCGTGATCATGGCGAACATCATCTGGAACACCACGAAGGTCAGCGAAGAAAGCGACGGCGCATAGTCCAGCGCCTCCTCAAAGCTCAGACCGTTGAGGAAAATATACTCAAATCCCCCGATCACACCGCCGTGATCCGCACCGAAGGCCAGTGAAAATCCACACACGACCCATAAAACCACCGAGAGTCCCATAATACCCGCACAGGCCATCATGGTATTCACAACGTTTTTCCGCCGTACCAGGCCGCCATAGAAAAAGGCCAGACCCGGCGTCATGAAGAATACCAACGCCGCACAGATGAGTATAAAGCCATTGTCTCCTGCACTCATACTATCATCCTCCAAAAAAAATAAAAATAAAAAAAGAAAAAGGTGCCCCGAAACTCGGAACACCTTTGTTCGTGCTTTATTATAGCAGAACCGTTTTTGAAAATCAACCCTTTTTACAGCCGTTTTGCAAATTTTATGCAATAAGACAAAAAGAAATTTTCTATAAAATGTATTTTTTATCGCGCTTTCACAAAAATAGAAACTGGAAGACTTGTATTTTCACAAAATTTTTGTTATCATCATAAAAGAACCGGATCTGCCGGCAAGCAGATTTTTGGTGTTTGATTGGAATGGAGGAATTCGCATGAAAAAAGAATTTGGTGCAAAGCCCTATTTGTTTCCCATGCCCGTTTTGATGATCGCAACCTATGGCGACGGCGATAAAGTCGATGTGATGAACATGGCCTGGGGCGGTGTGTGCGACGATAACATGGTCGCTCTGAACATTTCCGAAAGCCATAAAACGGCTGAAAATATCAAAAAAAGAAAAGCCTTCACGTTAAGCATTGCGGATGTCGACCACATCGAAGCGGCGGACTTTTTCGGCATTGCATCGGGCAACAACATGCAGGATAAATTTGAAAGAAGCGGTCTGCATGCGGTCAAAAGCGACAAG
Source organism: uncultured Clostridia bacterium (assembly GCA_946493765.1). Taxonomy (GTDB): domain Bacteria; phylum Bacillota; class Clostridia; order Oscillospirales; family Acutalibacteraceae; genus RUG11462. The sequence goes on along the minus strand of CAMMAZ010000041.1, from coordinate 7,328 downwards.
ATCGATGCGCCGGTTATTGAAGAATTTCCGGTCACGCTGGAATGCAAAGTCGCACAGCTGCAGCATACCGACAGCGGATTTCGAGTCGTGGGCGAGATTTTGAATGTTTTGGCGGATGAAAAGGTGCTGGATGCGAGAGGTAAGATCGATCCGGTAAAGGTGAATGCTTTTGCTTACGATCCGTTTTCCAACGGCTATTACCGAATCGGCGAAAAGGTCGGACAGGCATGGAGCAGTGGGAAAAAGCTGATGCCGTAACGATGCACAAGGTTATCGCGTAATATCATTTCACAAAATCTTCAAAGGCAGTTATCGTCTGTCTTTGAAGATTTTTGCTTTAATTGAACAAAAAATAAAATAAATATGAATAAATTATTGACAAAATAGATAAATGTGTCTATACTGATTTTGGAAGACGAAAAATTTTTAGGGGGATACAAAGTGAAAAAGTATTTTGTTTTTCTTGCATTTTTGGTTCTTGCCATTATACTTGTTTGTGCTTTTTCACCATACACATATCCCAATGATGATGTTTTTGTGTATTTTACAGGACTCCCCCCAAAAGAAACGAACGATGTTCTGCACCTGCATATACCGCATTACAGAGATTTTCGAGCCGACACGATTTATGTGTTTGAAACAGCGGTGGACAAGCGAAAGATTTTCGATCAGATCGAGAAAAATTATGATGTAAATGCAAAGGAAAAAAATCAAATTTCCTTTTTTGATGCGAATCAGGAGCCATATATGCTGGTGCGTATACAAACAGGCTGGCGCATGCATCGCTATGCGTGTTTGGCGCAGCAAATGCGGCTTGAAAACAGCACCTATGATTATCCTTTCCCGGTTTATCTATTATCTGAAACGTATGACTACATGGAAATGGATTTCGATCAGTCTGCTTACATGCTCAAACAAACGACTTTTCAGGAAATAGCGGATTTTTACCAACGCATTTATGGGGATGCATGTATTGTTGAGGATAATACAATTATTATACCATTTAACGCCGGCACACAAAAGATTATTTTGCAATATACCGATCAAAAAATAGAGATATCCTACACGGAGAAATAAATTTCTTGTTCACAAAAAAGTGGTGAATGAAATGCAAAAAATAAAACGATTTTTCATTTTCCTGTTGATAGCGTGCATGCTGTTTGGGTGCGTATCCTGCGGGTATCCGACCCGCGCGCCGGATTTAAGCGCGGAAGATAGGGAGTTGATTGACACACAGAGTGATGACAGAATCCCTTACAGTGATGCGCCGGGATATGATTTGTGGGATCATTGGGGCACTGGAACAAGTCAAGAGGAAAATGAAATTTATGTAAATGCGATGTATCAAAGCGGCGATTTTTTGGTATCCGCCTATAAAGAAGGAATCTGCATCAACCGGTATCTTGGCTCGTCAAAAATGGTGGAAATTCCGGAAACGATCGATAATAAACCGGTGATCAAGCTGGGCACATATCCGGTGTGGAATGAACATTATCATAGTTACAGTTTTTATGGGTTATTTAACGAAAAAGAGATCAAAACAGTCCAATTCCCTTCTTCCCTGAAAGAAATCATAGCAGATACACTGAACAATGTGCAGGATGCTGTTGTCGTCAGCGAAGATAACCCGTATTACACATCGGAGAACGGCATGCTGTATAATAAAACAAAAGATTATCTGCTGTTTGTTCCGGAAAATGCTGCGGACAGTACATTTGCAGTGCCGGAAAATGTGGTGCGGATAACGGATGATGTTTTGACATGTGAAGCGATCGACACGCTGGTGCTGCACGAAAAGATTGAACAAATACATTCCGATTATGCCAGGGATATTGCCAGTTCAAACCATCTTCAATGCTTTGAAGTGGATGCAAACAATCCCTATTATGCAAGCGAAGACGGTGTTTTGTACAACAAGGACAAAACAAAGCTTTTGCGGTATCCGTGCGGGAAAGAGGATGAAATGTTTGTGGTTCCCAAAAGTGTGAAATCCTTTGAGACATATGCGTTTAACTACATACAATATTTGAAGGTCGTCGTGATCGGGAAAAATGTCGAAGAAGCCGTTTCAGCCTTTACGATCCCGGACGAAATCGAAACAAAGCCATATGCCATTGTGGGTTATAAAGGAACAGAAGCGGAAAATGTTGCTATGCATTATGATTATGCGTTTATTCCGCTGGATTTGGCAAGCGAATGGTAACAATAAACCGGTTAAAGCAAGGGGGAAATCCAAAATGAAACTTTCAAAAAGCAGAAAAACAAGTTTAGCAAAAGGAATTTTGTCGGTGTGTCTGGCGGTTATGCTGCTTAGCAGTCATCTGTCTGTTTTTGCGGTTGCCGCATCTGCGCCAGCCGGTGCGGAAACCGCATGCGCGGGGCATACCCTTAGCAGATTCAGCGGTCTGCCGGCATGCGTGAACGCTTCCGGTGCGCTGCATGTTTGTGAAAATAATTTTCCGGACGCGAATTTCAGAAACTGTCTGGCAGCGTTTGATGGCGGTGAAGACGGGTATTTCACAACAGTGGAAATCAAAAAGATAGAATCCATTGATGTAAGCGGAAAACAGATTGACACCCTGCAGGGTATCGGCTACTTTTCTGCGTTGACAGACTTAAACTGTGACAACAATCAATTGCTGACGCTGGACCTGCGCAACAACACGGCTTTAACCGGACTGTCCTGCAATTTTAACCAGTTAACACAGCTTGATGTAAGCAATCATCCGGATTTGATCGATTTGTTTTGCAACAGCAACCAACTAACGGCATTGGATCTGCGTCAAAATCCGGCTTTGAAAAATCTGTCCTGTTCTGAAAACCAGTTAACACAGTTGGATGTGCAAAACAACACTGCTTTGACAGATCTGTCCTGCAGCTACAATTGGCTGACGGCGCTTGACGTAAGCCAGAATTTGTGTTTGGTAAATCTGGATTGCTATTTAAATGATCTTACGGTGTTGGATGTAAGCCGCAATCTGATTTTGGAGTATTTATCCTGCGGTGCAAATGCGTTAACGGGGCTGGATGTGCGCAATAATTCGATTTTAACGACCCTATATTGCAGTGAAAATCCGTTGACCAAACTGGATGTTCGTTATAACCCTGAATTAACAAGCTTATCGTGCTATGTAAATCGGCTGTCAAAACTGGATATCAGCCGTAACCCGCGGTTGGAATGGTTGTCCTGCGGGAATAACTGGTTAAAAGAACTAGATATAAGCTGTAACCCGGCTTTGGAATGGTTAAACTGCGACAGTAACCGGTTGACCGAGCTGGATATGAGCTGTAACCCTGCGTTGGAGTATTTATCCTGCGACGATAACCGGTTGACCGAGCTGGATGTTTCGCAAAACCCGGAATTGGTGCACTTAACCTGCGCCAGTAATCAGTTAACCGAGCTGGATGTCAGTCAAAACACAAAATTATTACAGCTTTGGTGTGAGAGCAACCGGCTGATGAAGCTGGATGTGTCAAACCATCCGGATTTGACCGATTTAAATATTTGGGGACAGGAAATTGAGATGCGTCCGGTGCTGCAGGGAAACCGATGGACAGTCAATTTGAAACCCTATTTCACAGTGCAAGAACTGGCGCGCATAACCGATGTTACCGGCGGCAGTTTCGATGCTGCGACCGGGCTTGTCACCTTTATTATTTTACCGGACTCCTTTTCCTATCAATATGCGGTAGGAGATACGTTGATGGACGTTACCGTTTTCTTATCGAAAAACGAAATGGTTTTCGGCGATATCAACGGCGACGGAGAATATACCGCGACGGATTCGATGTTTATCCGGCTGATCGTGGCGGAGCTTGACCGGCCGTCCCACCAGATGGATTATGCTGCGGCAGACGTGACCGGCGACGGAAAATATACCGGCGCAGACACCATGTGGATCCGACGGCTGGTCGCGGAACTTGCAGCAAAAGCAGACCTTCCGGTCATGAAAAAATGAGAATTGTTGTTTGCGTGGTTGCATCTGCACGCCGGGCGTGCAGGCGGATAATATAAAAATGCCGACGTCGTTCGGTTTTAGCAGCCGTTATTTGCGGATTGACACAACCTTATCAAATGTATTACAATGGTAGCGGTAAAACATAGAGGAGGAAAAAATATGCAAACAAAACGTTTGAAAACATTGCTTTGCCTGGGACTGGGTTTATGCCTGCTCGTTTCCATGTGCTGCGCGTGGCCGGCGGCGTCGGCGGAAAATGAGGAGGATTACCTGCAATTGCAGACGGTTTTTGACTTTTCCACACAGCCGGGCAACAATCTGAACTTTAACACCAATCCCAATGCGGCGGTGACAAGCGATCCCGGCTGCTTTGCGCCGGACGATGCAACCGACCCGACCGACAGCGCTTTAAAAATCGAGATCAACAACCGGCTGGTGACCGGCGGCGCGGAAAACGCCTATGCGAAATATGCGTTTTTGCCCGGCAACGACGATATAGCCCAGCAGCCGCCCATCCCGTTTTCGGGCGATGGCATCCGCCTGTGGCTCAAGCTGATCGCGGGCGAGGACGTCACGCAGATGCCGATCGGTCTTAAAATCGCGGTCACCACCGGTTACACCGGCGGGGGAACCGGCGTCGAGGAGACGACCTATATCACGGAAGATCTGGATATTTCCAAAAACGGCGGCTATTTCTTTGTGCCATATTCTGCGCTGTGCGATGAGAAAAACAATAAATTAAGTATTCTCACCAATGCTCAGGGCACGTCGACCGCCGAAGACCGAATCGCCGCGATCACCTCGGTGCGGGTGCAATTCGTCGCGCCCGACTGGAACAACGCAAGCCTTGCCAATTACCCTTATTTGTATCTGGATAACCTGCAATGCTATACCGATGCGACCAAAACCACGCCGGGGATAAGCTCCGCGCCGCGCACAACGGGCGGTTATGTCGATTTGACCGGAACCAGAATGTACAGCGATGTGCAAACCGGCACCGGGTCGGTGCGCTATGTTTCGCAAAGCCGCGGGGATGATGCCAACCCCGGCACGAAAGAGCAGCCGTTTAAAACCATTGCCAAAGCGAATGAAGGTATCAGTGCGGGAGACACCGTGATCGTGGAAAGCGGCATTTACAATGAGAATCTTGTCTATTATCAAAAGAAAGGCACCGCCGCACAGCCGATCACGTTGATGGGCGCGCCGGGTGCAAATGTGACGATCACAAGCTATGATCCGGTGGACACACAGTGGACGCTGTATCGCGACCATATTTATAAAACCAATATCGGCGCAGACAGGGAAATCACCCATGCGCTATTAAAGGCAAACGGCGGATTTAACAATCTGCTGGAAGCCAGATGGCCCAATGCCGACGCGCAGAATGTGCTGGATATGCCGCGTGCTGTTGCGGACGACGGCACTTCCACCACCCAGATTTTCGACGCCGACCTGCCGGACGGCGACTGGACGGGGGGCACCGTCGTTGCCTGGACAGGGGCGGTCACCGAACAATATACTTCCGCCATGCGGGAGATCGCTGCCTATGAACCCGGCGTTTCGTTGACTTTTGACAGCGCGATCGACGACGGATCGACGACCTACCAAACGCAAAAAGGCGATTGGTATTATATGCAAGGCGCATTGGCCGGACTGGACGCGCAGCGGGAATATTATTATGACAAGCAAACCGGCGACCTTTATGTGATCCTGCCGGATAACGCCGAACCGCAGGCGGGAGACGTCTGGGTGGAAACCCGCGGCGCGACGATCGAAAACTGGGACAGCGACTATCTGCAGTTTGCGAATCTCAATATCGTCGGCGGCGGTGTCGGTATCAACGGCAATTACTGCACAATGGACAATGTCAATGTGTATTACGCGGATTTCTATAACGACAAGAGCTTTTATGATTCGCTGCGCATTGATTACAACGGCAATCACCTCAAAGGCGATCATAACAGCTGGAAAAATTCCGAAATTGCCTATACCATGAGTTCCGGTATTTTTATCGACGGCAGCTATAACACAATTGAAAACTGCGTGATCCACGATATTGCCTATGGCGGGTCCTATAACGGCGCGGTGAGCTTATCGGCAGAGAACCGGTATAACACGGTGCGCAGTTGTTCGCTTTACAATTCCGGCCGGTTTTTGATCCATTTTCTGTATGACGACACCAGAACCGGCAGTCTGGACGGCAATCTGTTTGAATATAACGACATGTCCCGTGCGGGACTGCTCACCAATGATGGCGGCGCGTTTTATTCCTATAAACGGGACGGCGGCGGAACCATTATTCGTTACAATTGGGTGCATGACTGCATGAAAACCAACACCTGCGGGATTTACCTTGACAACGACAGCTCCAATTTTGTGGTCTACCGCAACGTCGTTTGGGGCACGAAGGAAGCGCCGCTTGCGCTGAATCTGAACAGTTTAAACAATAAAATCTTCAACAACACCATTTTAAGCTATGATAAAAGCGCGGAAGGGTGGCCAAAAGAGAATTGGCGCAGCATGGCGGGCACTGAGCTTGTCAACAACCTGTTCACCGGAACGGTGGATCTTTTATCTGAGAAAAACGGCGCGCCGGCAGCAAATTTGCCGGAATACCGTTCCAATTGCATCACCGATCTGCCGCAGATCAACCGCAGCTTTTTCCCGCTTGCCGGCAGCGAGCTGATTGACGCGGGCGAAGTCATGACAGGGTATGACGATACCTATGTGGGCGATGCGCCGGATATCGGCGCCTATGAGTTCGGCGGGAACTACTGGATCCCCGGCGCTGTGAAGGTGGAGTCGGATGATCCGGAACAATCGACCGATCCGACAGCTTCAACACAGCCGGAACAGCCGACCGAATCAACAGAACAGCCGACTGAATCTACGTCGGGTTCGACAAGCGCTACTGATCCAACCGAACCTGCGGTTTTATACGGTGATGTAAACGGCGATGAACAGGTCGATTCCCGCGACTCGCTGCGTTTGCGGCAATATATTGCCAAATATCCCGTGACGCTGGATCAGGTTGCAGCGGATGTGAATGCGGATGGAAAAATCAATTCCCGGGATTCGCTGCTTTTGCGGCAATGCATCGCGAAATATGATGTGACGCTTGGACCAAAAGAGTAATTTTGAGCCCCGCAAACAGGTAAGTTGTTTGCGGGGCGTTTTGTGGTTATGAAAATTGGCGCATTGTCCGCCTTGCGTGCAAGGGATATTTAAAATTGTACCGGCTGGTCGCCGAATGGATAATTCCCGATCAGCTGCCGGTGAATCAGTGAAATATAAACGAAAAAACAGGCGGATTCTTGAAGTGAACCCCAAAGTTTAGACAAAATTAAATATTAAATTGTTTGTGAATGA
>CAMMAZ010000040.1 GCA_946493765.1 uncultured Clostridia bacterium | reverse complement strand
TGTTGAACAGGGTTCAAATCCTAGCCTTGCCGAATAAAAAATGAGTGCATCACTTGCGTGACACACTCATTTTTTGGCTGCGTGAACGTCGGATGTTGAACAGGGTTCAAATCCTAGCCTTGCCGAATAAAAAATGAGTGCATCACTTGCGTGACACACTCATTTTTTGGCTGCGGAACTAGGATTTGAACCCAGACAAACAGAGTCAGAGTCTGTCGTGCTACCCTTACACAATTCCGCAATATTCAATTTGCAACAGAAAATATTATAACCGATATTTTTGATTTGTCAAGTAAATAAATGGAAAATATATAAAAATTTTCGTTTGGGCGGGAAAATCTCCCGCCCATGCCTTATTTTATCACTTTAACAGCTGTTTTATACGTTCAACGGCCTCTTTTGTATTTTCCCGATTACCGAAAGCCGTCAGCCGGAAGAAATGTTCACCGTTTTTGCCGAAACCGGCGCCGGGGGTGCCGACGACATTGGCGTTTTCCAGAAGATAATCGAAAAAGTCCCAGGACTGCATGTCATTCGGACATTTCAGCCAGATATAAGGCGAGTTTTTCCCGCCGGTATACCAGATGCCCAATTCATCCATTGCATCGGAAATGATTTTTGCATTTTCGAGATAATACTGAATGGTTTCTCTTGTTTGCTTTTGTCCTTCCGGTGTGAAAACCGCCTGCGCGCCTTTTTGCACCGCATAGGAAGTGCCGTTGAATTTGGTGGTTTGCCGGCGCAGCCAAAGCTTATTCAGCGACACGCCGTTTCTTTGCAATTCCAGCGGCACGATGGTGTAGCCGCATCGAGTACCGGTAAAGCCGGCTGTTTTGGAAAGCGAACAAAATTCGATCGCACAGCGTTTAGCGTTTTCGATTTCATAAATGCTTTTTGGAAGCGTTTCATCCTGGATAAACGCTTCATAGGCTGCATCAAACAAAATGACTGCGTCCTTTTGGATCGCATAATTCACCCATGCTGCCAGCTGTTCTTTATTATAAACCGCGCCTGTCGGGTTATTCGGGGAGCAAAGATAAATGATGTCTGCGTCAACTGAGGGATCCGGCAGCGGCAGAAATGCGTTTTGCGCATTTGCATCCATGTAAAGAATACGGCGGCCGTCCATGATATTGGTATCGACATAAACCGGATAGACCGGATCGGGAATCAAAACGGTGTTATCCCGATCAAACAGATCGAGAATATTCCCGACATCGCTTTTTGCGCCGTCGCTGATGAAAATTTCATCTAATTGGAGAGCAACACCGCGTTTTTCATAGTAACCCTTGACGGATTCTCTAAGAAAATCATAACCCTGTTCCGGACCGTATCCATGGAAACCCGCCTCGGTGGACAAATCATTAACAGCATCGTGCATCGCCTGGATCACGGCAGGGCATAGCGGCTTGGTCACGTCGCCGATTCCTAAACGGATAATTTTTTTATCCGGATGTTCGGCAGCGTAGGCGTTGACCTTTTTGGCGATGGTTGAAAACAAATAGCTGTCCTTGAGATTGCTGTAATTTTGATTGAGCTTCATAAATCACCATTCCTAATTTTTGGTACTGACAATGTAAAAAGCGGAAATTATTTTTCATCATTATGTTCGATCGACGCTTTGACAAATGCTTTAAACAGCGGATGGGCGTGCGTCGGGCGGCTCTTGAATTCCGGATGATACTGCACGGCGACAAAAAAGCGGTTTGCAGGAATCTCCACCGCTTCTACCAGCCGGTTGTCCGGCGATGTGCCGGTGATTTTCATCCCATACTGTTCCATTGTTTCACGATATTTGTTGTTGAACTCATATCTGTGGCGGTGCCGTTCTGCGATGGTATCGGCGGCATAGGCATCTGCCATCTTGCTGCCTTCCTTGATTTTGCAGGGGTAAGCGCCCAGCCGCATGGTACCGCCTTTAGGAATATTGCCTTGTTGATCCGGCATCAAATCGATCACGTTATTGCGGCCGTCCGGCGCGAATTCGCTGGAATTGGCATCGGATAAATTCAAAACATGCCGCGCAAATTCGATCACCGCTGTTTGCATACCAAGACAGATACCAAAATACGGAACATTGTTTTCACGTGCATACCGGGCGGTACAGATTTTACCCTCCACACCGCGATCACCGAATCCGCCGGGCACCAGAATACCATCATAGGGTCCCAAAATTGTCTTTGCGGTTTCATCGGTGATTTGTTCCGCGTCGACCCAGCCGATTTCAACATTCACGCCGTTTTCATAACCGGCGTGCCGCAGCGCTTCCGCGACCGAGAGATAGGCGTCATGCAATTTGACATATTTGCCGACGATCGCGATATGTACGTCGTTTTTAATATTATGGATGCGGTCGAGCATCTGCATCCATTCGGTCAGATCGGGCGCCGGTGCGTCGATGGAAAGCTCACGGCAGACAATATCGGACAAATGGCTTTCCTCCAGCATGACCGGAGCCTGATAAAGCACCGGGACTGTTGTGTTTTGAATCACACAGTCGGGTTTGACGTTGCAGAATAGGGAAATTTTTTGCCGAATCGTATCCGGCACAGGAAGATCACAGCGTGCGATGATAATATCCGGCATGATACCTAAGGATTGCAGTTCTTTGACCGAATGCTGTGTTGGTTTGGATTTGAGTTCGCCGGAACCCTGAATATAGGGAATGAGGGTGACATGAATAAACAGGCAGTTGCCTTCACCGACTTCCAGAGAAACTTGACGGATCGCTTCCAAAAACGGCTGACTTTCGATATCGCCGGTAGTGCCGCCGATTTCGGTGATAACCACATCAGCGTCGGACGTTTTGCCGACCTTATAGATAAAACTTTTGATTTCATTCGTAATATGGGGAATAACCTGAACGGTTTTGCCTAAAAATTCACCTTGGCGTTCTTTATTTAAAACGTTCCAGTAGACTTTTCCGGTTGTTAAATTTGAAAATTTATTTAAATTTTCATCGATGAAACGCTCATAGTGGCCAAGATCCAGATCGGTTTCTGCACCATCCTCTGTGACGAAAACCTCACCGTGCTCAAATGGATTCATTGTACCGGGATCCACATTGATATATGGATCAAGTTTTTGCGCTGCGACTTTGATACCTCTGGCTTTGAGCAATCTGCCAAGACTTGCAGCGGTGATACCCTTTCCCAGTCCTGAAACCACACCGCCGGTTACAAAAATATACTTCGTCATTTTTCTTATCTCCCCATCATTATTTTTTTATGATTCATAAGTTTTTAAAACGTTTTCCGCTACCTGCGCTTTTGTCAGCCGCATATCCATGGCCTGCTTGACAATAAAGCGGTGCGCCTGCGGTTCCGACAGTTTTAAATACTGCATTAAAACATATTTGGCGCGTTCTACAAGCCGCATTTCATCGATTTGTGTTTTGAGTTTGATGCTTTCCTGTTTAAAACCCCGGATTCGTTTGCCTGTGGCGATTGTTAACCGAACTGCCTGTGATAACAGCAATCGATTGATCGGTTTATCAACAACCAAGACACCGAAATCTTCCACTTTGCTGCTGATTTGTCCGGAAATATCGCTTTTGACCAACATAATAACGCCCGCCAGCGTGCTGCCGGTCAGCTGCACCGCAAGATCGGCACCCATTTCATCGGTCAGGGGGGTGTTGATCACAATCAGGCTGAAATCTTGTCGGTTCGTGATTCGTTTGGCCTCGCCTGCGCTGCAAACGGTTGTGATTTTGTGCTGTCCTGACGTTCCGATCAATTCGCCGATGGCCGCGGCACTTTTATTTGATCCGGAAACGATCAAAACATTTTCCACAAAATCACCCCTTCTGACTCCTTAAGGTTTTCGCTTATACATAATAAAAAATCGTCTGATGCAAAGCGGCTTTCGAATCATTGCTTTTCTGGTAAGCATGCCACTCCCGTTGCTTTACATGCAGATAATCATCCAAAACCACACGCGGAATATATTTTTGAATAAACGGACTTTCTTTCGCCGCCGCCATTGCTTCATCCAGCTGCAATGGAATCAGATCCATCGATTCAAAATCGCTGATTTTCAGATTGTTTTGCAAACCGTCCATTCCGGCGTAGAGCAGCAATGCCAGTGTCAGGTAATGATTGCAGGAAGCGTCCGGCGAACAGAAATTAATTCTTGCATTATTCGCTGCTGCAAACGGAATTTTTAAAATGGACGGGTTAAAGCTGCCGTCCCTTGTTTTCAGTTTTAAAGAAGGAAATTCAGCGATCCGTTCATATGAATTGGCATAGGGATTGGTGAACAGGGCGATTTCCTTTAAATGTTTTGCAACACCGGCGATAAAAGCCTCCGCTTTTTCGGATAACGCGCCGTTTTGCCCTTTGAAAATATTTTGTTTTTGTGAAAATACCGAAACGTCGATATGCATGCCACTGCTGCATTGATCCGCCAATGGTTTTGGCATAAACGACGCATAAAGACCATTACGCTCGGCAATAGATTTGACCACCGATTTAAAGGTTGTTAGATTGTCTGCTGCACGCAGCACATCGGAACGTTTAAAATCAATCTCATTTTGTCCCGGACCACGTTCATGGTGCGAGCTTTCCGGATCAATGCTCATTTGCTCTAATGTTAAACAAATATCACGACGGACATTTTCACCCTTATCTGCCGGAAAAGCGTCCAGATAACCTGCGTTATCCTGCGGAAGCTGTGTAGGATTACCTTGGGTATCAGTCTGGAAAAGATAGAACTCACACTGCGGTCCCATTGTGCAGGTATAACCTAAATCAGAAAATGTACGAACAGCCTGTTTTAGAATATACCGGCAGTCGCCGGCAAACGGTGCGCCGGTTTCATCAACAATATCGCATAAAAGACGCGCGACGCTGCCTTCCATCGGCCGCCAGGGAAGCACGTTGAGCGAACCGGATTCCGGCCGCAAAAACAGTTCCCGCACACGCTGTGAACCGTTTGCATTACCAAGCTCCATGTAAAAGGATAAGCCTTTTTCAAATACTTTCGGTAATTCGGAAGACAGGATAGACACATTTTTAAGCATGCCGAAAGCGTTATAAAACGAAAGTTTTATAAATTTAACATCATTTTCTTCAACAAAGCGCAGAACTTCATCGACTGTGTAATCCATAAGCAGGCACCTTTCTGCAATTTTGAAAAATATACAAAAACATTATACAAAATTTTTTACCCGGATTCAACAAAAATCCGGGTAATTTTTTAAAATTTATTTAATTGCATGAAAATCAAGGCTTTTTGATTGGGAATTTATTTTATTTCGATATAATCTTCACGTTCCGCCCCAACAGATATATAACGGATCGGGCAGCCGACCGCCTTCTCGATAAATTTAACATAATCATAAGCAGCTTTCGGCAAATCCTCTACCGTTCTGCAATGACCGATATCGCAGTTCCAGCCATCGAGATACTCGATCACCGGTTTAGCGCGGTTCAAATCGTCGCCATAGGGAAAATCCTGAATTTGGCGGCCGTCCAGTTCATAGGCGACACAGACCGGGATTTTTTCAAGATAGGAAAGCACATCCATTTTGGTAATGGCAAGGTAATCCGAGCCTTGCAGTGTCACCCCGTATCTGGAAGCAACGACGTCAAACGGACCGACCCTGCGCGGACGACCGGTCGCGGCACCGTATTCTCCGCCGGCGGCGCGCAATTTTTCCGCCTCTTCGCCAAACATTTCAACGGTGAAGGGTCCTTCGCCAACACAGGTGGAATAAGCTTTCATGATGCCGATGGATAAATCCAGTTTTTTTCCTGGAATGCCGGCACCAATCGGCGCATAAGCCGCGATGGTAGAAGATGAGGAGGTATAGGGATAAATTCCAAAGTCAATATCCCGCAGCGCGCCGAGCTGCGCTTCAAACATGATTTTTTTGCCCTGGCGCAACGCGTCGTTGAGATAAACGCCGGTGTCGGTGATATAATCCATGAATTCGCCGCCAAAGCGCATCAGCCAGTCATAGATCTCATCGACAGTTACCGGTTTGGCATGGTAAACGCCCTGCAAAGTGAGATTTTTCCATTCCACGATGCCGCGCAGCCGTTCGCGCAAAGCCTCCGGATGTTTTAAATCTCCCATGCGAATGGCCTTTTTCATGTATTTATCGCTGTAAACCGGCGCAATACCGCGACGGGTGGAACCGAATTTTGCGTCTCCCAGCCGTTCTTCTTCCAGGCAATCAAGCATCACATGATAAGGCAGCGTGATCACAGCTCGGTCGCTGATCTTTAAATGTTCCGGTGTGATTTGTACACCGGCGTCTTTGAGTTTTCCGGTTTCTTTGGATAAATGTTCAACGTCGATCACCATGCCGTTGCCCATCACGTTGACAACCTCCGGTCTTAAAATACCGGAAGGCAGGAGATTCAAAATGAATTTTCCCAGATGGTTGATCACAGTGTGTCCGGCATTGTTGCCGCCCTGATACCGGGCGACAATATCATAATCTGAAGACAAAAGATCCACCATTCGGCCTTTGCCTTCGTCGCCCCAGTTAATGCCCGCAATTGCAGTCAGCATATTAAAAACGCTCCTTTAATTTATAATTTTATATTCACTAAATTTATCATATACTTTTTTATATCGCCAGTCAAGTATTTGTACAATTAATGTTTCTGAATTTAGTAATAAGCATAACTTATATCTTGAAATTATGTCATATTATTGGTATAATAAATTAATTTATAAAAAGAAGGTTGTGCATTTGATCGAAGGTTCAAATTTGTTGGAAACATTGCGGTTGCCGCAGGATATAAAGAAATTGGATGCGCAGTCTTTGGAAGAATTGTGCAGTGAAATCCGTCAGGTACTGATCAACACTGTTTCCAAAAATGGCGGGCATTTGTCCTCCAATCTCGGCGTGGTAGAATTGACTGTTGCGCTGCATAAGGCTTTTAATTTTGCAAATGACCGTCTGGTGTTTGATGTCGGACACCAGTGCTATACGCATAAAATTTTAACCGGGCGTCTCGAAAAATTCGGAACTTTGCGTCAACAAGGCGGTATTTCCGGGTTTCCGCGCCCGAGTGAAAGCGTATATGACGCGTTTTCAGCGGGGCACTCCAGCACTTCGGTTTCTGCGGCGTTCGGTATGTCGCAGGCAAAATCTTTAAAAAAGGACAATGGCTATGTTGTCGCGGTCATCGGCGACGGCGCGTTGACCGGCGGACTGGCTTATGAAGCGCTGAACAATGCGGGTCGAAGCAAAGATAAGCTGATCGTGATTTTAAATGATAATAAAATGTCCATATCTAGAAATGTCGGTGCAATGTCGAGGCATCTTGCGGTTTTGCGGATCCGACCGGAATATCACACCTTTAAATCCAAAACCGAGCGTTTGATCCTGCATATCCCGTTGGTTGGAAAACCGCTTCGCAATGGAATTTTTAAATTAAAGCGCGCAGTGAAGGGTCTGCTTTTCAAAAGCTCTTTGTTTGAGGATATGGGATTTATGTATCTCGGTCCGGTGGACGGTCATGATTTGAAAAAGCTGAATGATGTTTTGGAAATTGCCAAAAATGCGCATAAACCCGTGCTTTTGCATGTGAATACCATTAAAGGAAAAGGTTATTCCTTTGCGGAAAAAGGGCCGAATGTGTTTCACGGTGTTTCCGCGTTCGACGTGGAGACCGGAGAACGGCTAAGCGGCGGCGAAAGCTTTTCCGGTGCATTTGGCGCCGCGCTTTGCAGTTTTGCGGAAAACGACAAGCGCATTTGTGCGATCACGGCGGCGATGTGTGAGAGCACCGGACTGGAACCTTTTCAAAAACAGTTCCGGTCTCGGTTTTATGATGTCGGAATTGCGGAGCAGCATGCCGTGACCTTTGCGGCGGGACTAAGTATTAGCGGAATGATTCCGGTGTTTGCCGTTTATTCCACTTTTTTGCAGCGGGCCTATGATCAGATCTTGCACGATGCGGCTTTGCAAAATTTAAAGGTGATTCTCGCCATTGACCGGGCGGGTGTCGTCGGAGAAGACGGGGAAACGCACCAGGGGGTGTTTGACGTCGCTTTTTTAAGCTCCATTCCCAATATCACCATTTATTCACCGGCGACATTCAATGAATTGCGCCACGATATGAAGCTTGCGATTTATAACGATAAAGGGGTCGTCGCGATCCGATATCCCAGAGGCGGAGAAATGGAAAATGCCGGGGAATTTGATTTATCGGAAAAATTGTTCGATGTGTTTTTTGATGAAAACGCTGGATTGACGCTCGTGACCTATGGGCGGGAAACCGGCGAAGTCTATAAAGCTGCGAAGCGCCTGACAGCTGAGGGCGTTTCGCTCAAACTGGTCAAATTGAACTGTATCCGTCCGGTGCCGGACGGTGTGCTGGATATTGTGCTTTGTTCCAAAAAGGTCTATTTTTTTGAGGAAGGTATGAAAAACGGCGGAATCGCGCAGCAGATGACAACAAGGCTGTATGAAAAAGGCTACACCGGAACAGTATCCATCACAGCGGTGGATGATCGTTTTATCCCGCATGCGACGGTAGAGGAAACATTAAAAATGCTGGAATTGGATGCAGAGAGTATTTATAATAAAATCAAAGAGGGGTAATAAGCTTGCCGGCAGACAGATTGGATGTTTATTTATTTGAACAGGGAATGGCGCAGTCCAGAGAAAAAGCGAGAGCGCTGATTATGTCGGGCATTGTTTTTGTGGACAATCAAAAAGCCGATAAACCCGGCATGCAGATCAAACCCGGCATGCAGGTGCAAGTGCGCGGCGAAACGTTAAAATACGTCAGCCGCGGCGGATTAAAACTGGAAAAGGCAATGCAGTGCTTTGGCCTGTGCCTTTCCGGAAAAATCTGCGCCGACATTGGCGCGTCGACCGGCGGTTTTTGCGATTGTATGCTGCAAAACGGCGCCGCAAAGGTTTATGCCGTTGACGTGGGCTATGGACAGTTGGCCTGGAAACTGCGAACAGATGCACGTGTGGTCAATCTCGAACGCACGAATTTCCGTTATGTCACAAAAAAGGAGATTCCCGAACCGATCGACTTTGCCAGTGTCGATGTGTCGTTTATTTCTTTAACGTTGATTTTGCCGGTGCTCAAAACCATATTAAGCGAAAACGGCGAGGCGGTCTGTCTGATCAAACCGCAGTTTGAAGCGGGAAAAGAGAAAGTCGGCAAAAAAGGGGTCGTGCGAGATCGTGCAGTCCATTTGGAAGTGGTTTCAAAAATCGTTGATTTTTGTCTTGCGCAGGGAATGGATGTGTTGCATTTGGATTTTTCGCCGATCAAAGGTCCGCAGGGCAATATTGAATATCTGATCCATATCAAAAAATCCCAAACGCCGGTGTATTTGGCGCAGATCACTCCTGAAGAGCTGGTCTTGCGTTCGCATGCCGCGTTGGATTGAAAGGGGAACCTTTTTTGAAAGCTGCTGTTGTTTTAAACCCGGAAGGGGTTGAAAAAAAGGATATTGAAGCGATCAAAACCGCGTTGCAAAGGGAACGCATCGATTTCGTGGTAACGGACACGTCTTCCGTTCCTTCCGCATGTGATTTTGTCATTGCTGCCGGTGGGGACGGTACGATCCTGCACACCGCGAAAAAATGCGCGGTGCTGCATAAAAATGTGTTGGGCATCAATTGCGGACGGCTGGGATTTAATGCCGCGTTGGAATCGGATGAACTGGAACTGCTTTCGGTAATGCAGTCGGGCGGCTACACTGTGGATCGGCGCATGATGTTTGACGTGCAGGTTGTGTCCGACCATGTGGAATATCAGGCGTTATGCGTCAATGACGCTGTTATTGCAAAAGGCGGACTGTCAAGAGTGATCGATATTGATTTAAATTTTGGCGCGGGCGCGGATATTCGCTACAGTGCGGACGGCGTGATTGTAGCGACGCCGACCGGGTCGACTGCCTATTCATTGTCGGCGGGCGGACCGGTGCTGGATCCGTCGATCGACAGTTTTTTGGTCACGCCGATTTGCGCGCATTCTTTTTATTCTCGTCCAATGGTCTTAAGTCCGCAGTCGGTGGTGTCGATTTCCTGCAAAATGCGGAACTTATCGGAATGCTATTTAACGGTAGACGGGGAAACCGCCGTACCGCTTTGCGAAAATAGCAAGGTGGTTATCCGCAAAGCGGATATCACTGCGAATCTCATCAAAATCAAAAAAGACAGTTTCATGAAAGTGATTCAGAATAAATTTATGGCAAGGGGTTGTGCGTTTTGAAACAAAACCGTCGTGATCAAATCATTGATATCATCACGAATCACGCAATCACAACACAAGAGGAATTGTTAGAGAAGCTCCGGGAAAACGGTTACGAGGTCACGCAGGCGACCGTTTCAAGAGATATTAAAAAAATCGGCCTGATTAAAGCTGTCAACGCCAAGGGCGTGATGTGCTACACATTACCCGGTGAACCCAAAAAGGTGATTGAACCGAAATTTTCCTCGATTTTTTCCAACAGTGTGATTTCTGTGGCACGGGCGATGAATGATGTGGTCATCAAATGTTATGCCGGCATGGCAAACGCTGCCTGTGCGGCGCTCGATAGTATGGAGTTTCCCGAAATCGTCGGCTCTCTCGCGGGCGATGATACTATTCTGATTATTGCGCAAAACGAACAAGCCGCTATTGCATTGTGTGAAAAACTCAAAGCAATCACGGACTTTGAAAAATAAAGGAGTCGTCGCAGATGCTTTTATCCCTGCATATTGAAAATATTGCGGTCATTGAAAAAGCCGATGTCGATTTTGGTCCCGGGTTTACCGTGCTGACCGGTGAAACGGGCGCCGGCAAATCCATTTTGATCGATTCCATCAATGCAGTGCTCGGGGAACGAACGTCTCGCGAACTGATCCGGCAGGGATGTGAAAAAGCGGTTGTAAGCGCTGAATTTGGCGATCTGTCAAAAGAACTGACACAAAAACTCAAAGAACTCGGTTACACAAGCGACGAGGACACGCTGGTCATTACACGGCTGCTGTCGGAACAAAAAAGTGCGGCGAAAATCAACGGTATGCCGGCAACGGCATCGATACTGCGGGAGATCGCACCGCTGCTGATTAATATTCACGGACAGCACGATTCACAGGCACTGCTGAATCCGGAAAAACATGTTTTGTATATCGACCTGCTTGCCAAAAACGAATCATTGCTGGCGGAGTATGGGGCGGCTTTTTCGGATATGCAGAAAACCAGAAAGCAGATCAAGGAACTGACGCAAAATACCCAGGAGAAAGAACGCCGCATGGAAATGCTGCGTTATCAGATTCAAGAAATCGAGCAGGCAGAATTAAAACCCGGCGAGCAGCAGCGTTTGCTGCAAAGGCGGGACGCGATCAATCATGCGCAGACGATTGCGGAAGCTTTACAGCGCGCCTATTATGCGATTTCCGGAGAGGATGACGAAACAAAGGGCGCACTCGAAAGGATTGACGGTGCGTTTGCCGATATCACACAGATCAGCCGCTATGATCCGCAGGCATCGGCGATTTCCGATCAAATCGCCGATGCGAAATACCAGTTGGAAGATGTGCGGGGAAAAATAGAGGATTTGATGGAGCAGACCGAATTTGATCCGGGTGAATTGGAAACGGTTGAACAGCGTTTGGATTTGTTATATCGTTTATTTCAGAAATACGGAGAAAATGAGCAGGCGGTTTTAGACTTTTATCAGAAAGCCAAAGATGAACTGGATTCCATTGTATTGCAGGATGCGCAACTGGGCAAATTGCACACAACGTTGGCGTCTCAGGTGGAACGGGTGAAAACGCTGGGCGGCAGGTTGACGCAATCCCGCAAAAAGGCGGGTGCACAGTTTGCAAAGGATGTTGCGGCACAGCTTGCATTTTTGAACATGCCGGGCGTGAAAATCGCCGTATCGGTGGAACCGGCCGCTTATTCCCGCCATGGCGCGGACAAAGTGGAATTTTTGATTTCCACCAATCCGGGTGAACCTTTAAAATCGCTGATTAAAATTGCGTCGGGCGGTGAAATGTCCCGGATCATGCTGGCAATTAAAAATGTTTTATCCTCTGATGATCCGGTCGGTACCCTGATTTTCGATGAGATCGACACCGGGATCAGCGGCAGTGCAGCGCAAAAGGTCGGCATTAAGCTAAAAGAAACAGCAAACGGAAAACAGGTGATTTGCGTCACCCATTTAGCGCAGATCGCAGCGCTGGCACAAACCCATTTGTTGATTGAAAAGGACATTCAAAAAGGACGCGCAGTCACGCGGATCACACCGCTTGATTTCGATGGTCGCCGCCGGGAACTGGCGCGAATCATCGGTTCAGCGGTAACTGAGGCCAATTTGAAAAGTGCGGAAGAAATGCTGCATTTGGCGGGAATGAATCCATAAAAAGCGAGGATGAGCTTTATGCGTCATATCCACATTGATCCGGCGGCCGGCACAAAAGCAAAGGCAAAACATTGGAATGCTTGTGTCGGCGGCGGAAGGGCTTACGAGAGCTTAACGGCAGAAAATCAGCGGCATTTAAAAGAAGCGGTGGAAGAGTGCGGATTTCGGTATTTGCGCTTTCACGGGCTTTTGCACGATGATATGGGCGTTTATACCGAGGACAGCAACGGGCATGCACGGTATAATTTTCAGTATATTGATCTTTTGTTTGATTTTATGCTGCAAATCGGCGTTCGTCCGTTTCTTGAGCTTGGGTTTATGCCCAAAGCGCTTGCATCAGGGAAGACAACGATTTTTGCATGGAATGGCAATGTGACGATGCCAAAATCCATGGAAAAGTGGTCGGCGCTGATTGCTGCATTATTCCGGCATCTGATCGCGCGGTATGGAAAGGCTGAAGTGCGCCGGTGGCCGGTGGAAGTATGGAACGAGCCGAATCTGCGTTGCTTCTTTGACAGCGATCAACCATTTGAAGATTATTTAAAGCTGTATGCCAATACCGTAAAAGCGGTCAAAAGCGTGGATGATAAAATTTTGGTCGGCGGTCCGGCAACGGCGGGGCTGGCTTGGGTGGAACCCTTTATTTCCGCTTGTGCGGCAAACGAATATCCGCTGGATTTTATCAGCACCCACAATTATGGCTGTGTGGACTACCAAAGCGGGGACGACGGCTATGTCGATTTGTTCGGAACGGGCAAAACCGTCATGCACGCCGATTCCGGTACATTGATCAAAGGCGCGCAGACCGTGCATCACACAGTGCGCAGTTCGGCGCTGCCGGCGTTGCAGATCCATTACACCGAGTGGAGCGCAAGCTACACACCGCGGGATCCCGTGCACGATAGCTATTATAGCGCCGCTTATATTTTAGATCAATTGACGGGATTTGACGGACTTGCCGATTCGATGTCCTATTGGACTTTTTCGGATATTTTTGAAGAAACAGGTCCGGGACCGTCGCCGTTCCACGGGGGTTTTGGCTTGCAAAATATTCAAGGCATCAAAAAACCATCCTTTTTTGCATTCTGGTATTTAAACATGCTGCCGGATCAAATGATTGCAACATCCGACCGGCGATGTGTTGCGGGCACAGATGGACAGACTTTAGCGGTTTTATTTTGGGATCATACACCGCCGGTGCAGACAAAATGCAACCAGTTGTTTTTTAAGGAAAATCCAAAACCGGACGCATCAGATCCGGTGCAGCTAACCGTTTGTCTGCCGGACGGACAGTATCGATTGGATCGATATTCGGTGGGCTATGGCGTCAACGACTGCTACACGGCGTTTTTGAATCTGGATACCGACGGCACATTGCTGCCAAAGCAGGTGGAATTTCTGAAAAGTAAATGCAATGGCAAACCGATTGCATCGCAAATGGTCAGTGTTAGGGGCGGATACACGGCGGTGCAGCCGATGCGGCAAAATGATGTGTATCTTTATATGTTTTATCCGGTTGACAAATAAGGGTAGCATGTGTTATACTAAGCAAAATTCGATAAAGGCGATGATGGGAAGAAGTAAGCGGAAGATCGATGTGCAGAGAGTCTCCGGTCGGTGCAAGGAGAACAGCAGAGCCGCTAAAATACATCCCTGAGCCAAAATCCTGAACCGTTTTGCAGTAGGGATTTTCGTGTGCGCACGTTACAGCGCAAAAGTCCTGTGGATCAAAATGCCTGCGGACTTTGTGAGGTCTGTGTTGTAAGATGCAGATAAATTGAGGTGGTACCACGATTTTTCGTCCTCTGCTTTAAAGCAGAGGGCTTTTTTAATGCAATCAAAAAGGAGAAGGATTGAATCAAATGGGTGTTTTTGACGAATTGAAAGCACGGGGCATGATCGCCCAATGCACCAATGAGGAAAAGGTAAAAGAACTTTTAAACAACGGGAAAATCCGGTTTTATATCGGATTTGACCCAACGGCGGACAGCCTGCATGTCGGTCATTTTGTACAGATCATGGTGATGGCACACATGCAAAGGGCGGGACACACGCCGATCGCACTGTTCGGCGGCGGTACCGGTATGGTCGGAGACCCTTCCGGCAAAACAGATATGCGCAAAATGCTGACAAAGGAAACGATTGCGCACAATATCAGCTGTTTTCAGGCGCAGATGTCGAAACTGATTGATTTTTCAAATGATAGAGCGCTGATGGTCAACAATGCGGACTGGCTGTTGAATTTAAATTATATTCAATTTATCCGGGAAATCGGCGTGCATTTTTCGGTGAATAAAATGCTGGCTGCGGAATGCTATAAACAGCGGCTGGAACGCGGCCTGTCCTTTTTTGAACTCAATTATATGCTCATGCAAAGCTATGATTTCCTGCAGCTTTTTAAAACCAAAGGTTGCGTGATGCAGCTGGGCGGCGACGATCAGTGGAGCAATATTATCGGCGGCGTGGAACTGGTGCGCAAATGCGAGCAAAAAGAGGTCTATGGCATGACCTTTTCACTGCTGCAGACCAGCGAAGGCAAAAAAATGGGCAAAACTGAAAAGGGCGCCGTTTGGCTGGATCCGGAAAAAACCTCGCCCTATGAATTTTATCAGTATTGGCGGAATATCGACGACGCGGATGTGATCAACTGTATGAAAATGCTGACCTTCATGCCGCTGGAAGAAATCGCAGAATATGAAAAACTATCCGGCAGCGCGATCAACGCAGCGAAAGAAAAACTGGCGTTTGAGCTGACAAAGCTGATTCACGGGGAAGAACAGGCACAAAACGCGCAGCAGGCTGCAAAAGCGCTGTTCGGCGCCGGCGTTGAAGATGAAAACATGCCCTCGACAACCATTGGAAAGGACGCGTTTTCAGAAAATCAGATTTCGGTGATCGATTTGCTGTGTTTGACAAAATTGGCGCCATCTAAAGGAGAAGCACGGCGGTTGATCCAACAGGGCGGCGTTGCGGTCGACGGTGAAAAGAAAACGCAGGTGACCGATCAGATTTCGATCGACGCCTTTGAAAAAGGACATGTCGTGATCAAAAAAGGAAAAAAGGCGTTCCATAAAGTCATATTCAAAGATTAGAGCATTTTCAAAATCCTTCGTGCATATCTTTCTATTAAGAAAACTGCACGGAGGATTTTTTATGGATGAAGAAATGGAAGTCAAGACTGCAAAACCGGCGGTCAAGCGGGACAAAACATTTGATTTTTTAATTGCACAGATTGTGATTTGCGCGCTGGCACTGGTTTTTGTGCTGGCGGTGAAGGTGATCGGCGGAGAAGTTTACCAGTATTCCAGAGCCGTTTTCGAGGAAAATTTTGACCAGAGTATCAATATGCAGCAGGTGTTGTCCGCAAATGAAGCAAGAAAAATCATCGCCGTGCAGGCAACAGCCTACGGTATGGGCGGCGAAGCAGATGAGGATGTCGATTTCATTGAAAATGAGCATGAAATCAGTGATGACGTCAATGAACAGCTGTCTACCGCGCAGGTCAACACCATGCATTTGCCGGTTGTGGGAACAGTGACCTGCGAGTTTGGCTACCGCATTCATCCCATTTCCGGAAAATATTCTTTCCACACAGGTATCGATATCGGCGCTGCGGAAGGCACCGATATTTATGCCGCGCTTGACGGAACGGTTACCCAGGTCGTTTATGATGATTACGGCTACGGTAATTATTTTATTATCACCCACACCGACGGCGTCAAGACCATGTATGCCCATTGCAGCAGTATCGACGTTAAGGAAGGGGATGTTGTCAAAAAAGGGGATGTCACAGCGCATGTAGGCAGTACCGGCCTTTCAACGGGTCCGCATCTGCATTTTGAAGTGCGTGTCAATGATATTCGACTGAATCCACGCTGGTTTATTGAGCTTTGAGGTGAAAGCCTTGGCGATCCGGATTTTGCATTGTAAAATTTATATCTCACTTCTGTTTTTATCGGTGCTGTGTATTTTGCTGCTTGTCGATCAAACGGGGATCATGCTGTTTGGCATTTGCGCCGTGATTTTGCATGAGTTGGGGCACCTGGCGGTTATGGCGGCGCTGCGCATTCTACCGCAGGAGATCGTTTTGCAGCCGGCCGGAATTCTGATTAAAAGAAAAAATGAAATCACAAGCTATAAAAAAGAGTTGGCAGTGGCGGCCGGCGGCTGCTTTGTCAATCTTTTGCTATTTGCGGTCTGCGCACTGCTGTACCGGACGGCGGCGAATGAAAAGCTGATGCTTTTCGCGGTTTCCAATCTATCGATCGCCGTGTTCAATTTGATTCCGTTGCATGGGCTGGACGGTTATGACATGATCAATATAGCGCTTTCGATGAAACTTCATAAAACCGCGGCTGATCGTATTTCCGGTATTCTGGCGATCTTTTCGCTGCTGCTTTTGACAGCGTCGGCAACCGCGCTGTTTATTTACAGCGGTTTCAATACCAGCCTTGCGATCTGTGTTATTTATCTTGGCATTTTGACACTTGTGAATTTGCGTTATTGAAAATTGGAGAAAAGTATAGTAAAATAAAGAAAAAATTCTAAGGAATGAAAATATGACGGAATTGACGTTGGCAAGACTTTTAAAAAATGTGCAAAAACCCGGCCGGTATACCGGCGGGGAACTCAATAGTGTGATCAAAAACAAACAGGAAGTGGATGTGCGTTTCGCTTTCTGTTTTCCCGATACCTATGAAATCGGCATGTCCCATTTGGGAATGAAAATTTTATATGCCCTGATCAACCAGATGGATCGCGTTTGGTGTGAACGGGTGTTCGCGCCATGGCCGGACATGGAGGAAAATTTAAAAAAAGAGGGCATGGGCGTCTTTGCGCTGGAAAGTTTGGATGATATCAAGGATTTTGATATCATCGGCTTTACCTTGCAATATGAATTGTGTTATACCAACATGCTCAACATGCTGCAATTATCCGGTATTCCGCTTTTTGCAAAGGACAGAAAGGATTTAAACCACATGGTCGTTGTGGGTGGTCCCTGCACCTGCAACATCGAGCCGTTGGCGGATTTTTGCGACGCCGTGTTTTTGGGAGACGGGGAAGAGTCGGATGTGCAGTTTATCGAGTTATACAGAACGTATAAACTGCAAAATTGTTCCAAAGCGGAATTTTTAAAAGCGGCATCCAAAATCAAGGGCGTTTATATTCCGTCTTTGTATGACGTAACTTATAAGGAGAACGGGCAGATCGAGGCAGTGTGTCCAAAAGACGGCGCGCCGTTTCCGATTCAAAAAGCGATTGTGCAGGATCTGGACAAGGCCTTTTATCCGGACAAGTTTGTGGTGCCGTTTATCGAAACGGTGCATGACCGGGCGGTCGAGGAGGTGTTCCGCGGCTGCATCCGCGGCTGTCGGTTCTGCCAGGCCGGCATGATTTACCGGCCGGTGCGGGAAAAACAATATGAAACGGTATCCCGGCAGGCCAAATGTCTTTGCGATTCCACCGGCTATGAGGAGGTGTCGCTTTCTTCTTTATCCACCAGCGACTACACCCAGATCGAACCGCTTTTAAACGACATGCTCGACTGGACGCAAAAGGATAATGTGAATATTTCGCTGCCCTCTTTGCGCATCGATAATTTTTCTCCCGAACTGATGGAAAAAGTCTCGAAAATCCGAAAATCAGGATTGACCTTTGCGCCGGAAGCCGGTTCCCAGCGCATGCGGGATGTGATCAATAAAAACATCGATGAGGAAACGATTTTAAAAACCTGTGAAACGGCTTTTCGTGGCGGACATTGCAGCGTGAAGCTCTATTTCATGCTGGGTCTGCCTTATGAAACCGATGCGGATATTTTGGCGATCGGGAAATTAGGGCAGAAAATCGTGGATTTGTTTTATCATCTGGAGGATCGGCCGAAGGGGAAAAGCGTGCAGGTGAGCATCAGTCTTGCAACTTTCGTTCCCAAACCCCACACGCCGTTTCAATGGATGGCGCAGGACATGCTGTCCGAAGTGCGCCGCAAACAGCAGCTGCTGGTGGAATCCATCCGCACCAAAAAAATCAAAATCAGCTGGCATGAAAGCCAAACTTCTTTGCTGGAAGCGGTGTTTGCCAGAGGAGACCGCCGGCTGTCCGCCGTGCTGCATTGTGCGGTGCAGCTCGGCTGCCGGTTCGACAGCTGGGGCGAATATTTCAACATGGCGCTGTGGGAGCAGGCGTTTGCCGACTGCGGTCTTGACATGCGTTTTTATGCGAACCGGCAGCGGGAATATGACGAGATCCTGCCGTGGGATCATTTGGATTATGGCGTGACCAAACGGTTTTTGCAAAAAGAAAACGAGCTTGCCAAAAAGGCTGCCACCACGCCCAACTGCCGCGAAAAATGTGCAGGATGCGGCGCCAATAAACTGTTTAAGGGAGGAAGACGCTGTGCAGGATGTTAGGGTGATCTATCAAAAAAGCGGCCGGGCGAAATATATTTCCCATCTGGACGTTAACCGGATGATGCTGCGCGCGTTAAAACGTTCCGGCCTGCCGGTCTGGCACACACAGGGCTATAATCCGCGCCCTTTCATCTCTTTCGCGTTGCCATTATCGCTCGGATTTACCAGCACCTATGAAGTGATGGATTTTCGCCTGTCGGACGATGCGTATGACCTGGACGCTGTTTTGCCAAAACTGCAGGCGGTCATGCCGGAAAGCTTTCGGATTTTAGAGGTCACAAAACCGGCACATAAACCGCGCGATTTGTGTTATGCTTCTTTTGCATTGCATCTGGTCTGCGACCGGGAAAATGTACAAAGGCTGTGTGCGATGCTGGAACAAACGGAACTTTTCGTTCAAAAACAAACCAAAAAAAAGCAGATCAAACAAATCGATTTAAAACCGCATATCAAAGAATGGCAGTTTGAACCCGAGACCGGCGGCGGGGTATTAAAGCTTATATTGCCGGCCGGGAATACCTTGAACATCAATCCCATGCTGCTTTTGGAAAAAGCGGAAAACGAGGGGATTTCCCTGGAAGCGGAATCGGTTGTCCGGACCGGAATTTATCTTAAAAATATGCAGCTTTTGTAGGTTTGTCAATGATGTGTTACAGAATTAGAAAACTTCGCCGTAAGCAA